>NZ_CP051293.1:0-333500 GCF_013170805.1 Mesorhizobium sp. NZP2077 | reverse complement strand
GCTCGGCATCGGCCAACTGCTGCTTGATCGACAGGCTTTGCTGATAGGCCTTGGCCCCCGCGCCCAGATTGCCTTGCGTCGCCAGCACGTTGCCGATCTTGTCATTGGCCATGGCAAGGTCGCCGAGCCAGCCTTTCTTGTCCGGCACGCTTGCGGTCAGATCCTGCAGCATATCCCTGGCCGCCTCATAGTTTTCCAGCGAGGTCGGCAGGTCACCTTGCGCCATCTCAGTGTTGGCGAGCTTGATATGGCTGATGGCGAGATCGCGCTTGACGCTGGGATCGGTTTCCTGACGCGAACGCTGCTCGAGGTTGGCCACGAGCGCGGTAAAGGCGCGGCCGGCCGCCTCGACATTGCCCGCCGTCGTATATAGAATACCGAGTTCCTCCAGCGTGCGGCTCTGGCGGTCGGCCTGTTCCAGGTTGAGCGAGGTCTGCCCGGCCTCGCCATACAGCGCCAGCACCGATTCATAGTCACTGATGGCCGTGGCGTAGTCGAGGTCGGCGCGCGCCGCACCGCCGGAGAGGAAGCGCGTCGCGGCCTCGGACAGGGTGCGGCTGACGAAATTGACCTTCAGCGCCTGACGCGAAACATTGTCGATGTCGGCGGCCTTGGCGAGAAGGGCGCGGGCGCCATCGAAGGCGCCGAGCGAAAGCTGCTCCTCGGCCTGCCGGCGCAGCTCCGTCACCTGCGGGTCGTCGGAGGCAAGCGTCTTCATTTCGCTGCGTACCTTGACGAAGGCGTCGGCCGCCTCGCGCAGCCGGGCGTTCAGGCTGTCCGCCGACAAATGGCTGGTGTCGGTGCCGATCAGCGCGCCATAAAGGGGCGCCAGCGGCATGTCGGCATCGCTGGCGATCTGCTCGACCTCGCCGCGCATTTCCGGCGTCACATCGGCCATGGCCAGCAGCAGCCGTTCGCGCTCCGGCAGCTGTTCCTTGGCGGCAGCGGCGAAGAACAGTTTTGGCAGGCCGCTTTCGACATAAGGCAGCTGCTTGCCGCGGGAAAGGTCATAAACCTCCTGCTGCACCAAGGTCAGCACCGAGCGGATTTCCAGCCCGTCCGTGCCGAGATATTTGGTCAGCGCCGTCGTGAACGGCGAATTCTCGCCGGTTCCGTCGGCAGCCGTCTCGCCGGGTGCGGCCGAGAAAGCAAATAGGATGTTTTCCGCTCGCCCGACGCGGCCAAGGCCTGGCTTGACCTTGTCGGCGACATCCTTGGTCAGCGCGGTCACGCCGCGACCGTCGCCGCTGCTTGCCGAGAACGGGTCGCTGCGGCAGGCGTCGAGCACGATCAGCCCGACCTTGGCGGTGGCGGCCACGGCAGCGCGCACTTCCTCCAGTGGCAGGCTGGTCTTGTCCAGTTGATCAAGTGAGGAGGCGTCGGCGTCGACCGGCAGCAACCGGTTGTCGCCGGAGATTTCGACGCCATGGCCGGAGAAGTAGACCAGCGCCACATCGGCACCCTTGGCGTCGTCGCGAAAATCGTCGAGGGCGCGCCGCATGCGCCTGAGATCACGGTTGGTTTCAAGCACGACTTCGAAGCCGAGCTTCTTCAGCGCCGCTTCCATAGCCTCGCCGTCATGGATGGGATTGGCCAGTGGCCGAACCATCCGGTAGTCGTCTTCTACCATGACCAATGCCACGCGCCGCTCCGCCACCGCTGTGGCGGTAGCCGACAAGAACAGCAGCAAGGCAAACAGCAAGCGCAAGTCGAACCGCCCCCGGCTCAGTCACCTGCCGACCATTCCACCTCTTTATGGCGCGAGCAAGCCAGGCCGAAAGCCGGCTTTTTCAGGCAGCGTTACCCGCCAGGGTTTCCGGTGCCAGCTTCGTTATTTGGCTGGCGCATCCAGCAGCTTGAGCCGTCTGCGCAATTCATCTGGAATCCAGGCGTCCGTGGGCGAGAGGATGCCGGCCTGCTGCATGTCGGACGCAATCTTGAGGGCCGTCGTCAAATTGGAACGGACATCAAGGCCCATCTCGGCCATTTTGAAATGGTCGATGATCATATCGCGCAGCCACATCGAATTGTCCGGATCGATGGCAGAGAAGCGTGCGGAGATGTCGAGCGACTGCTGGAAAAATTGGGCAGCGAGATCCTTGTTGCCCGATCTTGCCAGGAGATCGCCGATCTTGCCGCAATTGATCGCCAGATCGCGTTGCCAGAGGCTGTTGCTGGCGTCGTTTCCGGTGAGGGCTAGAGATGCATTGAGTGCCGATTTGTAGGCGGACAGAGCTGCTTCCGGCTCGCCATTCGCCAGATGCGCGTCGCCCAGCTTGCTGTAGTTGATTTCGAGATCGCGCAGCCACCGCGTGTTGCTCTGGTCGGTGGCGACCAGCGTTTCCCAGATATGGTTGGCCTCGTTGAATGCGGCGAGAGCCTCTGCATTTGCCTGCAGATTGAGCTGCGCGTCGCCGATGCTGTCATGCAGGATCGCGAGATCGCGCTGGCCTTCGAGATTTTCGGGATCGGCGCTGGCAAGGGCCGAACTCACGGCCAGGCCGGCCTGATAGGAAACGATCGCCTCCTTGTATTCGCCCAATATCTGCAAACTGTCGCCGATCTTGGTGTAGGAGACGCACAGGTCGCGTTGCCAGGTAAGATTGGTGGGATCCAGCTCCGTCAACTTCCGCCATATGGCAAAGCCCGAACTGAAGGCGTCGAGCGCCCGGCTGTAGTCGCCCTCAATGATGAGCACGTCACCGATCGTATCGTGGGCCACACCGAGCCGGCGCTGCCAGACGATGTTGTCGGGTTCGAGTCCGGCAACCCGTTTGGAAATCTCCAGCGCCTTCTGGTAGTAGGGCATCGCGTCCTTGAGATTGCCTTGTGAGCGCATGACATAGCCGATCCGGTCGTAACTAAACGAGAGATCGCTCTGCCATTCGAGCTCGGCCGGAGCCGCGGCAGCCACCTTCTCGGCGATATCAGCCGATGCCTGGTAGTCGGCAAGGCCATCGCCGAGCTTGCCCTGGGCAACGGCGGTATCGCCCATCTTGTCCAGACTGAGCGAAACATCCCGCTGCCAGACAACATTCGTCGGATCGATGCCGGCACGCTTTGTCGATCTTTCGTTCCATTCCTTGTAGGCCTTGGCGGCTTCATCCAGCCTGCCCAGCGTCGTATAGACATCGCCAAGCCGGGCCAGCGTGATGAGCTGCTGCAGCCGATCGTCAGCCGGAATGTCTTCGCCATTAACCTCGCGATAGAGCGCTGTCGCCTTCTCATAGCCATCCGCGGCCAGCTGGTATCTGAGCAGGGCGCTTGCCGCGCCGCCTTCCAGCGAATGGGTTGCCGCTTCCGAAAGCGTGCGTTCCACATAATTGGCCTTGAGCCGCTGGCGCGAATCCTTGTCTATTCCCGCTGCCTCAGCGAGCTTGGCGCGAGCGGCATCGAAAGCACCGAGCGAGAGCTGCCGTTCCGCTTCCTGCCGCAGCTGCGTCACCTCCGGGTCACCCGAGGCCAGCGTGGTCATTTCCCGCTGCACCTTGACGAAGGCATCGGCGGCTTCCCTGAGCTTGGCGGAGCGCTGCTCGGGACCGAGCGAGCCAAGATCCTTCGACAGCAGCGCGCCATAGAGCGGCGCCAGCGGCATGTCGGCATCGCTGGCGATCTGCTCGACCTCGCCGCGCATTTCCGGCGTCACATCGGCCATGGCCAGCAGCAGCCGTTCGCGCTCCGGCAGCTGTTCCTTGGCGGCAGCGGCGAAGAACAGTTTTGGCAGGCCGCTTTCGACATAAGGCAGCTGCTTGCCGCGGGAAAGGTCATAAACCTCCTGCTGCACCAAGGTCAGCACCGAGCGGATTTCCAGCCCGTCCGTGCCGAGATATTTGGTCAGCGCCGTCGTGAACGGCGAATTCTCGCCGGTTCCGTCGGCAGCCGTCTCGCCGGGTGCGGCCGAGAAAGCAAATAGGATGTTTTCCGCTCGCCCGACGCGGCCAAGGCCTGGCTTGACCTTGTCGGCGACATCCTTGGTCAGCGCGGTCACGCCGCGACCGTCGCCGCTGCTTGCCGAGAACGGGTCGCTGCGGCAGGCGTCGAGCACGATCAGCCCGACCTTGGCGGTGGCGGCCACGGCAGCGCGCACTTCCTCCAGTGGCAGGCTGGTCTTGTCCAGTTGATCAAGTGAGGAGGCGTCGGCGTCGACCGGCAGCAACCGGTTGTCGCCGGAGATTTCGACGCCATGGCCGGAGAAGTAGACCAGCGCCACATCGGCACCCTTGGCGTCGTCGCGAAAATCGTCGAGGGCGCGCCGCATGCGCCTGAGATCACGGTTGGTTTCAAGCACGACTTCGAAGCCGAGCTTCTTCAGCGCCGCTTCCATAGCCTCGCCGTCATGGATGGGATTGGCCAGTGGCCGAACCATCCGGTAGTCGTCTTCTGCCATGACCAATGCCACGCGCCGCTCCGCCACCGCTGTGGCGGTAGCCGACAAGAACAGCAGCAAGGCAAACAGCAAACGCACGTCGAACCGCCCCCCGGCTCAGTCGTTTGCTGACCATTCCACCTCTTTATGGCGCGAGCAAGCCGGGGAGTCGGCTAAAACCGGCTCCCTCAGGCAGTGCGCATCGGCTTCAGCGCCTGGCTCCAGCGCAACAGTTCGTCCAGCATCGTCTTGGCGCCACCGGTCACTTGGTCGCTGGCGCTGAAGGCGCCATTCTCGTCGAGCAGTTTCTGGTACATCGGCAGTGCGACGCCTTCCGAGATCGGCATGACACCCACCGAGGTCAGCAGCGGCTTCAGCGCCTGCGCCGCGCGCAGGCCGCCGGAGACGCCGCCATAGCTGAAAATGGCGGCCGGCTTGTACTTCCATTCGCGCGCGAGGTAGTCGATCGCGTTGACGATCGCGGGTGCTACGAAATAATTATACTCCGGCGCGACGAAGACGAAGGCGTCGGCGGCATCGATCGCCTTCGACCAGGCCTTGGTATGATCGTTCTGGTAGTTGCCAAGCCTCGGATGATGCGGCTCGTCGAGCACCGGCAGGTGGAACGCGGCGATGTCGGTCAGCACCGGCTCGAATTTTCCATGCTCGCGCGCGAAAGTCGCCAGCCACTCGGCAAAAACCGGGCCGGCGCGGCCGGGCCGCGTGCTGCCGATGATGATGTTCAACTGGTGCTTCAAGGCAGGCTCCTTTGTCAGGCGGTATCTGTTGGTGACTGTCACTACGGCAGAGCATCCCGGCGGGCAAGGCGGGTCACCTGGCGGAGCGGTCACGATCGGATGAACAGACTGTCTGTCTTCGCGTCCTGCTAGCGTGGTTCGGTCTGCCGTTCGGTCACATGGACGTCCGGGGTGCCAGCCACTACATTGATGGGAGCAGCGGAGCACTTCATGGACATTCAGCCCGCCCCCTTTGTTCCCCCCGCACCGAAGCCGCGCACGACGCCGCCTTCGACGCTGGAGATGATCCGGATCGTCTACCGCAATCCGCTCGAATTGTGGGGCGAGCATACCTATAACGAGCCCTGGATTTCTGCGAATGGCGTTGGTGGCCATCTGATCGTCGCCAACGATCCCGGCCTCATCCGCCATGTGCTCGTCGACAACGCCAAGAACTACAAGATGGCGACGGTGCGCCAGAAGATCCTGCGCCCGATCCTGCGCGATGGCTTGCTGACCGCCGAGGGCGAGGTCTGGAAGCGCTCCCGCAAGGCGATGGCGCCGGTGTTCACGCCGCGCCACATCTTCGGCTTCGCCCAGCCGATGTTGAAACGCGCGAAGGAGTTCGTCACCCGCTATGAAGAGGGCGGCATATCCGACATCGCCCATGACATGACATTGCTCACCTACGACATCCTCGCCGAGACACTGTTCTCTGGCGAGATCGCTGGCGAGCCGGGCAGTTTTGCCAATGAAATCGACCGCCTGTTCGAAACCATGGGCCGTGTCGATCCGCTCGACCTGTTGCGCGCGCCCGACTGGCTGCCGCGGCTCACCCGCATCCGCGGCCGCAAGACCATGGCCTATTTCCGCAAGATCGTGACCGATACGGTCAAGATGCGCGAAGAGAGGGTCAGGCGTGACCCCGATGGTGTGCCACAGGATTTCCTGACGCTGCTGCTCAAGGCCGAGGGTCCGGAGGGGCTGACACGAGCGGAAGTCGAGGACAACATCATCACCTTCATCGGCGCCGGCCATGAGACCACCGCGCGGGCGCTGGGCTGGACGCTCTATTGCCTCGCCGAATCGCCATGGGAGCGCAACCGGGTCGAGCAAGAGATCGACCAGGTGCTGGCGCGCGAATCCGATCCGACGAAGTGGCTTGATGCCATGCCGCTGATGCGCGCCGCCTTCGACGAGGCGCTCAGGCTCTATCCGCCGGCGCCGTCGATCAACCGCGAACCGATCGAGCCGGAGATGTGGAAGGATCTCTATATCCCCAAGCACGCGGCCGTGCTGGTGATGCCCTGGGTCGTGCATCGCCACAGGAAGCTATGGGACAGGCCCGATGCCTTCCTGCCCGAGCGCTTCCACCCGGGAAATCGCGAAAAAATCGACCGCTTCCAGTATCTGCCGTTCGGTGCGGGTCCGCGCGTCTGCATCGGGGCGAGTTTCGCCATGCAGGAAGCGATCATCGCGCTCGCCATCCTGTTGTCGCGCTTCCGCTTCGACACGACCGCTGACACGAAGCCCTGGCCGGTGCAGAAACTGACCACACAGCCGCAAGGCGGGTTGCCGATGCAGGTCACGCCCCGCTAGGCGTGCCGGTATTCAGGTGATGCCGGCCTGACCTGGACCTCAACGCGCCCGGGGCTTATGCTGCGGGCTTGCGCTGCTGGAACTGGCCGGCGGCGCGGAAGCGCCAGAGGTAGCTGGGCAGGATCGTCGCGATCGATTGCGGCTGGATGCCAAGCCCGGCGAGTGTCCGGTTGGCCTTGGTGGCGGCTTCCGAGACGATGTTGTGCTCGCGCAGCTGCATCACCTGGTCCTTGGTCAGTAGCGGATTGGGCAACAGGCCGAGGATCGAGGCCTGGATGTTGGCCACCCACCACGGCACCGGAACCAGCAGGCGCTTGCGCTCGATGACAGTGAGCAGCTCTTGCATGCACTCCTTGAAGGTGAGCACGTTGGGGCCGCCAAGCTCGTAGATCTGGCCGCCACCGATCTTGCCGTCGACCGAGCGCGCCACCGCTTCGGCAACGTCGCCGACATAGACCGGCTGGAACTTGGTCTGGCCGCCGCCGATCAGCGGCAGCACAGGCGAATAGCGCGCCATGTTGGCGAAGCGGTTGAAGAAGCCGTCCTCTGGGCCGAAATTGATCGACGGCCGGAAAATCACCGCGTCGGCGATCGTCTCCAGCACGGCCTTCTCGCCAAGCGCCTTGGTGCGCGCGTAGTCCGATTCGGAGTCCGCATCGGCGCCAAGTGCTGAAATGTGGGTGAGCCCGGCACCGACCGAGCGTGCGGCCTCGGCAACGGCGCGCGAACCAAACTCGTGAACGGTGTTGAATTTCTGCCGGCCGGTCTCATGCAGGATGGCAACAAGGTTGACGACATGGTCGGCGCCTTGCACGGCACGGTCGACCGACCAGCGCACGCGCACATTGGCCTGCACCGGCTGGATCTGGCCGACATTGCCGAGCGGCTGCAAATGGCCGGCAAGATCGGGCCGCCGGCAGGCGACCCGGATGCGGTAGCCGCGCTTCGCCAGCGCACGCACGACATGGCGGCCGACAAAGCCCGACCCGCCAAAGACGACGACGAGCTTTGGGGTCTGCAGGATTTCGGTCATGGCTGGCTCCGGCGCACATTCCAGATGGCTTGGCTGAAGCCGTTTCATAGTCGGTTTTGCGCCAAAGGCAAAGGGTGACGCGTGGTCGCTGCCACCCCTCTCGAAAGCTTGTTAGAATGCCTTGCCGATGCGGGCGTCGACCGAGTGCCGGTTGCCGCCGCGAATGACGAAGAAGAGCAGGATCGCCGCCCACAAAAGCGACTTTTCGGCCCCTGAAAAACCCTGGCCCATCGTCACCCAGTGGAACCAGACCGTCACCAGCAGCACGAACAGGCCGGCAAAAGCGGCCGGGCGCGTCAAAAACCCGATGGCGATCAGGATGCCGCCGAAAAACTCAGTGCAGGCCAGAAGCAGCGACCAGAAGGCGCCGGGATAGAAGCCGAGGCCTTCGACCATCTCGGCGGCGCCGAAAGGATTGGTGATCTTCTGCGAGCCATGGACGGTGAGCAACGCGCCGGCCACGACGCGCAGCACAGTTTCGCCGGCATCGTGCAGCGACGAACACAGGCGGCCAAGCGCCGGAATGATCAGTCTGCCGCGGGAAGCGTCGGTGGTTACGGACATCGTAGCTCCTGTTGTTGTGATGACCCCTCGCAAACGCCCGATGGCTCCCATCAAGTCAAGTTAACAAAAGTTAACTATCATTATCATGTTTATTGCGTTCACAGGACGAAACGCAGAAAACCCCGCCGAAGCGGGGTTTTCCGGGTGAGGTTCATGCCGAAACCAGGGTCCAACGAGACGGCCTGACCTGAGACGGTATCAGCGTGGCGTGAGACGCCCGCCCCAGCCCTGGACGCATCCGACAGAAGACACCGACCGGGCAAACCCGACCCGGACAGATATTCGTCGTCGTGACGCGCGGGAAGGTTCACCGAGGCGCGGAAAAAATCGCACCGCTGGACCATTGGTTCTGGATGCTGGGTCGAGGTGATTGCGTTGGACGAACTCACCGGCCATCGTAGCGGAAAACGGCACCCGCGCGTCTGAGTGCCTGCGGTGGCTGGCCGAAGCTTCTCAGGAAAGCCCGGCGCATGCGCCCGGCGTCACCGAAGCCGCAGTCCTCCGCGATGCGATCTAGCGGCGCGTTGCTGGTCTCCACCGCAATCCGCGCGGTCTCCAGGCGAAGCCGTTCAACGGCCTTGGCCGGCGTGGTGCCGGTCTCTGCCAGGAAGGCGCGCGCAAAATGCCGCGGGCTCATGGCGGCGCGATCGGCAAGGCGCTCCACGGTCAATGGTTGCGCCAGCGCGGTGCGCATCCATTCGATCAGCTCGACAAAGCGGCCGGTCCGTCCGCCGAGTTCGACAAGCGCGGAGAATTGCGACTGGCCTCCCGGGCGGCGTTGATGAACGACAAGCTGCTGTGCAACCCGACGCGCTACGGTCGGACCAAGATCATCTTCGATGAGTGCCAGCGCCAGGTCGATGCCGGCCGAAATTCCAGCCGAGGTCCAAGTGCTGCCGTCCCTGATGAAGATGCGCTCCGCATAGACTTTCACCTTCGGATAGCGGCGCGCGAAGTCGTGCGTGCTCCACCAATGGGTTGTGGCTCGCCTACCATCGAGAAGTCCCGCCTCTGCCAGCAGATACGCGCCTGTGCACACGCTCGCCGTTCGCCGCACGCCCGCACGCTGGAGCCAGGTGACGATCTCCTGCGCCGCAGCCATCGAGCGAATGATTTCGCCGCCGGAGATGATTGCCGTGTCCAGCTGCTCATCCATCAACAAGGACCGGGCTGTAAGCCGCATGCCGGACGAACTCTCATCTCGCCGCCACCGGGCGCCAGCATTTCGAGCGTGTAGCTTCCGGGGCTGAAATGTTCCGCCAGCTCAAAGACCGCCGCCGGGCCAGCCGCATCCAACAATTGGAAGCCGGGGTGGATGATGATTCCGACATTACGGCTCATGGCAGTTTTTGCCCGATATACGTCATTTCAGACAAGCCTTAGTGGAGCTAGGTTGATGGTCAAGCGCCTTAATCCGGAGGACTGAGCCATGAATTTGCGTATCATGCTGTGGAGTGGTCTGGGCGTCGTGCTGATCCTCCTCGCGGTGGGTGGCGCATGGCTGCTGTCGCTGCCGGCGGGAGCCCTGGCCGCCGCTCAGCCGGCAATCGATGCCAAGGAGGCTGAGGCAACGCTCGCGGCATTGAAGCCGCCGAAGCGCCAGCGCCCCTTGATCGCGATCATCGGCATCAATGACGGCACCGAAACCACCGATTATCTCATGCCTTACGGCATCTTGCGGCGCGCCGATGTCGCCGATGTCGTAGCGCTCGCAACGCTGCCTGGACCGATGAAATTGCATCCGGCTTTGCAGATTGAGCCCGATGCGACGACGGCAGCGTTCGACGCCGGGCACCCCGACGGCGCCGACTACGTCATCGTTCCGGCCATGATGCGCGACGATGACGCCGGCGTGCTGAAATGGATCAGAGGCCAGGCGACCAAGGGCGCTACGGTGATCGGCATCTGCGCCGGTGCCAAGGTGGTCGGCGCCAGCGGGCTGCTGGACGGCAAGCGGGCGACGACACATTGGTATTCCCTCAGCGAGCTCAGCGAAGAACATCCGACGATCCGCTATGTCGCCGACCGCCGCTTCGTCGTCGATCGGGGTGTTGCAACGACCACCGGGATCACCGCCTCGATGCCGATGATGCTGACCCTGATCGAGGCTATTGCCGGCCGGGACAAGGCCGAAGCCGTCAGTCGCGATCTGGGCTTGGCACAATGGGATGCGCGACATGACAGCAGCGCCTTCAAGTTCACCCGCTCCTTCGCACTGACGGCGATCGGCAACACGCTCGCTTTCCTCGATCACGAACAGCTCGGTATCCGGCTGACACCAGGCATGGATGAAGTGTCGCTGGCACTGGTCGCCGACGCCTGGTCCCGCACCTATCGCTCCGGTGCGGTCACATTCGCGGGCAGGGAAGGCTCAGTCGTCAGCGGCGACGGGCTCCGTATCTTGCCCGATCAGATCGCCACCGACTGGCCGGCGCAGCGGCTGGTGCCGGTCATGGTCGACCCGCGGCCGGCGAAGGCGCTGGACCAGGCTCTTCAAGATATTTCAGCTCGCTATGGTACGCGCACCACCGATTTCGTGGCCATGCAGCTCGAATATCCGCGGACTGGCCGGTGAACGGCACTGTCGCAAAGGCACAGCACCGCCCGGATGTTCGTTCGCTGGATTTCAGGCGGAATAGCGCTCGGCGAATTCGGAAATACGCTGCACCACAGCCTTGGGCGCGGTGATGCCGCGTGCCTGCGCCTTCTCGGCGGCTTCCGCCCGAGCCCGGCCCGGCACATGCACGCCATAGCGGCGGCGCAAACGGTCGAGCTGGTCCTTCATCCGCTGTTCGAAATCCGGATCGAGCAGCTTGGGCTCGACGGCAAGGACAAACAGGCCGGTTCCGGGGCTCTCGGGGCCGCCGCTGAACCATGGCGCGTCGAGCGACCAGTTGGCGCCCGACAGGCCGGCCGCCAGCACTTCGACCATCAGTGCGATGTTGGCGCCGCGCTGGCCGCCAAAGGCAAGCATGGCGCCTTTCATGGCGGCGGCCGGATCGGTGGTCGGGTTGCCGCTGGCGTCCAGCGCCCAGCCCTCGGGGATTTTCTTGCCGTCCTCGGCCGCCTTGCGGATGTTGACGAAGGCGGTGGCGCTCGACGACTGATCGATGACCAGCGGCGCGCCATCGGCGGCGGGGGCCGCGAACGACATCGGGTTGGTGCAATAGACCGGCTTGACCGAGCCCGAGCCGGCAAGAACGGCCGGACCGTTGGTGGCGGCGAACGATACCAGCCCCTGTGCCGCCAGCCTTCCGGTGAAATAGCCGAGCGCGCCGCACGTATAGGCGTTCTTCTGCGAGAAGATGGCGACGCCAAACAGCTTTGCCGCCTTGGCAAGGTCGTCGATCGTCCGGTCGAAGCCGGTATGCGCCAAGCCGCCGCGTGCGTCGGATAGATAGACGGCCAGCGCCGGCCTTGTGATCACCGGATCGGCATTGCCGTCGATGCGCCTGGCCTCCAGGGCTTCGAGATAATCGATGAAATGCGACAGCCCGACGGTCGAAAGCCCTTCCGCCTCGGCTGCTATGATCGAGGCGGTCAGCGATTGCGCCGCTTCCTCATTGGCGCCGGCGCCGAGTGCCGCCATCCGGCACAGTCCTCTTGCCTGGTCGAGACTGAGTTGCATCATGGCCGTCCTGCGATTGCTGTAATTTGGTTGGTTGGGTCTAACAGCACATGAGGCGGCGTTTGTGTTGAAAATCGTCCGCGACTGCAAGAAAAACGGCGCACACGTCCGCCGTTGCAAGTCCGCGGTACGAGGCCTGGCGGCTCCTGGGTAATTCCAGGCAAAGCTCTAGCCGATCTTGTTCGGGATCCGCGCCTCGATCCTGCTGAAGGCGAAGACCAGGATACCGGTGATCGTCATGTAGATCAGCGCCAGCAGCAGCAGGGGTTCATAGGTGAGGTAGGTGTCCTGCCGCACCTTGCCCGCGACGGCGAAGATGTCGATGACGCTGATCGTCGCCACCAGCGGTGTCGATTTCAGCTGCAGCACCGTCTCGCCGGTCAGCGTCGGCAGCGCCCTGTAGAAGGCTTGCGGCAGCCATATGCGCCGGAAGATTTTCCAGCGGCTCATGCCAAAGGCGCGCGCTGCCTCCAGCTGTCCCTTTGGCACGCCGGCAAAGGCACCGCGCATCACCTCGCCCTCGTAACCGGCGAAGGACAAGGTCAATGCCAGTACACCGTAGGGCCAGGCTTGCCGCAGATACGGCCACATCCAGGATTCACGGATCCACGGATATTGCGGAAACAGCGAACCCAGGCCGTAATAGAGCAGCCATAGCTGGATCAGCAGCGGCGTGCCCCGGATAACGGTGCAGAAGACCTTGGCCGGTGCGGCGAACCAGAAGGAGCCAGTGGCCTGCGCCAGCCCGAGCGGCACGGCGAGCAGGAAACCCAGCACGCAGGTGACGGCCAGGATCCATATTGAGCGCCAGATGCCGAGGAGACCCATCTCGTAATATTGCGGCAACCAGTCCCAGCGCATGAAGAATATGGCGCCCAGAACCAGCCCCAGCGCGATCAGGATCAGCACGATCCGGTGCGGCTGCAGCCACAGCGACGTTCGCGCGACGAC
This sequence comes from Mesorhizobium sp. NZP2077, assembly GCF_013170805.1. Taxonomy (NCBI): domain Bacteria; kingdom Pseudomonadati; phylum Pseudomonadota; class Alphaproteobacteria; order Hyphomicrobiales; family Phyllobacteriaceae; genus Mesorhizobium; species Mesorhizobium sp. NZP2077. The sequence goes on along the minus strand of NZ_CP051293.1, from coordinate 320,622 downwards.
ATTGATGATGGCCGCCTCGTTGGCCATCAGCGCGCTTCCTTGAGCGAAGGCATGCCCCGCCGCGACCATGCCTCGACGCGGCCGATAAGGAAATTGGACACCAGCGACAGCAGCAGGTAGAGAACGGCTGCTGCAAAAAAGAAGGTGAAATAGGCTTTGGTGACACCCGCGGCCTGCCGCGTTGCCAGCGCCAGTTCGTAGAACCCGACGACCGCCAGCAGGGCGGTGTCCTTGGTAGCGATGAGCCAGAGATTGGCAAGGCCCGGTATGGCAAACGGCAGCATGGCCGGCAGTGTTATGCGCCGCAGCATCAGGCCCGGCGACATTCCATAGGCGCGGGCGGCTTCGATTTGCCCTTGTGGAATAGCGAGGATCGCGCCGCGTATCACCTCGGTCGAATAGGCACCCTGGACGAAGCCGAGCACGGCGATGCCGGCGGCAAGGCCACTGATGTCGACGCGCTGATAGCCCATTGCCGCCAGCGCCTGGTTGATCAGGTCGGTTCCGGCATAATAGAGCAGCAGGATCAGCACCAGTTCGGGGACGGCGCGCACGATGGTGGTGTAGACGGCCAGCAGATCGCGCACCACCGGGCCACCATAGAGCTTGCCGTAGGCGCCGCCGGTACCGATCAGGAGACCAAGGCAGGTCGCGCCGAGCGCAATTTCGATCGAATGGAGCAGCCCGAGCAACAGCGTTCCGCCCCAGCCCGGCGGATAGGGCGAGAGAAGGTCGATGATGCCGGCCGCCGAGGCCGAAAGGAATGCGTCGATCAGCTTCGCCCCCGGATTGCTGGCGTCAGCCGCTGGCCATGTTCGTCAGCGAAAGCGTGCGTGGACAGGTTCAGGCGAAACCGCACGGCGCACGAGGCGCCGCGCGGTCACAAGCCCAGGCTTCCGATCAGTTCGACTGCGCGCCGCCGCCGCCGTAAATGTCGAAATCGAAGTATTTCTTCGAGATCTCGTCATATTTGCCGTTGGACCGGATGGCCTTGATGCCGGCGTTGATCTTTGCCTTCAGGTCGGTGTCTTCCTTGCGCACGCCGGCGCCGACACCCGGTCCAAGCACCTCGTCGTCCGGAGCCACCATGCCCTTCAGGTCGCAGCAGGCCTTGCCCTGGTCGGATTTGAGGAATTCGCCAAGCGCGATGGAGTCGGCCTGCACCGCGTCGAGGCGGCCGGCCGCAAGATCGTTGTTGGCTTCGTCCTGGGTCTGGTATTCCTTGATCTCGGAAGCGGTGGCGCCGAAGTGCTTCTTGGCGTAGACGGCGTGCACGGTCGACACCTGGACGCCGATGACCTTGCCCTTGAGGTCGTCGGGCCCGGGGCCGAATTTCTGGTCCTTCGGTCCGATGATCGCCGTCGGCGTGTTGTAATACTTATCCGAGAAGTCGATCGTCTTCTCGCGTTCGGCGGTGATCGACATCGACGAGACGATGAGGTCGATCTTCTTGGTGGTCAGCGCCGGGATGATGCCGTCCCAGGCAACAGGCGTGATGACGCAGTCGAGCTTCTCCTCGGCGCACACGGCGTCGATGAACTCGATCTCCCAGCCGACCCACTTGCCCGAAGCATCCGGCGAGGTGAAGGGCGGATAGGGTTCGGCGGCGACACCGATCTTGACCGGATCGGCCTTGGCCACGCCCATGGCGGCGACGCTGAGCAGCAGCGCTGCGGCGAATGTCTTCAGAACAGTCTTCATTTCACGACTCCCAGTTTGTTGTTGGTTCCCGGTTTTCTTCCGTCCCGGCCTGTCCCTAGCCGATGTTGCGGATGAACTGCTTCAGCCTTTCGGATTTCGGCGCGCCGAAGATTTGCTCCGGCGGGCCTTCTTCCTCAACCAGCCCGTTGTAGAGATAGACGACGTGGGTCGCGACCTCGCGGGCGAACTTCATCTCGTGGGTGACCAGCACCATGGTGCGGCCCTCGCGCGCCAGGTCGCCGATCACCTTCAGCACTTCGCCGACCAGTTCGGGGTCGAGCGCCGAGGTCGGCTCGTCGAACAGCATGACGCGCGGATTGATGGCGAGCGCGCGGGCGATCGCGGCGCGCTGTTGCTGGCCGCCCGACAGATAGGCGGGATAGACGTCGCGCTTTTCGGCAAGCCCGACGCGCACCAGCAGCTTTTCGGCCTCGCTGATCGCCACCTCGCGCTTGACGCCGAGCACATGGACGGGAACCTCGATGACGTTTTCGATCAGCGTCATGTGGCTCCAGAGATTGAAGTTCTGGAACACTATGCCGAGCTTGGAGCGGATGCGCTCGATCTGCCTGCGGTCGGCGGGAATGGTGTGGCCGTGGCTATCGGCCTTCAGTTTGATCTCTTCGCCATTGACGCGGATGATGCCGCTGGTGGGGTTTTCCAGGCAGTTGATGCAGCGCAGCAGCGTCGATTTGCCTGAGCCTGAGCCGCCGATGATGGCGATCACCTCGCCGTCGCGCGCCGACAGCGACACGCCCTTCAGCACATGCAGTTGGCCGAACTTCTTGTGCAGGTTCTCGACATGGATGGCTTCGGCGGCGCCGTCCTGCGCCGTGTGTTTGTGGACGGGTGCAGCGCCGTGCGCCATCATCCCTTCGACGCTCCGCGAAGCGGTCGCGCCCATCGCTGCTGGATTGTTTTACCCATTAACCGTCACTAGACAGAGTTCCCATTCTCAAGATGGACCGTTCCGCTTGCCTCCGTCAACCATGGTTTTTGGACCATTGATCACAGCTTGCTGTAGTGGTTAGTGGCGGCAGCGATGTTTAGGGAGAATTTAGTGGGCAAAACATACGGTTCGCAGTCCATGGCAGGACCTCTCAAGCGCGTGCTGATGCGGTCTGCGTCGAGCGCCATGCGCCATGCCAAGGCGCGGGAATGGCACTATGGTCCGGGCTTCGACTCGCAAAAAGCCGCCGTCCAGCATGAGCAGCTGACGAAGCTGGTCGCCGCTTCCGGTGCCGAGATCGAATGGCTGACCGAGGCCGATGACGGATTGGCCGATTCCGTCTTCACCCACGACCCTTCGCTGATGACCGATCATGGCGCCATCATCCTGTCCATGGGCAAGGCGTTGCGCCGGCCCGAGCCTGGCCTGCATGAGGCCGCCTACATCGGCATGGGCATTCCTGTGCTCGGCCGCATCGAGCATCCCGGCCAGGTCGAAGGCGGCGACTGCGTCTGGGTCGATGCAAACACCCTTGCTGTTGGCCGTGGCGTGCGCACCAACCAGGACGGCATCCAGCAACTCGCCAACCTGCTTTCGCCCAAGGGCATTTCGGTTTTTGGCTTCGACCTGCCGCTCTGGCATGGCGAGGAGGCCTGCCTGCACCTGATGTCGGTGATCAGCCCGCTCGCTGACGATCTGGCTTTGGTCTATTCGCCGCTGCTGCCCGCCGCCTTCTATCAGCTGCTGCGTGCGCGCGGCATCAAGCTGGTCGAGGGCGATGCCGAGGAATTCGCTGCCTCCAACGGACTGAGCCTCAACGTGCTGCCGACCGCGCCCCATCAGGTGATCGCCGTCGCAGGCTTTCCCAAGACTACGGCTGCCATGGAGGCGGCCGGCTGCAGGGTCTCCACTTTCGAGGCCGACGCATTGTGTATCGCCTGCGAGGGCGGCCCGACCTGCCTGACGCGCCCGGTGCTGCGCCAATGATGACCACTGTGACGACCCTTGGGACAACTTCTGGGCCGACCATTGGCGAAGCCCTCATCACGCTGCTCGAAGCCCATGGCGTCGACACTGTCTTCGGCATTCCGGGTGTGCACACGGTCGAGCTCTACCGTGGCCTCGCGCGCTCGAAAATCCGCCATGTCACGCCTCGCCACGAACAGGGCGCCGGCTTCATGGCCGACGGCTATGCCCGCGCCAGCGGTAGGCCCGGCGTCGCCTTCGTCATCACCGGACCGGGGCTCACCAACACCATCACTGCCATGGGCCAGGCGCGCGCCGATTCGGTGCCGATGCTGGTCATCTCGGGCGTCAACGCCATGCCGACGCTTGGCAAGGGGCTGGGCTTCCTGCATGAGCTGCCGGATCAGCGCGGCATGATGGAAAAGGTGGCGCTGTTGTCGCAGCGCGTCACCAAGGCCAGCGAATTGCCTGGCGCATTGGCACAGGCCTTCGCCCTGTTTTCATCGTCGCGGCCCGGCCCGGTGCATATCGAGATCCCGACCGATGTCATGGTCAAGCCGGCTGACGGTATCGCGGCGCTGCTGAGCAACGCGGCACCGCCAGCGCCGGACGGCGCGGCAATTGCAAGTGCTGCCAAACTCATCGCCATTGCCCGCCGGCCGCTGATCCTGGCCGGCGGCGGCGCCAAGCGCGCCGAAGCGCCCTTGCGGCGCCTGGCCGAAAAATTGGGAGCGCCGGTCGTCGAGACCACCAATGCGCGCGGCCTGCTGCACTGCCACCCGCTCTGTGTGCCGGCAAGCCCAAGCCTGAAGGCGGTTCGCGCGCTGATGGCGGACGCCGATCTGGTGATTGCCGCCGGCACCGAATTCGGCCCGACCGACTATGACGGCTATGGCGATGGCGGTTTCGTGCTGCCCTCCAATCTGATCCGCATCGACATCGGCGCCGACCAGCTCGCGCGCCGCCCGGTGACGGTTGGCATCCAGGCCGATTGCGCCGAGGCAATCGAAGCCTTGCTCGCCACCATCGGCTCCGCTCACGTGGCCGCGCCAGAGGGCGAGGCACGCGCCGCCGCGACGCGAAGCGCGGCCCTTGCCGAACTGAGCCCGGCCTATCTGGCGCAAGTGCATGCCGTGGAAATGATCCGCGACACGCTGCCGGGCGCGATCATCGTCGGCGACTCGACGCAGCCGATCTACGCCGCGAACCTCTACTATGATCACGACCGGCCGGCCGGCTGGTTCAACGCCGCCACCGGCTTTGGCGCGCTTGGCTACGGCCCGCCGGCGGCGATCGGCGCCGCCCTTGCCATGCCCGACGTGCCGGTCGTCTGCCTGACCGGCGATGGCGGCTTCCAGTTCACATTGCCGGAGCTGGGTGTCGCGCTTGATTCCGACGCGCCGGTTATTTTCGTGGTCTGGAACAACAGGGGCTATCGCGAGATCGAAACCTCGATGCTCGATGTTGGCGTCGAACCCGTCGGCGTCTCGCCGGCGCCGCCGGATTTCTGCAAGCTCGCCGAAGCCTATGGCATATCAGCCGAACGATTGGCCGATATCGGCGCCTTGCCGCAGGCGCTGAAACGCGCTCGGGCAACCGGATTGCCGTGCGTTATCGAAATCACGGTCGATTGAAGCCTTCAGGTCGGCGTTGATTCTCCAACCTGCATCGAACCTTTCGCCGGCTCGGCTGTTGTACCGCAACAGCCGGATGGCTGACGGCATTGCCGTCATATGCGTCCTGACGCATGCAAAGACGCGACGGCTGCCATGTCGAGATATCAGTTGAGTGATCGCCCGAAAGGCGCGACGCTTCGCGTCGGCGCGGCAAACAAGCGACATAATCATAAAAATACGACAGGAGCGGTCCAGGATGACGGAAACACTTCAAGGCAGGCATATCGTTGTGACCGGTGGAACCGGCGCGCTCGGCGGTGCGGTGGTTGGCCGGCTGCTGGAGCAGGGCGCGATCTGCCACGTGCCGAACGCGCATGCCGCCGCACCCCAGCATTTTCCCTTCGCTGAGCATGAGAGCGTCAAGCTGGCGCACAATGTCGACCTGTCGGACTCCGCTAAGGTTGAAGCCTTCTACGCCCAGGTTCCTGCCTTGTGGGGATCGATCCATCTCGCCGGCGGTTTCGCCATGGCGCCGGTGGAAAAGATCGAATCGGCGTCCTTCGCCGAGATGATGGACACCAATGCCCGCACCACCTTCCTGTGCAGCCGCGCGGCGATCCGCTCGATGCTGGCGTCGGCCACATCAGGCCGCATCGTCAACGTCACCGCGCGCGCCGGGCTCGACCCCAGGCGCGGCGCCGGCATGGTCGCCTACGCGGCCAGCAAGGCGGCGGTGGCGGCGATGACGGTGGCGATGGCCGAAGAACTCAAGGCCAAGGGCATCCTGGTCAATGCCGTGGCCCCGTCGACGCTCGACACGCCGGCAAACCGTGCCGACATGCCTGATGCCGATTTCACCAAATGGGTCAGCCTCGAAGCGGCGGCCGAAGCCATCGCCTATCTCGCCTCGCCAGCCAACCAGGCGATGAGCGGAACGCTGGTGCCGCTCTACGGCCGGGCCTGAGCTATAGGCACAATTCTTCAGTTTCAGAACTGAGGCCAAAGAAAAACCCCGCCGGATCGCTCCGGCGGGGTTTTGTTTAGAGCTTTGCGAGGACTTAGCTGCCCTGCTTCTTCAGCGCGGCACCCAGGATGTCGCCCAGCGAAGCGCCGGAGTCGGTCGAGCCGTACTGGGCGACCGCTTCCTTCTCTTCAGCGATTTCCAGCGCCTTGATCGAGACCTGCAGCTTGCGGGTCTTCTTGTCGAAGGCGATGACGCGGGCATCGACCTTCTGGCCGACGGTGAAGCGCTCGGGGCGCTGCTCGTCGCGGTCACGGCTGAGGTCGGAGCGCTTAATGAAGGTCTCGATCCCGCTGTCGACCAGCCGCACTTCCAGACCGCCATCCTTGACGCCGATGACTTCACAGGTGACGACGGCGTTCTTGCGCAGTTCGCCGCTGTTGGCTGCTTCGCCGACCGTATCCTTGGCCAGCTGCTTGATGCCGAGCGAGATGCGCTCCTTCTCGATGTCGACGTCGAGCACCTGCGCCTTGACCATGTCGCCGCGATTGTACTCTTCGATGACCTGCTCGCCCGGACGGGTCCAGTCGAGGTCGGAGAGGTGCACCATGCCGTCCACGTCGCCTTCCAGGCCGATGAACAGGCCGAACTCGGTCTTGTTCTTGACCTCGCCCTCGACCTGGCTGCCGACCGGATGGCTGCGCGCGAATGCTTCCCACGGGTTTTCCAGCGTCTGCTTGAGGCCGAGCGAGATGCGGCGCTTGGCCGGATCGACCTCGAGCACCACCACGTCGACTTCCTGCGTCGTCGACAGGATCTTGCCGGGATGCACGTTCTTCTTGGTCCACGACATTTCCGAAACGTGGATGAGGCCTTCGATGCCCGGCTCCAGCTCGACGAACGCGCCGTAGTCGGTGATGTTGGTGACAGTACCCTTGATCTTCTTGCCGATCGGGAACTTGGTGCCGATCTCCGACCACGGATCGCTCTCGAGCTGCTTCATGCCGAGCGAGATGCGGTGGGTTTCCTGGTTGATGCGGATGATCTGCACCTTGACCGTCTGACCGATGTTAAGGATTTCGGTCGGATGGTTGACGCGGCGCCATGCCATGTCGGTGACATGCAGCAGGCCGTCGATGCCGCCGAGGTCGACGAACGCACCGTAATCGGTGATGTTCTTGACGACGCCTTCGACAACCTGGCCTTCTTCGAGGTTCTGCACGATTTCCGAACGCTGTTCGGCGCGGCTCTCCTCGAGCACGGTGCGGCGCGAGACCACGATGTTGCCGCGGCGGCGATCCATCTTGAGGATCTCGAAGGGCTGCGGGTTGTGCATTAACGGGGAGACGTCGCGGATCGGGCGGATATCGACCTGGCTGCGCGGCAGGAAGGCCACGGCGCCGTCGAGGTCGACGGTGAAGCCGCCCTTGACCTGGTTGAAGATGACGCCTTCGACGCGCTCACCCTTGGTGAACTTCTCTTCGAGACGGACCCAGCTCTCTTCGCGGCGGGCCTTTTCACGGGAAAGCATCGCTTCGCCAAGCGCGTTTTCGATACGCTCGACATAGACTTCGACGGTGTCACCGACCTTGAGGGTGGTGTCCTTGCCCTTGACGCCGAATTCCTTCAGCGGCACGCGGCCTTCGACCTTGAGGCCGACGTCGATGATGGCCATGTCTTTTTCAATGGCGGTGATGATGCCCTTGACGACCTGGCCTTCGCCGGAATGGCCGGCGGTAAAAGATTCTTCGAGCAGGCTCGCGAAATCATCGCGAGTGGGATTTGCAGCTGACATATTTTCTCCTGGAGTGCCCCGCATCTCGAGCGGGACGGGCGCCGTGGGTTAGCGTTGCGTTGGCCTGCCGGCTTTCCGGGCTTAAAAAGCCCTGGGCCGCTTTTAAGCGGCAATTCCGGCGCATGAAGAATGCTGGCAGGCTGGTTCGTGCCCGATATGGGTATTTTCTGCGCATCCGGCAACGGAAACACGGGAGAAAACCCGGATCAGGCCTTGTTTCTCCTGGCCAGCGCGTCGTCGATGATCGCCATGGCCGCGAGAAACGCGGCTTCTATAGCCATTTCGCTGGTATCAAGCAAGTGCGCGTCGGCGGCCGGCTTCAAGGGCGAGTCGGCGCGGCCCATGTCGCGCTCGTCCCGGCGCGCGATATCGGCGAGGATTTCAGCAAAGTTGGCGGTGCCGCCGATGCTTTCGATTTCGGCCAGCCGGCGCTGCGCCCGCACTTCGGCGCTGGCCGTCACATAGAGCTTGATGTCGGCATCGGGGCACACGACAGTGCCGATGTCACGCCCGTCCAGCACGGCGCCCGGCGGTGTTTTGGCAAAATCGCGCTGCTTTTCGACGAGGATGCGCCGCACGGTCGGGTAAACCGCGACCTTTGAGGCCGCTTCGCCGATGGCATGCGCCGACAGCACCGCCCTGTCGAGCGTAGCCATATCGACCTGGCGCGCCGCGGTCTCGGCCGCCGAGACATTGTCGAGCGGCAATGCGTGCCGGATGAGAGCATAGGCGACCGCGCGGTAGGTGAGGCCAGTGTCGAGCAGGTTGAGGCGATAGTGATCTGCGAGGCGGCGGGCGAGCGTACCTTTGCCGGCACCGGCGGGGCCGTCGATGGCGATGGTGAAGGTCGAAGTCATGGACGACAAAAAGCCGAGAACCGGCCTCAATGCAATATGCCACTATGGGGTTTGACGAAGCCCCCTCAACGCGAAACTGGCCGCGCAAATGTCCTAAGCAGGTAGAATACCCAACCCAGTACATGGCCGAAGAAATATACACTGAGGATCGCATAGCCACCCATTGCGAAAAATAACGCCTTTGGTGGCATGTCGATTTTGATAAGTTCGAGCACCCAACCGAAGTGCAGGCCGTATGTGCACCCTATCGGGCCGCAAGAAGAACCCATGCTCGCAATGGTAAGCCCGACCCAAGATGCCCCGATCAAACCGAAGCGTATGAGTGAATAGTTCCGCTCGTTGATCAACTTGGCCACGGATATGGCCTTCGCGATGATCAAAACGACAGCTGCGACGACCGCAAGCAAAATCGAGGCAAGAATACTCATGGCTCTCCCCAATGTTCGTACGACCTTGAAGGGCCGACCTTAAAGAACAATTGAGTTCGTAGCCAAATTTGACGGCAATTCCAGGTTCACGAGATCTCCGCGCCCAACCCCTTCATCAGCCCCATGAACTCTGGAAAGCTCGTCGCGATCATGGCAGCGTCATCGATGGTGACAGGCTTTTCCGTCGCCAAACCCATCACCAGAAAACTCATGGCGATGCGGTGATCGAGATGGGTATGCACGGTCGTATCCATGCCGTTCGAATGGCCACCAAGGCCCTTGCCGCCGGGCTTGCCGCGTACGGCGAGCGACGCCTCGCCCTCGGTGCAGTCGACGCCGTTGAGCTTCAGCCCGTTGGCAACGGCCGACAGCCGGTCGGATTCCTTCACCCGCAGCTCTTCCAGCCCCTGCATCAGCGTCTCGCCCTCGGCAAAACTGGCGGCAACAGCCAGCACCGGATATTCGTCGATCATCGACGGCGCCCGCTCGGGCGGCACGGTGACGCCCTTCAACTCGGAATAGCGTACGCGCAGATCGGCGACATCCTCACCGCCGGCGTCGCGTGGGTTCAAAATGTCGATCTGGCCGCCCATTTCCTGCAGCGTTAGAAGCAAGCCGGTACGCGTGGGGTTCATCAGCACGTTTTCGATCACAATGTCGGAACCCGGCACGATCAGTGCGGCGACCAGCGGGAAGCCGGCCGAGGATGGGTCGCCGGGCACGGCGATCGTCTGGCCGGTGAGCTTGCCCTGGCCCTCGATGAAGATGTGGCGCACGCCGCGTTCGTCGGTCTCGACCGACAGATTGGCGCCAAATCCCTTGAGCATCTTTTCGGTGTGGTCACGCGTCATCACCGGTTCGATGACCGTGGTGATGCCCGGCGTGTTGAGGCCGGCGAGCAGCACCGCCGACTTCACCTGCGCCGAGGCCATCGGCACGCGGTAGGTGATCGGGGCGGCGTGCTTTGGTCCATGCAGCGTGATCGGCATGCGGTCGCCCGGTGTGGCTTTCAGCACCTGCACGCCCATCTGCCGCAAGGGTTCGAGCACGCGGCCCATCGGCCGGCCCGACAGCGAAGCGTCGCCGATGAAGGTGGTTTCCATGTCGTAGGTGCCGACCAGGCCCATGGTCAGCCGCGAGCCGGTGCCGGCATTGCCGAAGTCGAGCGGAGCTTCGGGTTGCAAGAGCGCGCCATTGCCGGTGCCGCGGATCACCCACTCGGCGCTGTGCTTTTCTATATGCGCGCCCATGGCCTTCATGGCGGCAGCCGTGCGCATGACGTCCTCGCCTTCGAGCAGGCCGGTGACGCGGGTTTCGCCGGAGGCGAGACCGCCGAACATCATGGAACGGTGCGAGATCGACTTGTCGCCCGGCACGCGGGCCGTTCCGGAAAGGGCGGATGATTTGCGGGCTGTGGCCGGCTTGGCAGCGGCGGCGTGAGACATGGAATTTCCCTGGACGGAATGCCGGCGTGCCGGCGCTTTTCATTTGTTGCGGCGGTCTCGTATCACGGCGGGGTGAAATGGTCATCCCCTATGGTCATCACTTGCCGCGAGGCCTTTCAGGACTTGGTTTTGTGACGCCGGCTTTTCGCTTTGACAGCGCTGCAAACTGTGGTTAAGGGGACCACTCTTTTATTGACGAGGCTTGCCGTGGCAAAAAATGAACTTGGCACAAAGCGTGTCGACCCTGAGACGGGCCGAAAATTCTACGACCTGAACAAGGACCCGATCGTCTCGCCCTACACCGGCAAGACCTATCCGCGTTCCTATTTCGAGGAAGGCAAGATCGCCGCCCTCGAAGAGGAAGAGGAAGTGGCCGAGAAGGAAGTGGACGCCGAGGAAGAGGAAGGCGTTGAGGTCGTCTCGCTCGAAGAGGCCGACGAGGACGTCAAGGGCGACGACCTGCCGGATCTCGGCGATGACGAGGACGTCGACCTCGGCGACGACGAGGATGACACTTTCCTTGCCGACGAAGAGGAAGAAGACGACGACGTTGCCGACATGATCGGCGTCGGCGACGACGACGACGAGGTCTGATCGGCCTTTCGCGAAAGGCGTTTGCCGGCTTTCGCAACGTTGGAATAAAAAGCCGGTGTTCAGGCTTGATATTGACGATAGGCGGGGTTAGAAGCCGCCTGCACTAACGGCGCGGTGTTCCAACCCGCGCTGATCTCTTCGCCGGAAACGGCGCCGGCTGACTGCCGGAAGTGGGGCCATAGCTCAGTTGGGAGAGCGCTTGAATGGCATTCAAGAGGTCGTCGGTTCGATCCCGATTGGCTCCACCAAGCAGTCCTTCGCAAACTTGATCGTTGCTGCTCGTGTTGACGAGTAACCCGGAGCGCATTTCGATAAAGTGGTTTCCGTGAAACGACGAACGCGCTAGACCACCGTCTCTCCGCCATCGACCACCAATATCTGGCCCGTCATGTACGAGGACCGGTCGGAGACCAGAAAGAGCACGGACTCGGCGATTTCCTCGACGCTTGCCCAGCGGCCGAGCGGCACCCTCTCGCGGATATAGGCTTCGATGGCTTCCCTGCCTCCCATCTGGGTGATGAAAGGGCCATTGAAGGGCGTATCCACCCAACCTGGGCAAAGCGCGTTGACGCGAATGCCGAAGCGGCCGTAGTCGCCCGCCATCTGCCTGGTCATCGCGATCACCGCGTGCTTGGTCGTCGTATAGGCGATCATCTCGCGGTCGTAGAGCACGCCGGAGCTCGATGACGTGTTGAGGATGACCCCGCGGCCTGCCTCTTTCATGAACGGCAAGACGATGCGGGCGCCGAGGAAGTGAGCCCGCACATTGAGCGTCCAGGACGTGTCGAAGCCTTTGACGCTCACACCCAGCACGTCACCCTCGACCTGTACACCGGCATGATTGTGCAGGATGTCGATCCGGCCTTGTGTGTCGATGAAATCGCGGAAACCGGCTTCAAGTGCCTGATCGTCGGTCAAGTCGAACACAAGCGCCTTTGCTCGGCCACCGGCGGCAACAATCTGGTCGACGGTCGCGTTCGCGCCGTCGGCGCTGCGGTCCGCCACGCCGACGACCGCGCCCTCGCGCGCGATGATCAACGCTGCCGCCCTGCCGATGCCCGATCCCGCCCCGGTGACGATCGCGGTCCTGTCCTTCAGGATCATGCCTCTCCACCCTTTCTCCTCGCCTCGTAATCCTGCATCATCCGGCGGGCGGCTATGCCAGCCTTGTTGCGCGCCGATCAACCTTTGGGGAAAAGACAGGCATGTACGAGTTCGGCCCCTTCAAATTCGAGTCGAAGCAGGATTTTTTCGACAAGGCAATCCGTTTCTGGAATCCCGACAAGACCAGGTTCTGGCAGAAGGCGGGGATCGATCTGGTGATCGGCAGGCGGGAGGGCTACTTCCTCTACGACATGTCGGGACGCCGCCTGATCGACCTCCATCTCAATGGCGGCACCTACAATCTCGGTCACCGTAACCCGGAGCTGGTCGAGACACTGAAGAGCGCGCTCGACTATTTCGACATCGGCAATCACTGGTTCCCTTCCGTAGCGCGAACGGCGCTGGCCGAATCCCTCGTCAATGTCTCGCCGGGAATGAAATACGCGATCTTCGCGCCGGGCGGCGCGGAGGCAGTCGACATCGCCATCAAGAGCGCCCGCTATGCCACCAAGCGGCGCAAGATCGTATCGATCATCAAGGGCTATCACGGACATTCGGGCCTCGCGGTGGCGACCGGCGACGATCGCTTCACCAAGATCTTTCTTTCCGACCAGCCGGAGACGTTCATCCAGGTTCCGTTCAACGATATCGACGCCATGGAGCAGGCGCTGAAGGGCGACGACGTCGCGGCGCTGATCATGGAGACGATCCCCGCCACTTACGGCTTCCCGATGCCGAAGGACGGTTATCTCAGCGCCTGCAAGTCGCTGTGCGAAAAACATGGCGCGATGTACATCGCCGACGAGGTCCAGACCGGCCTGATGCGGACCGGCAGCATGTGGGGCTGGCAGGCCTATGGCGTCCAGCCGGACATCATGGTGACGGCAAAGGGCCTGTCCGGCGGGCTCTATCCGATCAGCGCGACGCTGGTGAACGACAAGGCCGGCGGCTGGCTCAACGAGGACGGGGCGGCCCACATCTCGACCACTGGCGGGGCCGAACTCGGCTGCGTCGTTGCTCACAAGGTCATCGAGATGCTGCAGCGGCCTGAACTGGTGGCCAATGTCGGCACCGTGAGCGCGTTCATGACACAGGCCATGCGTGAAATGCAGGCTCGTCACGGCGATATCTTCACCGGGGTGCGGCAGAAAGGCGTGATCCTTGGCCTGGAGTTCAGCAATCATCCGGAAGGTGCCGTCTTCGTATCGCGAGCACTTTATGAGCAGGGCGTCTGGGCGATCTTCTCGTCGCTCGACAAGCGGGTGCTGCAGTGGAAGCCCGGGGTGCTTCTGGATCACGAAACCTGCCAGGAGATAATGGATCGCTTCGATGCGGCAATGCCGCGTGCGCGAGAGTTGCTGCATCAGGCAGGCAAGGCGAGTTGACATGGTGCAAACCTGGTTGAAACTGCCAGGCGTCCGGTTCGAGTTGGAGGCTGGACTTGCCAGGATCGCACCGGTTCTGGCAGGCGACAACGGCGCAAGGATTGGACAGGACTGACAGTGACGGATTTCGACGCGCTCACCCACGACCAGCAACTCGGCATCCTGCAGGAGACGGCGGAGGCGGCCATCGCCAACTACGATCTGCCGGCGGACGTTTCCGTCGCGATGATCAACCTGTCGGAGAACGCGACCTACAGGATCGCGGCTCCCGACGGCCGGCGCTGGGCGCTTCGCATCCATCGCGACGGCTACCATTCAAGGACGGCCATCCAATCTGAACTGGCCTGGCTGACCGATCTGCGCCAGACCGGGATCGTCCCCACACCGGTGCCGGTGGCGGGCAAGGATGGCGAGCAGATCCAGTGTATCGGCCATGCCAGATTGGCGCGACCGCGCAATGTCGTGTTGTCGCAATGGGAGGCCGGTGCGGAGCCGGGCATCGGCGAGGCGCTGGCCGAACCTTTCGAGGTGCTGGGCGAGGTCACCGCCCGCATGCACATCCATGCCCGGCAGTGGAAGCGCCCTTCCTGGTTCAGCCGCCATGTGTGGGATTTCGAGACGAGCCTCGGCGAGGAAAGCCCCCATTGGGGGCGCTGGCGCGACGGCATGGGCGTCGATGGCGAGAAAGCTGAACTCTTCGGCCGCACAGCGGAGCTGATCGGCCGCAGGCTCGCCGCCTTCGGCAAGGGCCATGACCGCTTCGGCCTCATCCACTGCGATCTGCGGCTCGCCAACCTTTTGATCGACGGCAAGACGGTGAAGGTCATCGACTTCGACGACTGCGGCTTCGGCTGGTTTATGTATGACGCGGCGACGCCCATCTCTTTCTACGAGCACGAGCCGCAGGCAGCCGATCTCATCCAGTCGTGGACGACCGGCTATCGCCGCGTGCTCGATCTGCCGAGGGCGGACGAGGACGAGATCCCGACCTTCGTGATGCTGCGCCGTCTGCTCCTGGTCGCGTGGATCGGCTCGCACGCGGAGACGGACCTCGCCAAGTCGATGGGCCTGCCCTACACCGAGGGAACGGTCGGACTGTGCGAGGCCTATCTGAGCAAGTTTTCCTAGTCTTGCCTGGCCGCCGCTCGAGGCCAATGCGCTATCATCACGCCAGGGCCTCCAGGCTCTCCGGCAGGATCTGGCCGCCGTCGACGATGATCGTCTGCCCCGTCACGTAGCCGGCTTCCTTCGATGCGAAGTAGAGCGCGGCGTGGCCGATGTCCTCCACGGTTCCGAGCCGCTTCAGCGGGATCGAGGCGGCCATGGTCTTCTGGTAGTCCTCGCCCAGGCCGGCAAGGCCCTCGGTGATGATGTTGCCCGGCATGACGGCGTTGACGGTGATGCCGTATTTCGCCAACTCGATACAGGCGGTGCGCATGAAGCCGAGTTGCCCGGCCTTGGTGGCGCCGTAGTGCGACCAGCCGGGAAAACCGGTGACCGGACCGGTGATCGACGACGTCAACACGATGCGGCCCTGGTCGGATGTCTTCAGATACGGCACCGCCGCCTTGACCGCGTGGAAGGTGCCCTTGAGGTTGGTGTCGACAACCTCGTCCCATTGTTGCGAGGTCATGTCCTCGAGCCGTGCCTGCGGGAAGATTCCGGCATTGGCGCACAACACGTCGATGCCACCGTTTCTCGCGGCTGCCGCCGCAAACGCAGCCTCCATACTGGGGAGCGAAGTGACGTCGCCAACCACGCCAAAGGCGCCGTGGCCAATCTCGGTGGCGGCGGCCTCGGCCTGGTCGAGATGGCGCGCGAGGACGGCGACCTTGGCGCCCGAGAGCGCGAACACCCGCGCTATGCCCTTGCCGATGCCTTTCGATCCGCCGGTAACGACGACGGACCGACCCTTCAAGGACTGGGTCATGATCTGAAGCTCCAAAATGAGACGGGGACAGAGTGATACCCCGTCCCCGTTGCCGAAAAGGATGCCAGGGTGATGTGCGCCCTTAGCCTTCGTTCACCATGTGACCGATGTTCTGGTACGCTTGGGGGTTGGCGGACTTCAACACGAAGCCCCAGATCAGGCCGACGACAAGGATCGCAAGCCCGACATAGGGGATGCTCCTGGCGAAGCCATTGGTGCCGCCAAGCGTCGCGAGATTGGCCACCAGCGTGTAGACGAGGACCAACTGGACAACCAGCGAGATCAACGGTGCGATGACCGTCGTCAGCATGCTGCCGCCGCCGTTCTTCTTGAACCACATGTAGATCGCCAGCGAGACGACGGCCTGCAGCACCAGCAGCAGTCCCGTGCCAAGCACCGCAAACAGCGTGTAGACGCCAAGCCAGGCCTGTCCCGACGGATCGTCGAAGCCGTAGGCCAGACCGTAGAGCAGCACCCAAATCGCCGCCAGCACCGACTGCAGGGCCGAGGCCTTGTGAGGGCTCTTGTGGTGGTCATGCGTCTCCGCGATCACCTGCGGCAGGACGCCCTCGCGCGCCAGCGAGTACAAATAGCGGGAAGCGGTGTTGTGGAAGGCCATGCCGCAGGCAAAGGAACTGGTCAGGATGAGCAGCGACATCAGCTGGTAGCCCCAGCCGCCGACAAAATTCTGAACCGGCGTCAGGAAGAAATTCACTCCGTCGGAGAATGCCTTGGCCACCATGTCGGCGTCGGTCGGATAGGCTGCCACCGCGCACCAACTGACGAAGGTATAGAACAGGCCAAGCCCGATCACCGAAATCAGCAGCGATTGCGGAATGATACGCTTAGGATCGCGGGATTCCTCGGCATAGTTCGGCGCCATCTCGAAGCCGACCCACGACCAGAACGCCATGAAGATGCCGACAGCCGCGGCGCCCGCGGGTATGGCCACGGTTCCGACTGTCTGCTCGGCGACAGGCGTGAACACCTTGAGCATATTCAGCGAGTCACCGGAAAAATTCGTCCCGCCATGGGCGAAGAGCACGCCCAGCGAGAAGATCACCAGCATGATCACTTCAAGGATGAGAGCTATCCCGAGCAGCCGCGCCGACAGCTTCACGTCGCGGTAGGCAAGTCCGGCGATGACCACGATCATGGCGAGCGCAAGCACGACCCACGGCACATTGATGCCCAAATGCTGGGAAATCCACAAATTGCCGAAAAATGCGAACAACCCGGTGAGCGAGGCCTCGAACAGCGAGTAGCAGGCGAGCGAGCCTATGCCCGCCGACATGCCGACCTCACGGCCGAGCCCCTGGCTGATGAAGGAGTAGAAGCCGCCGACGGACGAGACGCGCGATGCCATCGCGGCATAGCCGATCGAGAAGATGGTCAGCACGATCGTCGCCATCAGAAAGGCGGCCGGCGTATATTTGCCGATGCCGTAGCCTGCCGCGAACGGAACATTGCCCAGCATTGCCGACATAGGCGCGGCGCCGGTGACGGCCAGAAAGAGCACACCCGCCAGCCCCACGGCCTTCGAGTGCAAAAGGTTGATGCTATTACTCTTCGAGACGTCGATCGTCCCGCGTGCAGTATCTATGGCCATGAAGCCCCTCCATTCGTGACAGCTATCTGTCGTTCCCCGCACATGCGGCCGATGTGTCCCGGCCTGCGCGTGCTGCCATGACACTACGGAGGTAACGTCATTTTGCCAAGGCCATGATTTTGCATAGCTCGCCGCTCGACATGACGTGGCAATAGATCATGTTGATGATTTCGAGCTCCTTGCGATGAAGCTCGTCGGTCGCCGCCGCGCAGCAATCCTCGAGTACGATGACCGCATAGCTCTCATCCGCCAGGCTGCGCACCGTCGAGGACACGCACTGGTCCGTGAAGATGCCGCAACAGATGACATTCCTGATGCCGAGATTGTGAAGGATGAGGCGCAGATTCGTCCCAGTCAGCGCGGAATCGGTGGTCTTGGTCACCACGATCTCATCGCCGGCGGGCTGAAGTTCGGCAACGATCTGCGACGGCGCGTCGTTCTTCGGCAGCAGCAAATTGTTCCAGCCCGGCATTTTCTGGGACAGCGAGCGGTCGCGCCCATCCTTGGTGTGGCAGGCGATGCGGGCAAAAAGGCATTCGATGCCATTTTGCCGTGCCAACTCCAGCAGTCTTGCCGTGTTCGGTATGACCGTGCCGTGCATGCGCTCGTGGAACGGCGTCCACAGATCGTAACGCTGCTGTTCCTGCGGCGAAAGCGACGCGCGATCCGGTCGTTCCAGATACGTGTTCTGAACGTCGATGACCAGGACGGCGGTTTGCGCCGGCACCAGCACCGGATCATCCGGCTCGGGCGCACCGAGATAGTAGAGCGAACGGAATCCGGTTTTCCAGCTCATGCGGTCCTTTCAGAAGCGGAAGGTGAAAAGGCCGCGCGCCGCATAGGTCTCGGCGGCTTCTTCAATGAAACGGGCGATGCGTTCGGCCTGGTAGGTATCGCGCATCGTGGCGGCGGCCTCGAGCAATTCTTCCCTGGACTTGGCGCGGCCGGGACGCAGCAGTTCGTAGACCTGCATGATGAAATCCTGCGGCACCTCGACCAGCTCCGCCCCGCGCTCGAAGTTGAGCGCCAGCGTCGGCCGGCCGACATCGCGCGCCACGTCAGCCTGGGCCTGCAGCGCTTGCGGCGTGATGCGAAGGTCTTCCATCGTCACCTCGCCGGCAAGCACCGCATCCAGCGTGATCTCCGGAAGCGCCTTGCCGTGCTTGCCGGTCACGGCGCCAGGCTGGGTTTCGGCGAGCGGATAGTCGGCGCGCGTATGGGTCACGATTTCGCTCCCGTCAGGGTGATATCGACCTCTTCGGGAGCCGCACCGGCCTCGGTCAGTCCGGTTTCGATGGCGTAGATGAGGGCGACGCGGGCGTGGTAGCGGGACCCCATGGCCTCGCCGCGCTGCGGCACCACGATCGGCTCCGGCATTTCGCCCAGCGCGTAGGCCGCCGCATTGGCGCCCAGCGCACGATAGTGCTCCAGTCTGGTGATCGGCGCATTGGAAAACAGTTCGAGATTGTTGTGCGGCTGGCGGTCGCGCTGATGGATGACGGCCGTGCCCTTGGCCTGGATGCCGATGCCGATGCCGCTACCGGCAAGCCGGGCGGCGGACAGGCCGAGGAAGGAAGTATCGGCCGTATGGCGAAAGCGAACGACGCGCGCCTTGAGCCCGCGGGCGCGGATTGCATCGATCATGGCGCCGAGGACCTCGGAAAGTCGATGTCCGGCGGTCGTCCGGTAAAGCTTCAGCCCGAAGGCCGGGCTTATGCCGATGACCACATCGTCCTTCGCCGATCCGTTGGCGGCGGGCCCAAGATTGCGGTAGCGGATGTGCTTGGCCTCGTCCTTCTCGTGCAGGGCTTCCGAGCGCAGCACTTCCTTCTGATCAAGCACGTCGCGGATGTCGTTGAGTTGCAGGCGCCGTTCTTCGGAGACGCGATAGCCCGAGCCGGGGCCGAGATAGTCGTTCGGGTCGTTGACCGCACTGACGATGCGCCCGTTGCGGATCATGGCCGAGGTCTGGAGATAGTCGCCGGAAAGGCGCAGCTTCACCACGTTCAGCAGGTTCTCGGCCTCTTCGCGGAACCCGCGGTTGGCCAGCGCCTTGACCACATCGATCACGGTGATGCCGCGCTCCTTGATGGCCTCGCTGATGAAGGACACGTCGCGCGGCATCAGGCTGCGTGTATCGTCGGAACCGGAGGCATAGACCACGCTGGTCTTCATATCCTCGGTCGGCGTCGACAGGCCGAGTTCCTCGAACACGGCGGCAATCGCCTCCACCGCGCGCTCGCGCAACTCGATCGCGCGTGACTCGGGCAGTGGTGTCAGCCCGCCATCGGCCTCGAAATCGCGCTGCAGCACCAGATAGTCTTCCAGCTCCTCGCCATTGATCAGCGACGGGTTGAACGAGTTGTCGTATTTCAGGATCGATCCCATTCCGGAGCAGATCAGGTCCGAGCCTGCGATCAGGTATGGAAGGATCTTGGCGCCGACGCGAATCTCCGATTCGGTGGAGCGCGCGTCATTGCCCGATGCGCATTCGAGATCGAGCCAGACGGCGATGAGGTTCTCGGCCATCAGCTCGCGAACGCCACCGGGGATCGTGGCGGTCAAAGGCGCCCCGTCGATGCCGCCATTTTGCGTACCCTGCACACCCATGCCGCGCTGCAGGCAGAGGCAACGCGCCTCGAGGTAAAGCAGCGATTTGGCTTCATGGAAGCCCATCAGCAGCTCGGAGCCGGCGCCCGAGGTGCAGCGCATCTTGACGCCGCGCGAGGCATAGGCGGCGGCGAGAAATGCCTTGGACCACGGGGTGTCGTCGCCATCGGTGAACGATTTTTCGGTGCCGTAGACGGAAACGGTCTCGGCGTAGGAGGTGAAGCCGGCCATGGCGATGCGCAGCTCCTCGGCCTCCTCGCTGGAGCATTGGAACAGCGTTCCCCAGCGGCCGACGGCGCCGCCCACCGCGCACGCCACCGCGTTGGACCAGGCGTTGCGCGACACGCGCATCGTCGTCTCGATCTCGTCGAAGCCGAAGGCGACCGCGGTCGCGGCATCGGCGGCGAGCTGCAGCGGGTCGTCCTTGGCATTGGTGACATGCGCCTGGTTGCCCGGCGTCTTGCGGGCTCGCATCTTCGAATAGGCGAAGGCGATCTCCAGTGCGTTGAGCTGCGACACCACCTCGGCGAGTTTCGCCGGCGTCATGCCATGCGCAAGCCGCACCAGCTTTTCGCGAGGCACGTTCATGTCGACCAGCCAGCGCGCGACGGTCGCCGAGTCCAGCGCCATTGCTTCAAGCGCCACCTCCGGATCGATGTGATGGCGGGCAATGAAGCGATCGATCATGTCGTAGTCGTGTTCGAGCACCCCATCGAGGGACACGACGCGCCCGCCCTTGATGCCGATGCCGGGTTTGGGATCGGCCGGGCTGGAGAAGGCGGAGAAGCCGTTGGCAGGGTCTTCCGCCGCGAACTTGTCCAGCCGCAACGGCCGCTCGTCCCAGTCGGCGAAGCGCTTCCAGCGGTTCAGTTTCGGCGTCATGCGTGCGATCCTCGACCCGGCCGAAAGACTAGTGAATGCCCACTCGTCACACAATGGCCCGGATCGACCGTCGCCAAATGAGCCTGCAAGCATTCGATCGAAAAATCGCCCCGGCATGGCTTGCCCAACTGAAGCGCGTCGTTTCGAAGCTCCATTCTCTGCATATACTGCTGTCAGCCGAGAAGCTCGGCGGCGACTTCGAGCGTGTTGCGGAACGACGTTTCGAGATGGTGCTCCATCGCCTGCGCGGCGCCCTCGGCGTCGTTGCGCCTCAGCGCATCGAGAATGGCCCCGTGCTGCTCGATCGTTTGTTCGCCATAGCCGGGCTTCGGGATGGCGAGGGTGCGGCCCCGATCCATCTGCGCTTTGGAGATGTCGACGGCGCGCCAGATTCCCGGCAGGCCGCAGATCTCGGCGATGGTGCGGTGGAAGACGTCATCGAGCTGGATCGCGGTGGCATATCTGCCGCGCAATATGGCGAGCCGGTGCGCCGCCATGTTGTCCTCCAGACGTTCGCCGGCTGATGGCGTGAATTTGACGGCCGCGCGCCTCGCACTTTCCATCTCCAAGGCGCGGCGGATGACGTAGGCTTCTTCCAGGTCGACGCGGTTGATCGGGGCGACATAGGTGCCGGTCTGCGCCAGGATCATGACGAGGCCCTCGTCGCTGATGCGCTTGACCGCTTCGCGCACCGGTGTGCGCGAGACGCCGAGGGCTTCGGCGATGGCCAGCTCGTTGATGACTTCCCCCGGCTTCATCTGGCCGACGACAATCAGATTGCGGATCTTGTGATAGATCTGATCGCGCAGCGGCAGCGCCCGATTGAGCGTCGAAGGATCCAGGTCCATGGCAAATCCACGTCTTCGTTCACCAGAAGGGGTCAGATTATATTGGAATGCCGCGTGTTCGATAGGCCGGCTCAACGAGGCGGAAGCGCGCTTGATCTTGCGCGTTTCGGGATCCCCTAGAGTGACTGTTGGGGGGCCGCTTCGGCGATCCTGCGGAGAGAATTTCCAATTTTAGCGGTGGATTTGGAATAAACTAACTCTACAGAGTTGATAGAATAAGCAAAGTGCGCTGGCGATCTGGTTTTCCCGTACAGGACTCCGCCATGCCCGCTCGTTTGCGCCCGCTTACAACGCCGTCAGGCCGCCGCCGAATTGCGGGAGGCCAGCCATGACCAGGGACGTTCCCGACCGCATCAAGGTTCTCTGGTTCCTGCCGACGCATGGCGACAGCCGGTATCTCGGCACTACCCAAGGCGGCAGGGCTGTCGACCTGCCGTATCTGACACAGGTGGCCAAGGCCGCAGATACGCTGGGCTACTACGGTGTCCTGCTGCCGACCGGCCGCGCCTGCGAGGATTCCTGGGTGATCGCCTCCGCGCTCGCTCCGCTGACCGAGCGGCTGCGCTTCCTCGTCGCCGTGCGGCCGGGCCTGCAATCGCCGACGCTCGCCGCGCGCATGACCGCGACGCTCGACCGCATCTCCAATGGCCGCCTGCTGATCAATGTCGTCACCGGCGGCGATCCGCTGGAGAACAAGGGCGACGGCATTTTCCTGTCGCATGCCGAGCGCTACGAGGTGACACAGGAATTCCTGCAGATCTACAAGCGCGTGCTGAGCGGCGAGACGGTCGAGCACCAGGGCGAGCATTTCCACATCGAGGACGGCAGGCTGCTGTTCCCGCCGGTGCAGAGGCCGTATCCGCCGCTCTATTTCGGCGGCTCGTCCGATGTCGGATCGGTGGTGGCGGCGCAGGAGAT
The DNA here is from genome assembly GCF_013170805.1 of Mesorhizobium sp. NZP2077. Classification (NCBI taxonomy): domain Bacteria; kingdom Pseudomonadati; phylum Pseudomonadota; class Alphaproteobacteria; order Hyphomicrobiales; family Phyllobacteriaceae; genus Mesorhizobium; species Mesorhizobium sp. NZP2077. The sequence continues at coordinate 298,024 of NZ_CP051293.1, read as the reverse complement.
CGACAAATACCTGACTTGGGGCGAACCGCCCGCCGACGTCGAGCGCAAGCTGGACGCCGTGCGTGAACTGGCTGAGAAGGCCGGCCGAAAACTCTCCTTCGGCATTCGCCTGCATGTCATCGCGCGCGAAACGACCGAACAGGCCTGGGCGGCCGCCGACAGTCTGATCAGCCGGCTCGATGACGCGACGATCGCCTCGGCGCAGAAAGTCTTTGCCCGCATGGATTCGGTCGGCCAGGCGCGCATGAGCGCGCTGCATGGCGGCAGCCGTGACAAGCTCGAGATCGCACCCAATCTCTGGGCCGGTGTCGGCCTGGTGCGCGGCGGCGCTGGGACGGCTCTCGTCGGCGACCCCGACACGGTCGCGGAGCGCATCGACGAATACCGCCGCCTCGGCATCGACACCTTCATCCTGTCCGGCTACCCGCATCTGGAAGAAGCCTATCGTTTCGGTGAACTGGTGCTGCCGAAACTGCCGACCGATCATCCTGTCAAAGCCGCAGGCACGTCGGTCAACACCGGACCGTTCGGCGAGACCATCGCCGGCGATCACCGGCCGAAGTCGCTCGCCAGCGCCTCGTGAACGCGCTGCCTCCGGCCCGCCGCTTGCGCGTCGCCATCATCGGCGGCGGCTTTTCCGGTGCGGCGGTGGCCTGGCATCTGGTGCAGGCGTATCAGCCGGGGCGCCTGGTGGTTTCGGTGATCGAGCCTCGCGCCGCGATTGGCGGCGGCCTGGCCTATTCCAGCGACGAGCCGTCGCACCGGGTGAATGTCCCGGCCGTCAGAATGAGCATGGCGCCCGACGACCCGCAGCATTTTGCCCGCTGGTTGGCCGGCAGCGGAGAACTCGACCATGACACGGACGCGCTCTGGAAGAACGGCGACGCCTATCCGCGCCGCCGCGTGTTCGGCCGCTATGTCGCCGAGCATCTCGCTCCTTATCTTGCTTCAGGCATGGTTCGTCATGTGAAGGGCGCCGCCACAGGTGTGATGCGCGAAGGTGATGGCCTTAGCTGGACCGTGCAGACATCCGCCGGGCCTGCCGCCGCCGACATCGTCATCCTCGCCGCGACGCATCCTGCGCCCGCAATCCCGGCAGCACTTGCCTCCTTGGCTGAAGCACCTGGTTTCATCGCTGATCCCTACGGCACCTCGGCATTAGCCGGAATCGGTCCGGACGCCTCGGTGCTGATCGTCGGCTCCGGGCTGACCTCGGCCGACATGGTGGCCGAGCTTGCTCGCCGCGGCCATCGCGGCCGCATCCTGGCGCTGTCGCGCCGCGGGCTGCGCTCGCGCGGTCATCCCGATGTCAGAGGCGAACCGTTTGGCGATTTTGCCTCGGCGCCGGCCACATCGGCGCTTGGCTTGCTGAAGAACATCCGCGCCACGCTTGCCGCGGCGCGGGCCGCCAGCGTCAACTGGCAGTCGGTTTTCGACCAACTGCGCCTGCAGGGGCCGGTGCTGTGGGCCGCCCTTGCACCGCCGGAGCGGGCAAGGCTGGTCCGCCAGCTGCGCGTGTTCTGGGATGTCCATCGCTTCAGGATCGCACCGCAAATTGCTTCCGTACTCGAACGCCGCCAGAGCGCCGGAACGTTCGACACCATTGCCGCCAGGCTTGTCGCGTCGAATGATGAGGGCGACAGCCTCGCGGTCAGCTTTCAACGGCGCGGCCAGACACGGATCGAGACGGCCCGCTTCGATGCCGTTATCAACACGACAGGACCGGCTCATGGTCAGGCACTACAGCTTAATCCGGCGCTACGCTCCCTGGCTGAAGCCGGGCTGATCAAGGTCGACGCCTACGGGCTGGGCATCGCGACCACACTTGATAGCCGTGCTATCGGCCGGGATGGCAAGGCGGTCACCAGGCTCTTCGTTGCCGGTCCGCTGGCGCGGGGCACCTTTGGCGAACTCATGGGCCTGCCGGAGGTCGCCCGCCATGCTCAGATGGTCGCGGGAGAGATTACAAGGCTGGCCGAGAGGCTCCCGTCCGCTGAGATCGCGCGCTGACAAGCCGAAGGCGGCCCGGCCGGGCAAAATTGGTATTTCCGTCCCAAGAGGGCCTCAAAAATGGAAAATCCTACTTTGTATATATAATCAGTAGACATAATAAATATTGGCGAAATCCGGCTGCGACCGGACCGATCAACGACACGGCCTGAATGGGAGACATTTCATGGCACATGCAGAGACCGACGCGGTCAAGTTCGCCTACTGGGTGCCGAATGTTTCGGGCGGCCTGGTGATTTCCAACATCGAGCAGCGCACCAACCATTCGGCCGAATACAACCGCAAGCTGGCGCAGATCGCTGAGAAGGCCGGGTTCGACTACGCGCTGAGCCAGATCCGTTTCACCGCCGGCTACGGCGCCGACGAGCAGCATGAATCGGTGGCCTTCAGCCATGATCTGCTGGCGGCCACCACGACGCTCAAGGTCATCGCGGCGATCTTGCCAGGCCCTTGGAATCCGGCGCTGGCGGCCAAGCAGCTCGCCACCATCAGCTATCTGACCAATGGCCGCGTCGCCATCAACCTCGTCTCCGGCTGGTTCCGTGGCGAGTTCCACGCCATCGGCGAGCACTGGCTCGACCATGACGAGCGTTATCGCCGTTCGGAGGAATTCATCCGTGCGCTGCGCGGAATCTGGACGGAAGAGAGCTTCACCTTCCGCGGCGATTTCTACCGATTCAACGAGTACTCTTTGAAGCCGAAGCCGCCGCAGCTGCCCGAAATCTTCCAGGGCGGTTCTTCGCGCGCCGCACGTGACATGGCATCGCGCGTTTCGGACTGGTACTTCACCAACGGCAACACGCCGGCCGAGATCGCCAAGCAGGTCGACGACCTCAAGGCCAAGGCCAAGGCCAACCACCATTCCGTCAAGGTCGGCGTCAATGCCTTCGCCATCGTTCGCGAGACCGAGGAAGAGGCCAAGGCGGTGCTCGCCGAAATCATCGGCAAGGCCAACCCCGAGGCCGTCAACGCTTTCGGCCACGAGGTCAAGAACGCCGGCAAGGCTTCGCCCGAAGGCGAGGGCAACTGGGCGAAATCCACCTTCGAGGATCTGGTCCAGTACAATGACGGGTTCCGCTCCAACCTGATCGGCACGCCAAGGCAGGTCGCCGAGCGCATCGTCGATCTGAAGCGCGCCGGCGCCGATCTCATCCTGCTCGGCTTCCTGCACTTTCAGGAAGAGGTCGAATATTTCGGCAAGCGCGTCATCCCGCTCGTTCGCGAGCTGGAGGATGCCGAACAGGCAGCTTCACTGGCAGCGGAATAGCCATCCCGCACGCTGGCCGGGAAGTCTCCGGCCAGCACACGAATGAAGATACCCGGCGCGCTCGAAGGATCGAGCCGCAACGAGGATTTGTGCGCCTGCTGAAGCAATCGAGGACGATTGGAATGCCGTTGGCCAGCTATGCCCTTGGAATGATGGAGGCCTCGGTTTATGCGCCGGAGGTTTTTGCGCGTGGCTTGCCGTCAGTATTGCGCCGTGAGCAGCAATCCGAAGGCAACACCGAACCCACGGGGGCCGAGCCCACGGGTTCTGTCACGGCCGCCGCCGCTCCGCTGCTCTCGCTGCAAGGTATAGGCCTGTCGTTTGGCGGCGTCGTCGCACTGGCCGATATCGACCTGTCGGTGCACCCTGGCGAAATCCGCGCCATCATCGGCCCGAACGGCGCCGGCAAGAGTTCGCTGATCAACGTCATCAGCGGCGTCTACCGGCCGGATCGCGGCCATGTCCAACTCGACGGCGTTAGCTATGTCCAGGTGCCGACACAGCGGTTGGCGCATCTCGGCGTCGCCAGGACCTTTCAGAACCTGGCTCTGTTCAAGGGCCTCAGCGTTCTCGACAATGTCGCGTCCGGCCTCGCCTACAAGGTCCGCTCCAATTTCGCCGGCCAGGTGCTCGGCATTGGCCGCTCGCGTGGCGAGCAACGTGATTCACGCAGCCGAGCCAACCAGATCCTCGAATTCCTTGATCTCGCCACTGTCCGCGATCGTCTCGCCGGCACGTTGCCCTATGGGCTGCAGAAGCGGGTCGAACTGGCCCGCGCTCTGGTCGCCGAGCCTCGCTTGCTTCTGCTCGACGAACCGATGGCCGGCATGACCGCAAGCGAGAAGAACGAGATGGCTGACTTCGTGCGTGCCGCGCGCGACCGTTTCGCCACCACCGTCGTGTTGATCGAGCACGATGTCGGCGTCGTCATGGGCCTGTCCGACCGCATCGCCGTTCTCGACTATGGCCGCAAGATCGCCGACGCCACACCAGACGAAGTCCGCAACGATCAGCGCGTCATCGATGCCTATCTCGGCGTCGCCTCCGACAATGAGGACGGGGCAGGCATATGATCGCCGATTTCGACTACCAGTTCTTCATCGAAGTGCTCGTCGGCGGCCTGCTCTCCGGCGTCATGTACTCGCTGGTCGCGATCGGTTTCGTGCTGATCTACAAGACCTCGGGCGTGCTCAATTTCGCGCAGGGCGCGATGCTGCTGTTCGCCGCACTCACCTTCGTCAGCCTCGTCGAGCGCGGCATTCCGTTCGCGCTGGCGCTGGTGATCACCTTCGCCATCATGGTGGCGATGGGTGTCGCCATCGAGCGCGCGGTGCTCAGGCCGCTCACCAACAAGCCGCCGATCACTTTGTTCATGGCGACGCTCGGCCTCTCCTACATCATCGAGGGCGCCGCCCAATTGATCTGGGGCACGCAGGTTCACGGCCTCGACCTCGGCATCGAGGACGTGCCGCTCGAAGTCGGCGGCGTGCTGATCAGCCAGTTCGACATTTTTGCCGCGGTGGTGGCCGCCGGCATGGTTCTGCTGTTGTCGCTGTTCTTCCGTTACACCCGCATCGGCCTCTCCTTCCGCGCCGTTGCTGACGATCAGTTCGCAGCACTCGCGGTTGGGCTGCGGCTGCCGCTGATCTGGGGTACTGTCTGGGCCGCGGCCGGTCTCGTCGCGCTTGTCGCGGGGCTGCTCTGGGGCGCTCGCCTCGGCGTGCAGTTCTCGCTCTCCCTGGTGGTGCTCAAGGCGCTGCCGGTGCTGGTGCTCGGCGGCTTCGATTCCATCCTTGGCGCCATCGTCGGCGGGCTCTTGATCGGCGCTAGTGAGAAGCTCGCGGAGGTCTATATCGGCGACTATTTCGGCGGCGGCATCGAGAGCTGGTTCGCCTATGTCGTAGCCCTTGTCTTCCTCTTGATCCGTCCCTCCGGCCTGTTTGGCCAGAAGCTCGTGGAAAGGGTCTGAGCCATGGCAGCGATCACAAGCGATTTCTCCACGGCGCCAGCCCTGCCGAAATGGATCGTGCCCGTTCTGCTGCTCGCCATCGCCTATGGCGTCGTGCCGCTGATCGGCTCAAGCTATCTGTTCGAGGCCATCCTGCTGCCGTTCCTGGCGCTCAGCCTTGCCGGCGTGGGCTTGAACATCCTCACAGGCTATGCCGGCCAGGTTTCGCTGGGCAGCGCCGCCTTCATGGCGGCAGGCGCCTTCGCCGCCTACAATTTCAACTTGCGCGTCGATGGCCTGCCGCTGATCGGCAGCATCTTTCTCGCCGGCATTGTCGCCGCCGCGATCGGCATCGTCTTCGGCCTGCCCAGCCTGCGGTTGAAGGGTTTCTATCTCGCCGTCTCGACGCTTGCCGCGCAGTTCTTCGTGCAATGGACGCTGACCAAGTTCAGCTGGTTTTCCAACGACTCGGCGTCCGGCGTCATCGACGCGCCGAAGCTGTCGATTTCAGGCTTCGCGTTCGACGGCGCCGTCGGCCGCTATCTCTTTGCGCTCACCATCGTCAGCATCCTCACCTTCCTGGCCTATCGGCTGGTGTCGTCGCAGACCGGGCGCAACTTCATCGCCATCTGCGACAATGAAACCGCTGCCCGCATCATCGGCATTCCGGTGCTGAAGACCAAGCTTCTGGCCTTCGCCATCTCCTCCTTCATCATCGGTGTCGCCGGCGTCATCTGGGCCTTCGCCTATCTGCGAACCGTCGAGCCGGCCGGCTTTGATCTCGACCGCTCGTTCCAGATCCTGTTCATCATCATCATCGGCGGCCTCGCTTCGATCCGTGGCGCCTTCTTCGGCGCCGCTCTGATCGTTGTCTTCCCGCTCGCTCTGTCTCGCCTCGGCGGCTTCCTGCTCGGCGATGTCTTCGACTCGGGCGTGCTCGACATGAGCCAGCGCATCGTGCTCGGCGCCCTCATCATCCTGTTTCTGATCCTGGAACCCGATGGGCTGGTTGCCCTGTGGGACAGGGTCCGAAGACGGCTCCTGTTCGCCTGGCAGTCGACCTGAGCCCCGCATTCGCATTTGAAAATGAACCAGAGGCCGAACCAAGACGGCCCATACCGGGAGTACCCTGACAATGACCTTCCTCAGCACCATCAAGGCGGCGGCGCTGTCCGCGGCGATGATTGTGTCGGTGGCCTTGCCCGCCGCCCACGCCGATGAACAATATTTCCCGCTGCAGAGCTATCGCGTCGGCCCCTATGCGGCCGGCGGCACCGGCTTCTTTGGCGGCTTCATCGACTACCTCAACCTCATCAACATCCGCGACGGCGGCGTCAATGGCGTCAAGCTGACCTGGGATGAGTGCGAGACCCAATACGAGGTCGAGCGCGGCGTCGAATGCTACGAGCGGCAGAAGAGCCATGCCGCCGCTGCTGCCTGGAACCCGCTCTCGGTCGGCATCGCCTATGCCATGATCGACCGCATCACCGCCGACAAGGTGCCGCTGATCACCGTCAACCACGGCCGCACCGATTCCACCGACGGACGCGTTTTCCCTTACGTTTTCCCACTGCTGCTCAACCCCTACAGCGAGACCTCGGGCATCGTGAATTACATCGCCTCGAAGGAAGGCGGCATCGACAAGCTGAAGGGCAAGAAGATCGTCGTGCTTTATCACGGCTCGCCCTATGGCAAGGAGACCATCCCGATCTATGAATTGCTGGCGCAGAAATACGGCTTCACCGTGCAGCAGATCGAAGTGCCGCATCCCGGCAACGAGCAGCAGTCGCAGTGGTTGACCATCCGCAGCGCCAAGCCGGATTTCGTCGTCCTGCGCGGCTGGGGCGTGATGAACCCGGTGGCGCTGAAGACGGCGGTCAAGGTCGGCTATCCCGTCGACCACATCGTCGGCAATGTCTGGTCGAATTCGGAAGAGGATGTCATCCCCGCCGGCGACGCCGCCAAGGGCTACACCGCCATCACCACACAGGCTTCCGGCAACTCCTATCCGGTGGTGCAGGAGATCGTGAAGACCGTCTACGGCGCTGGCAAGGGCAACCTTGAAGACAAGTCGCGCATCGGCTCGGTCTACCACAATCTCGGCATCGTCAACGGCATCCTCAATGTCGAGGCGATCCGTGTCGCGCAGGAGAAGTTCGGCCATCGCACGCTGACCGGCGACGAAGTCCGTTGGGGCTTCGAACATCTCAACCTCGATCCGGCCAAGGTCGAGGCGCTCGGCGCCAAGGACCTGTTCCACTCGATCAATGTCAGCTGGGACAATCACGAGGGCGAGGGCTACGTGACCTTCCAGCAGTGGGACGGCAAGAAGTGGAATGTCGTCTCCGACTGGATCGCGCCGGACTGGGCGCTGCTGCGGCCGATCATCGAGAAGTCTGCAGAGGCCTATGCCGCCGAGAAGGGCATCAAGCTGCGCACCGCCGATGATGCCAACGCCGTGACCACCAACTGACCAGCCGATGCCGGGCGCCACGGAGAGGTTTCCGTGGTGCCCGGCCTCCAGGGTTTCTCGGACCGCGGAGGAAGAGCCATGCCGGACAATGACGTCATCCTTGCGGTGGACAGGGTCCACGCCACCTACAACCACGCCATCACGGCGCTGCATGGCGTCTCCTTCGAGATCCGGCGCGGCGAGATCCTGGCGCTGCTTGGCGCCAACGGCGCCGGCAAGACCACCACGCTGAAGGCCGTCTCCAACCTGCTGCCGGCCGAGCGCGGCCAGGTCAATGCCGGCACCATCCACTATGATGGCTCGGATGTCTCGCGCCGCAAGCCGGGCGACCTCGTGCGCACCGGCCTGGTTCCGGTGCTGGAAGGCCGCCACTGCTTCAAGAGCCTCACCGTCGAGGAAAACCTGATCGCCGGTGGCATCGGCCGCAGCGGCCGCCGTACCCAGATCAACACGGATCTCGAACGTATCTACGGCTATTTCCCCCGCCTCAGGGAAAAGCGCCGGACATTGTCAGGCCTGACCTCCGGCGGCGAACAGCAGATGACCGCAATCGGCCGGGCGCTGATGTCGCGGCCGCGCCTGCTGGTCCTCGATGAGCCGTCGATGGGGCTTGCCCCGCTGATTGTCCAGGACATCTTTCAGACACTGAGAAAACTCAACCGCGAGACCGGCCTGTCCATCCTGGTCGCCGAGCAGAATTCCGCTGTCGCTCTGCGCTATGCCGACCACGCCACGGTGCTCGAAAACGGCGTCTCCGTTCTCTCCGGCGCGGCTGCGGATCTTCGCCAGCGCGAGGACGTGCGTGCCTTCTATCTCGGTCAATCGACCACCGGCCAACAGCCATCGCGAGCTGCCAAACCAGCCCATCTCCATGCCGTTGCCTGAAACCAGATATCAAGGAGCAGTGAAATGACCGTCTCGACCGTCAAGACAGACCACGCCTCCGCCGCCGTGCCACCGGTCGCAAGGCCGTCGGTGCCGGCACACATCATCAAGGACGACGCCGAGGCGATCGCGGTCGCCCGTGCGCTCGCCGCCGAATTCGTCAAGGACTCCTCCAAGCGCGATCGCGAGCGCATCTGGCCGGTTGCCGAACTCGACGCCTTTTCGCAAAGCGGCCTGTGGTCGATCAATGTGCCGAAGGCCTTCGGCGGACCGGAAGTGTCCTACGTCACGCTGGCCAAGGTGATCGAGATCATCTCGGCAGCGGATTCCTCCATCGGCCAGATCGCCCAGAACCATCTCGGCGTCATCGCCGCGATCCACACCGTGTCGGATGCGGAACAGCAGAAACTGCTGTTCGCCGAAGCGCTGAAGGGCACGCGGTTCGGCAATGCCTTTTCCGAGTTCGGATCCAAGCGCGCCGCCGATTTCGAGACCCGCTTCACCGATGCCGGCGACCATGTCGTCGTCAATGGCCGGAAATTCTATTCTTCCGGCGCGCTGCTTGCCCATCTGGTGCCGATCGTGGCGCTCGATGACGAAGGCCGTGCCTGGTATGCGATCGCCGACCGTGGCGCGCCGGGCCTCACCGTCATCGACGACTGGTCGAGCTTCGGCCAGCGCACGACTTTGTCCGGCACCGTCATCATCGACAACGTCAAGGTGCCGAAGACGCATCTGGTGCCCGGCTACAAGGGCTATGACAAACCGACCGCCGACGGCGCCATCTTCCAGATCATCCAGGTGGCGGTCGACACCGGCATTGCGCAGGCGGCGATCGACGAGACGGTTCACTTCGTCAGGACCAGAAGCCGCGCCTGGATCGACAGCGGCGTCGACAATGCCTGGGACGATCCCTACACCATCCAGGCGGTCGGCGACCTGACGCTGCGCCTGCACGCCGCGCAGGCGCTGCTCGAAAAGGCCGGCCGCGCCATTGACACGGCAGTGGCCAAGCCGACGGCGGAGACGGTGGCGCATGCGCAGATCGTCACTGCCGAGGCGAAAATCCTGTCAACCGAGATTGCGATCGCCGCGACCAACAAGCTGTTTGAACTGGCCGGCACGCGCTCAACTCTGGCCGAGCACAATCTCGACAGGCATTGGCGCAATGCCCGCACCCACACGCTGCACGATCCGGTACGCTGGAAGTACTCGATCCTCGGCAAATATTTCCTCAACGGCGAAAATCCGCCGCTGCACGCCTGGAGCTGATTTCCCGTCGCCGGGCCGGTGGCCCGCCACTTCAAACTCGACATCCAAGAGGCCCACTGCCATGTCAAACCCAACAGTCGTCGGCTTTTCCGGCAATATCACCCGGCCGTCAAAGACGCGCGCTTTCGTCGAACTGGTCACCAGGGATATCGCCGCCCGCCACGGCCAGTCGGCTGTTACCTACGACATCGAGGATGTCGGCCCGTCGCTAGGCACGGCAAGGTGGGCGCGAGACCTCGACAGCCAGGCGCAACCGATCCTGGCCCAGATACTCGCCACTGATGTGCTAGTGGTCGGCTCGCCGACCTACAAGGGCAGCTATACCGGACTGTTCAAGCACTTCTTCGACCTGATCGATCCGGCGGCACTGCGGGGCAAGCCCATCCTTTTGACCGCGACCGGCGGCGGCGAGCGTCATGCCCTGATCGTCGAGCACCAGCTGCGGCCACTGTTCGGCTTCTTCGAGGCCTTTACGCTGCCGACCGCCGTCTACGCCACCGACAAGGATTTCACCGACGGCGTATTGCGCTCCGAGGCCATCCTTAAGCGCGCGGCGCAGGCGGTGGACGAGGTCGGCTTCGTGCTGGCCAACCGCTCGTCGAGCAGGGTCGCCGCGGAGTAGCAGCCCGACAGCGGATTTCGCCGATCGAAATCCGCCGGGGCAACACCTCGCTTACGTGCAATTTACGACCGCCCCGCTACAAAGTTCCTGTCTGATTCGCCCGGGACAGGAACACCATGAGCAAAGCCCTCACGACCTTCGCACTCGTCGCCGTGCTAACCGCCTTGCTCATGGCGCTGAGCCTTGCGGTGGCCCGGCACGGCTATCCCTATGGCGCGATCGGTGCCAGGCGCCTCGACGGCATCGCCGATGCCGGAACCTTCATCCCGTTGGCTGCCGTCTTCTTCTTCAGCGCACTGCTGATGATGATCCTGCCGATCAGGGCGGCCAGCATTGTGCTGACCCATGCCGCCGACGCGATCTTCTGGACGGTGATCGTGCTGTTTGCCACCATTGTCGGCGGCCTTCTCGCCCGATGGGCCTTCGGTCAGGGCAATGCGTTGCTCGCGTTGCTGAACTGGCGGTTCCTGTTTGCCGTGGCGGTGGTCGGCTGCCACTTCGTCATGAACGAATTGCGCCGCAACGTGCTGTTGCGCAGCCTGTTCTTCGTGATCTTCGCCGCCGCGACGCTGGCTTGCCTGTTCTGGTCGTTCGCGCTCTAGAAAAGAGCGGAATATTCGTCCGCCTGCGCTGGCTTGGATCGAGCGTTGTTCCACGTGCGATAAGAGCATCGAGCGCGGGGCCTTCGACGTCGAACACCTGCAGCCCGGCTCTCCGTCAGGTCATGACGGCGCTCGCGGAGTCGGCCCGCAGGCTGGGCGTGCTGGTCAAGGGCTGGGCGCCCTACCTATGTCGTCAGGAGAGCTGTCGGGACGGGCCGGCCGATGGCGCGTCTACTGTTTGCCGGAAAGCGTCTTCTCGACATAGCGGGCGAAGTCCTCGACATCTTCTGCCGGAGGCTCCTGGCCGGTGAAGCTGCGCAGATACGAGGCGACCTGAGCCAGGCGGGTGCTCATCGGCTCGTTGAGCTCGAGCGAGTAATAGCCGATCTGCATGAAATAGAGCACGCGCGCCCGCACGAACGCATCTTCTTCCTCATAGCCATGACGTATGTACATGTCGCGTATGGCATTGACGCGCTCCTCGTCGGCCTCGTCGAGTGCGCGCCGGATTGCGGGCGAGCGGCGGGCCCAGGCCCTGATCGCGAAGTCCAGCCGGGGATCGAACAGCCTCTCGTCGACCCAGCATTCGAAAATACTCATCACCCCGCGGATGACGGTCGCGGAAGGTCGCGAGGCGCGCTCGACGATGAACCTGGTGTTGGTCTGCCGCCAATAGTCCAGCAACTGGTCGAGCAGATCCTGGCGGCTCTTGAAATACCAGTAGAAGCTGGAACGCGAGACGTCGAGCTGCTGGCCAAGCGTCAGCACGCGGACGCGTTCGACACCATCCGAGATCAATGTTTCAAGCGCCAGCTTCAGCCAGTCTTCACGAGTGGCCTTGATGTTGCCGGTGGCGCCGGCACGCTGAATCGTCGTTTCGAGTGCTGCCATCATCACGACGCATGACACGCCACATCAGGCAAATCAAGGCTATGGACATATCTGTCTAGGGCAATTCGTTTGGGCCTGGCGGGCGTCTCGCGGAAATTAGCCGGGTTGCTATCGATGGGGCGCTGACGCCGCCGCACGATCGGCGGAGCGGCAGGCCTGGGGATTTTTGTCGCGGCTATTCGGTCAGTGCGTGCTTTCCCGCAAGGCATTTGTCTGGCAAATACCAATTCAGACAGATGCCGCCGCGCGGCCAACCAGCAGGAAAGACCAGGACATGGCGCAGTTTCGAAAGAACCTCATCGATGGCGAGTGGGTCGGCGATGCCGGGTCCCGCAACATCAACCCCTCGGACACCGGCGACGTCGTCGGCGAATACGCCTCGGCGGGTGTCGAACAGGCCAAGCAGGCCATCGCGGCGGCCAAGGCGGCGTTTCCGGCATGGTCACGCTCCGGTCCGCTGGCGCGCCACGCGGTGCTGAAGAAGGCGTCCGACGAGATCATGGCGCGCAAGGACGAAATCGGCCGCAATCTGGCGCGTGAGGAAGGCAAGACGCTGGCCGAGGGCATCGGCGAAACCATTCGCGCCGCTCAGATATTCGATTTCTTTGCCGGCGAAACATTGCGTCTGACCGGAGAGATGGTGCCAAGCGTGCGGCCGGGTGTCGGCGTCGAGATCACGCGCGAGGCGGTCGGCGTCGTCGGTATCATCACGCCGTGGAATTTCCCCATCGCCATCCCGGCCTGGAAAATCGCTCCGGCGCTGGCCCACGGCAACACCATCGTCTTCAAGCCGGCCGAACTCGTCCCCGAAAGCGCCTGGTCGATCGTCGACATCCTGCATCGCGCCGGCCTGCCCAAGGGCGTGCTCAATCTGGTCATGGGCAAGGGTTCGGTGGTCGGCCAGGCGATGCTCGACAGTCCCGACGTCAACGCCATTACCTTCACCGGCTCGGTCGGCACCGGCAAGCGGGTCGCGGCAGCAAGTGTGGAGCACATGCGCAAGTTCCAGCTTGAAATGGGCGGCAAGAACCCGCTGGTCGTGCTCGACGACGCCGATCTCGCGGTCGCCGTCGATTGCGCGCTCAACGGTGCTTTCTTCTCGACCGGCCAACGCTGCACGGCCTCTTCCAGGCTGATCGTCACCGAAGGTATCCATGACCGTTTCGTCGATGCCCTGAAGGACCGCATGGGCAAGCTGGTGATCGGCGACGCGCTCGACGCGCAGACCCAGATCGGCCCGGTCGTCGACGCGACACAGCTGCAGCAGGACGAGGACTATATCGCCATCGGCGTCAGGGAAGGCGCCACGCTTGCCTTCGGCGGCGAACGGCTCGACCGCAAGACGCCGGGCTTCTACCTCAGCCCGGCGCTGCTAACCGAGGCCACCAATGCCATGCGCAGTTCGCGCGAGGAGATTTTTGGCCCTGTCGCCAGCGTCATCCGCGTCAAGGACTATGACCAGGCGCTTGCCATCGCCAACGAAACGCCCTTCGGGCTGACCTCGGGCATCTGCACATCGAGCCTGAAGCACGCCACCCATTTCAAGCGCAATTCGGAGGCCGGCATGGTCATGGTCAACCTGCCGACGGCGGGCGTCGACTTCCACGTGCCCTTCGGCGGCCGCAAAGGCTCGAGCTTTGGCCCGCGCGAACAGGGCCGTTATGCCGCGGAGTTCTACACCACCGTCAAGACCGCCTATACATTTGCAGGCTGATCGGGCGCCGGCTCATCGGCCGGCGAGCTTTCACCGTGGAAACGGCACGGGGCAATGGCATTGCAGGAGCTGACCTGGCTTAACCCGCCGCCGCATCACGCCATCGACGGCGATGCCGTTCGTGTACGCACCGGCAAGGAGACCGATTTCTGGCGCGAGACCTTCTACGGCTTCTGGCGTGACAACGGCCACTTCCTGCGTCGGCCGGTTGAGGGCGACTTCAGCGCTGAAGTCACGGTCAAGGGCGATTACAAGGTGCTCTATGACCAGGCCGGGCTGATGATCCGGCTGAGCGAAACGCATTGGATCAAGGCCGGCATCGAATACACCGACGGCCTTGCCTATGTCTCCGTCGTCGTCACCAACGACACATCGGACTGGTCGCTGGTTGCCATTCATGCCGATCCGAACGGCGTCAGGATCCGCCTGACCCGCCATGGCGAGGCGATCCGCGTCCAGTATCTCGATGCTTCGGACGGCCATTGGAAGCCGGTGCGGCTTGCCTATTTCCCGGTCTCGAAGACGGTCGATGTCGGCATGATGTGCTGCTCGCCGCAGCGCGAGGGTTTCGAGGTCGCATTCTCCGGATTTTCGGTCGGGCCGCCGATTTCGCGGGAGTTGCACGACTGACGGCTGGCGACATCGCGGCCACAGGTGTGTCCGGAGCCGCTGCGGCTGGAGCTTCGGCAGGCAGCCGTTTCACCAGGGGACGTGTAGGATCTCCAGCTTCGGCAAACCGACCGGCCGGATGCCGAGATCGTTGGCGAGCAGGCCAAAGGCTTCGGTCTCGATCAGGTCGCGATAGGGAAGTTCGGGGAAGCGAAGGCCGCCGCGATGCAGAGCGGCATCGACCAGAAGCATGGTCCCGCCGACCGCATCAAGGCCGATGATATCGAGATGCCTGACATCGCTGAGATGATACCGGTGTGGCGTTTGCGCCCGAGGCTGGTGAAGACCTCCGCGTATGTCGCGATAGTAGCGATAATCCTTGATCTGTCGTCTGATCACGAAGCTGTTGAAGTCGAAGCTGCCGCCGCCGGCGATCTTCACGCAGTTGGGCACCGCGATGCGATGTCCAGTGGCGATCAGTCGGTTGAGGGCATCGGCGGGAAAGCGCCAGACATCGATATCGATCCATAGCGCCCAGTCGTCGTCTTCCTTCAACCCGTGATCGATCAGGTAATTGCGCACCTTGGCAATCGCACCGCGCCTTACGCGTTGCATGCGAGGCTTTGCCCGTTTTGCCCTGTCGAGCCGGGTTCCAACCTGCTTCTGCAGCAGGATAATGTCGCGATATTTGCCGGCTAACTGCTTTGTAGAGGCCCGCAGCCGGTCCCAGCTTCCATCCAGGCTGTCGCCTTCGCAGAAGACGAGCTTGATCCTGTCCTTGGGATAATCGAGCCCATCCAGCGCATCGAGAAAGGGTTGGATGAGGTCGGCGGCGTCGCGAAGCGGCACCAGAACGGCGATGTTCTGGCCTGAAGGCGGCGGTGCCGCCAGGACCGCCTTGTCGACACTGGCTTTCGCAACGGCCTCATCCAGAAACGCGCCGCGCGTCAGCTGGTACCGGAGCCGATAGGCTCGGTTGCGCAGTTTGGTTGTCCATTTCGGCGGTGGCTCCGGAGTCCACCATGTGCCGGCCCAGTGATGGATCGAAAGTGCCGGCGTGCCGTCGTCGGCCTCACGCTCCGTGCTGCCGGCCGATGTCACCAGCGTGAACAGGCTGGAAGGATGAATGGCGAAGGCCGCCTGATCGCTGTAACCGCGCTGTGCGGAGGTCAAAAGGCAAGGACCGGTCGCGTCGAGCACATCCTTGGCGCCGGCGAGCCCCGGCATCATGGACAGGAGATGCAGCCAGAATGGATGGCGAGGCGGGCTCGCCATTGTCCCGTTGAACAGCAGATAGGGCAGGCCCCGGAAATCCGCCTGGACGGCCGCATGCGACGCCGGCTCCTTGCACAGCACGACACGGGTCTCGTCCATGATCGGATCGAAGGCGGCGACGCATTCGCAGTCGATGTCGGCATAGACCCCGCCAAAATGATGCAGGAGCATATAGCGGGCCGCGTCCGACCGCTGCACGCCATTCGTGTAGCTGCAGAACATCGGCAGGAAGTCCGGGTAATGCTCGGCCACGAATTCGAGCAGCATCCTGTCGCTCCAGAACATCATCATCCAGTGCGGATTATGCCGCTTCCAGCTGTCGGCATAGGTCTGGAAGCGTGCGGGAATGGTGTCGGTTTTCCAAGACTGGTGCAGGATTGCTGGAATCATCCGGCGGCACCGTTCAGTCCAAGCCCGTCACGAACGGCGTCGCGGATCGCTTGCGGGCTGAACCTTGCCCACACCGCCTGATGCGCGCGAAGCCGTTGCCGCGCCCTGCGTTCGGGATCGAGGCAGAGTCCGATGGCCATCTCGGCAAGCGTGTCGTCGGAGGGAGACAGCAGCACCTCGTCATTTTCGACCAGGTCCAGGCCTTCGGCCGCGACCGGCGTGGCGATCACCGGCACGCCCGCGGCCATTGCTTCCAGGATCTTGATGCGTGTGCCGCCGCCCGCCGTCAGCGGGACGATGGTCAGATGCGCGCTCGACAAGAACGGCGCCACATCCACGGGGTCTTCGATGAGCTCCACACCGGGCAATCCAGCCAATGCCCGCACCTCCGGTGTCGGGGTGCGTCCCGCCACGACGAGCCTGGCATCCGGCAGGGCGTTGCGGATACGGGGCAATATGACACTGGTCAATCGCTGCATGGCATCGACGTTTGGCGGATAGGCGAGATGGCCGATGAACACGATCACCGGAAAGCCGTTGCCGGTCGACGGCTCAGCGGGCAGGGGACCATCCCCGGCTTGCGGAATTCCGTTCGGAACGACGTCGATCGGGATCTTGTGCCGGGAAAGCGTCATCAGCTTCTGGCGATCCAGGTTCGAGCAGACCCAGACCCTGTCGACAAGGGACAGTGCCTTCCTCTCGAGGAACCTGACGCCGAATGCCGCCGCGGTTCGCTTGGCACTGAGACGCCTGATCTGCCCGGCCAGGTCGGACTCGACATTGTGCATGTCGAGAATGAGCTGCTCAGCCAGCGGCCGCAGGGGCCGCAGCAGCTTGAACAGGCTGACGCTCTCGACAATGATGGTGTCCGGCCGGAATTCACGGGCGAGTGCCTCGAGCCGCGTCAGGGCGGAACGCGGTATGCGGTTCTCCGCCCTTGAGCGCCACCAGCCGATCGAGGCCGTGCGGGGCTCTCCCGTGATCGACAGGCCCTCGACGCGGATTGACGGACCGGGAGCATTCGCTGCTATCTTCGGCTTCACCGAAACCAGGCAGACCGGTCCGAACCTGGCAGCCGCTTCGGCGTTGCGGAAGTTTCTCAGATCCGAACCCGAAGCCGGCGGAAAGGCCGGGTCGTGCGACACGACCAGCGTGCGCTTCTCGGCCGCGTGCGCGGGAGCGGACACTGGCGGCGTTGTGCCAGGCAGGGGGCCTAATTCAGATGGCATTTCAGAACGATTCCGTGACCACAAGCATCGGCGCCACCTTGTTTAGCTGAACAAGGCTTTCGTCAAGCACTGTCTATTTTGAATACTTCCGCCCTGAGCCCTTGGCGGGCCGCGAAGCTCATCGCCTGGACCACGCCAGCCAGCGTGCCGCCAGGCGCCTGCGCAAGGAGGTGAAGCGGGTTCGCCTGTAGGCGTCGCCCGCCATCTTGATGCCTTGCGCCT
Source organism: Mesorhizobium sp. NZP2077 (assembly GCF_013170805.1). Classification (NCBI taxonomy): domain Bacteria; kingdom Pseudomonadati; phylum Pseudomonadota; class Alphaproteobacteria; order Hyphomicrobiales; family Phyllobacteriaceae; genus Mesorhizobium; species Mesorhizobium sp. NZP2077. The sequence goes on along the minus strand of NZ_CP051293.1, from coordinate 280,615 downwards.
GCGTCGGGAAGGGATGGATGACATCGGCCAGAGCGTGCAATCCCATGCCCGACCGGATAGCGAGCGTCACCGCATTGATCATCTCGCCGGCATGGCTGGCGACGACCGTCGCCCCGAGGATACGGTCGGATCCCTCCCGGACATGGATCTTGACGAACCCTTCCTCCTCGCCGTCCATCACGGCACGGGCGACATCATGCATCAGCACCGTATAGGTCTTGACCGGAATGCCGTTCTGCCGCGCCTCGATCGGATAGAGCCCGACATGGGCAATCTCCGGATCGGTATAGGTGCACCAGGGAACGACGAGTTCGCTGAGCCTTTCGCGCCCGCGAAACAGCGCATTGCGCACGACAATGCGCGCCGTCGCTTCGGCGGTACGGGTGAACTTGTATTCCAGGCACACGTCGCCCGCCGCGTAGATGTGTGGATTGGTGGTTCTCAGGTGATCGTCCACCTTGATGCCGTCGGCGTCATACGCCACCCCGGCGTCTTCCAGGCGGAGGCCATCGACATTGGGCGAACGGCCGACGCCGGTGATGATCTCGTCGACGGAAATCGTCGTCGTGTCGCCGTCCCGCATCAGGTCTGCGAGCTTCTTGCCGCCCTCTATCCGCACCGCCACCACCTCGGTGTTGAGGCGCACCTCGACCCCCTCGCGCGCCAGAGCGTCCGAAAGGATCTGCGCGGCGTCGCGTTCCTCGCCGGGCAGGAACATCGGATCGTTCTGCGCCAGGATGACTTTCGCGCCGAGCAGGCAGAAGGCCTGCGCCGTCTCGCAGCCAAGCGGCCCGCCGCCGATGACGAGTAGCCGCTCAGGGCATTTTGTGAGGTTGAACATGCTCTCATTGTCGAGATAGCCGGCCTCGGCAAGTCCTGGAATCTCAGGCCCACTCGGATGCGCGCCGGTCGCGACCACGGCCTTCTTGAAATGCAGCGTCTTGCCGGCGACCTCAACCGTATCCGGTCCGCCAAAGCGGGCTTCGCCGAAAAAGAGGTCGATGCCTTCCGAAGCGATGGCCGTGGCCGAATCGGCGCGGCTGAGCCGCTGGCGGATCTGCCGCATCCGCACCATGGCCCGCTCGAAGTCGACACGAAGGCGCTCCGGCGTGTCGCCGCCGAAATTCTCGGCGTCGCGCATGTCGGCATAGAGCCTGGCCGTGCGGATGATCGACTTCGACGGGACGCCGCCGACATTGACACAGGCACCGCCGATCAGCCCGCGCTCGATCAACGCGACCTTGGCGCCAAGGCTTGCGGCGTCACGCGCCGCGGTCAGCCCGGCCGGCCCGGCGCCGATGACGACGAGATTGTAGGGACCATCGGGGGTCGGGTTCTTCCAGCGCGGCGGATGCGCGGCCCGGATCAGCTCGACGTCATTGCGGTCGACGGGGAAGGCCTTTGTCCGTTCACGCGGCATCATAGGCCCCTGATGCGGAACCTGCCGGCTCGGATAGCCAGCCGCCGGTGAAGCCCGCTTTGCCCAGGCCGCGGCGGATGTGAGGATTGGATCGCATCAGCTGCCAGATCAGGCGCGAGCGGTGGTTCTCGATCATCATCACCACGATGCCCTGGTCCAGCCCGTAATGGCCTTCCGACACCCAGCCATTACGGCCGAATTTTCGCCGGTTGGCCAAGGTCGGATTGAAGCCGCTCGGCAGCCGGAAATTGTCGATAACCTCCGGATAACGCTCACCGAGATGGCGCATGGCGGCGAGGCAGATGTCAGGCGCGAAAGGCAGCGACGCCGGATAGGACCATGGCGCGATGGTGCCGTCATCCGGCCCGAAGGGCGCGCCGCGCGCCGCATAGCCGGAAAACCGGTGCCTCCGTCGCTCGACGCTGGCACGGAAGCCGCCCGGCCCGTCTCCCGCCGAAAGGCCCCAAAGGTTCTCGCCATAGCCGTCGAACCCATAGGGGTTGTGGCGGGCATAGTCGCGCTGCAGGTAGGTCGAGCGGCGGCTGTTTTCGAAATAGTCCGAATTCTTTTCGCGCATGAAGGCGTCGCGGATGCCGGCGAAATCGATCCAGGCATGCGAGAACTGGTGCATGAACAACGGCCCGCCATAGAGCACGTCATGGCCGTAGATGTTTTCCCACTGATAGGTCGCCGTCCAGGCTTCATAACTGTCGTCGGAGGTCGGGCGCTCGGGCGAGGCCATCGACAGCACGTAAAGGATGGTCGCTTCGTTGTAGCCTTCCCAGCCATAGTGCAGAAAACCGCTCTTCGGCTTCCAGCCTTGCCGCAAGGTCGGCGTGCTGCCTTGCGCCCATCGCCAGTCGACGCGCCGATAGAGCGCTTCGGCCAGTTGCCGGATTTCGGCTTCCTTCCCGTCCTCGCCGGAGAAATAGGCGGCGGCCACCAGTATGCCGGCCATCAGCAAGGCGGTGTCCACCATCGACAGTTCGCACCGCCAGACACGCAGGCCGGTGCGCATATCCAGGAAATGGTAGTAGAAACCCTTGTGGCCGGTGACGTCGTCACCACTGCCTTGCGGGCTGGCCGAGAAGAAACGCAGCGCCGCAAGGGTCAGTTCCACCGCGGCGGCGCGCGTCATCCAGCCGCGCTCGACGCCGATCGGATAACAGGACAGCGCGAAACCGACGACGGCGATGCTGGCCGGCGAATTCGGCCGCGACGTATCGGCGACCAGGCCGTTGTCGGGGTTCACAGTCTCGAGGAAATAATCGAAGGCCGCGCGCTGATAGCGGTCCAGAAGCTCGTCGTCGGACAGCGCGGCAAGATCTGCTTCAGGCAAGCGATGCAAACTCCAGCCTGTCGGTCATAGCGTCCGTCGATCGCGCGGTGCCGGTATCGCGGCCATGGACCATCGGCCGTGCCAAACTGTCTCGTCGTGTCATGGCTTTCCCGCAAATCCTGTTATGTCACCGCCCATTCAGACGTCAGCCACTATAAGCCTGTCCAGTTCCGATCGTTGCCTCGTCACGCGGAATTGTAGTCGCATACTCCAATGGGGGGATGCCTCGACCGGGCTCAATAGGTAGCGCGGCCGCCAGAAACGTCGAAGACGGCGGCGGTGGTGAACGAGCATTCTTCCGAGGCGATCCAGCAGATCAGCGCCGCCACCTCTTCGACCTCGCCGAAGCGCGCCATCGGTATCTTAGACAGCATGAAGTCAATGTGCTCCTGGCTCATCTGCTTGAAGATCGCGGTGCGCACGGCCGCCGGGGTCACGCAATTCACCGTCACCTTAGTCTTGGCCAGTTCCTTGCCGAGCGACTTGGTCAGGCCGATCACCGCCGCCTTCGACGTGCTGTAGGCGGAAGCATTGGGATTGCCTTCCTTGCCGGCGATCGAGGCGATGTTGACGATGCGGCCATAGTTGCGCTCGAGCATGTGCGGCACCAGCGCCTTGTTGCAGTAGAAAACGCCATTGATGTTGATGTCGATGACCTTCTGCCAATCCTCGGTCGAATAGGCCCATGTCGTCATGTTCGGCCCGGTGATCGCCGCGCTGGTGACCAGGATATCGACGCCGCCAAGGGCTTCGATTGTCCGTGCCGCGGCGCCTTCAACGCCGGCGGCATCGGCGACGTCGATGGCAACACCATGCAGGCCAGGGACGATAGTCTTGGCCTGTTCGATCTGGACCGGATCACGGTCCCAGACGCTGACACGCCCGCCTTCCTCGACGATCCTCTGCGCAACCGCCAGGCCGATGCCCGAAGCGCCGCCGGTGATGACCGCTGTCCGTTCGGCAAAGCGTCCCGCGAAGTTCGGCATATGGTCGTCCTCCCAATCGGTGGCGAATGTGAAGTCAACGGCAACCAAGTTCAAGGTTCGATTGGTGTCGCCGAACGGGATATTGGTAGGCCAGCAGGGGTGGCAGCTATCGGTGCTGAAAAAACTGCAGGAACAGCTCCCGCTCGGTGGTGATGTCGAGCTTTTCATAGATGCGTCGTCGATGGTTCTTGACGGTGCCGACGGTGATGCCGAGGCGCTCGGCGATGTTCGCCGTCGGATGGCCAGCGAGGATCAGTTGCACAAGTTCGCGCTCGCGCAGTGACAGTTCCGGCCACAGGCTTATCGGGATGGTCGGCTCTTGCCGCGGCGAGGCGCCGGGGCTGGTCGGTGCCGACGTGCGGAAGAACTCGCGTCCACGCGCTTTGATGTCGAGCGCGTGCAGCGCCTCGAACACCGGCAGCCGCTCGTCCAGCAGGGCGATCTCGCTGTCCTTGAATGAAGCGGTCGAGCGATCGAGGAAGATGCCCAGGCACCAGTCGCCGCCATCGGCCAGCATGATGCCGACCTCGTCGCAGATCTCCGACTGCGCCAGGAAGCCGGCTATATACTGGCCGCGCTTGGCTTCATCGTCGGCGAGCCGTTTCAGCGGCATGATGCCCAACCGGCGTTCGCGCCGCCACGAGGCATAGAACGGGTCGAAGACATAGTAGTTGTCGAGATAGAGCCGGACCATCTCGTCCGAAAAGCGCCGGTGCTTGACGAATTCCGGTGTCTGCGTCGCCGAATAGCGCGTCACGGTGACGAGGTCGTGCTCGATATCAGCGCCAATCAGGTCGATCAGGCAATCGACATGCCTGTCCGTGCCGGTGGCGGCGATCGCCTTGGCGAGCGGCGCCCAGAGATTGCCCATGCGCATGCCCTCTTCTCGGCGATCCCGGCCTGACCGTCATTGTGTCTTTAGGCATATGGCGCAAGGCCGCCCCTCGAATCTAGCCTCGCGTCATCCTAGACCCAATCTCGAGGCGACCGTGACCCAACCCAACCTCACCGCCCCCATCATCGGCAACCCAATCGTCATCGGTATCGACGCCGGCGGCACCATGACCGACACGATCCTTGTCGATCAGGACGGCCACTTCAAGATCGGCAAGTCGGCAACCACGCCGAAGAACGAAGCCGAAGGTTTCCTGGCCTCGGCCGAGGAGGCGGCGGACGCCTGGGGTATCTCGCTGGAGGCCCTCTTTTCCGGCGTCAACGTCGTGCTCTATTCCGGCACCGGCATGCTCAACACGCTGTTGTCGCGCACCGGCCGCCGGCTCGGCCTGATCACCACCAAAGGCCTGGAGGACATGATCCTGATGGGCCGCGGCCTGCAGGCCTGGGCCGACTATTCCTATGCCGACCGGCTTCATGCGGTCACCCATCACCATCCCGATCCGCTGGTGCCGCGCCGCCGCACCCATGGCGTCACCGAGCGCATCGACCAGTTCGGCGACATCGTGCTGCCGCTCTATGAGCATGAGGTCGCTGCCGCAGCCAAGAAGCTGATCGGCGACAAGGTCGAGGCAATCTGCATCATGACGATCTTCTCGCACGTCAATCCCGTGCACGAAAAGCGCATTGCCGAGATCTGCCGCGAGGAGATTGCAAAGGCCGGCGCCGACATCCTCGTCTACACCAGCCATGAGGTCCGCCCGGTCATCCGCGAACAGTCGCGGCTGAACTCGGTGCTGATCGAGGCCTATGCCACCTCGCGCGGCCGCAAGCAGCTCAAGGGCATCGAGGATGTCTCGAAGAAATACGGCTTCAAATATGGCGTGCAGACGCTGCTCTCCTTCGGCGGACTGACCTCGATCAACCATCCGCGCCTGCATGAAACCATGATCTCCGGCCCGATCGGCGGCATCCTTGGCGCGGCCTATGTCGGCAAGCTGATCGGCAACGATTCGCTGATCTGCTCGGACATGGGCGGAACTTCCTTCGACATGGGCGTCATCTCGCGCGGCCAGACGCGGATCGAGAACGAGCCGCTGATGGATCGCTTCAAGCTCAACGTACCGACACTGCATCTCGACACGATCGGCGCTGGTGCCGGCATGATCCTCAAGGTCGACCCGCTGACCAAGAAGGTCTCGCTCGGGCCGGAAAGCGCCGGCTCGGATCCCGGCCCGATCTGCTTCGACAAGGGCGGCACGGAACCCACCATCGCCGATTGCGACGCCATCCTCGGTCGCCTCAACCCGTATTATTTCCTCGGCGGCAAGGTTGTGCTGCAGGTCGAGAAGGCGCGCAAGGCGTTCGAGAAAAAGTGCTCCAGCATCCTTGGCGTCGGCGTCGAGGAGGCCGCCGAAGGCATGATCGACATGCTGGAGGCCGACGCCAACAACGCGCTGCGCCGCGTCATTTCGGGCCAGGGCATCCACCCCTCGGAATTCACATTGCTTTCCTATGGTGGCTCCGGCCCGCTGCATCTGGCCGGCTGCTCCAGGGGCATCGGCTTCAAGGACATCATCACCTTCCAGTTCGCCGCCGCTTTCTCGGCCTTCGGCTGCACCACCGCCGATTTCATGCGCCGCCACTCGGTGTCGACGCAGCACGACATCGGCGCTCGAGCAAGCGATGACGAACTGCTCGCCTTCGGCAACAAGGTCACCACAGTCTGGAACGACCTGACCAAAGCAGCGGTCGACGAGATGATCACCGACGGCCATATCAGAGACAAGATCAAGACCGTGCCGTTCCTGATGATGCGCTACACCGGCCAGCTCGAGGACGTCGAAGTCATGGCGCCGCTTGCGGAGGTCAATTCGGCCGACGACATGCGCAGGGTTATCGATGAATTCGAGGCGGTCTACGCCAAGGTCAACCACCGCGTCTCGCGCTATGGTGAAGCCGGCTTCACCATCACCGAGCTTGGCCTCATCGCCACCGCCGACAAGGTCAAGCCGGTGCTGCTCAAGCGGCCGCTCGGCAAGTCGGACCCGGCAGCCGCCCACAAGGGCGTGCGCGAGGCCTATATCGGCGGCCGCTGGCACAAGGCCAATCTCTACGAGATGGATCTCCTGCAGCCCGGCCATGAAGTGATCGGTCCGGCCATCATCGAACATCCCGCCACCACGCTCGTCGTTCATCCGCAGGACCGTGTCCATGTCGATGAATGGACGCTGCTGCACTACACCCACGCTTGAGAGGGCGATCGCCATGTTGGACAAACCTGCCTCGGCCCTGCGCCTTCGAGAAAGACTGCTCGATTCCGAGCGGCTGATGGAAGAGACCGGCTGCTATGACGGCATCACCGAACTCACGCTGCGCAACCAGGACCCGCTGAAATTCGAGACGTTGCATACCAAGCTGCGCGCCTACTGCGTCTCGGCCCGCGAAATGGCGCGTCGCATCTCGGCTTCGCCGGGGGTGCGCGAGGTCGGTGAAATGGTGGTCGCCATCTATACGCCCGAGGGCGACGCCATCGCGCTGTCCAACGGCATCATGGTGCACGTCCATACGATGAGCCGCTTCATCAAATGGATGATCAAGAACAACTACGAAGAAAACCCGAAGATCCGCGAAGGCGATATCTTCGCCAACAACGATGCCTTCATCGGCACCGTGCAGGTGCCTGACGTCATGGACGTGGTGCCGATCTTCCATGAAGGCACGTTGGTCGGCTGGGCCGGCGCTGTCTGCCACGAGCTGGAAGCCGGCGGCATCACGCCTGGCGGCGACGTCTGCCTGGCGCAGGAGCGCTTCACTGAAGGGCTTTTCGTCTGCGCCGAGAAGATCGGCGAGAACGACGAGATCCGCCGCGACTACGTCATTCGTTGCGAGCGCAATCTGCGCATGCCGATCTACTGGGTGCTCGACGAGAAGGCCAAGGTCGCCTCCTGCATGGACATGCGCGAAAGCGTCAAGCAGCTGATCTCGGAGATCGGCCTCGATTACTGGATGAAGGTGTCGAAGGAGTTCATCGAGGAGGGCCGTCGCGCCCAGCTCGCCCGCACCCGCCAGCTCACCGTGCCCGGCATCTATCGCGGCCACACCTTCTATGGCCACGTGACGGCGGGCAAACCCGGCTTCCAGCTGCTCGGCGATCCGGACTGGCTCTACAACATCCCGATCGAGATGGAGATCACCACCGACGGCAAGATCACCATGGACTTCGAGGGCACGCAGCCCTGGGGCTACCATTCGATGAACTGCACGCCGGCCGGCATGGATGGCGGCATGTTCGTCACCTTGACCCAGCACATGAATTTCGAAGGGCTGGTCAATGACGGCGCCTGGATGGCGACCGAGCTGAAACTGCCGCACGGCACCTGGACCAATCCCGACAACGAGATGGTGGCGACCGCCACCTCATGGGCGCTGCTGCTGCCGGCCTATGGCGTGTTCCAGCGGCTGTTGTCGCGCGGCTTCGTCGCGCGCGGTTTCGTCGAAGAGGCCTTCGTCGGCCAGGTCAACAGCCCGATGATCGAGATGGGCGGCGAGAGCCAGTACGGCACGCCATTCGGCATGGCGCATTTCGAATGCGCCGCCGCCGGCTCCGGCGCGCTGGCCATCGCCGACGGTCTCGACACCGCCTATGTCGGCTGGAACCCGGAATCCGACATGGGCAACATCGAGGTCTGGGAACAGTCGATGCCGATGGTCTATATCGGCCGCTCTATCGTTCCCAATTCGGGCGGCGCCGGCAAATATCGCGGCGGCTGTTCTTTCGTCTCTACCTGGCTGACCAACAAGACCTCGCATCTGCGGCTCCACACTTCGGAGCACTCTTCCAGAGTGTTCGACAATGGCGGCATGTGCGGCGGCTATCCCGCGCCGACCTGCCAGAAGCATCGCGCCGTGCGCAACTCCAACATCCACGAACTGGCGGCCAAGGGCCAACCGCTGGCACACGCGCCCGGCATCGACCCGCACGTCTCCGACTACGAGAAGAACATCGGCGGCGACCATGTCGTGGTCGAGGGCCCTTACATCACCGCGCCGCACAAGTCGGGCGACATCTTCAGCCATTCCTACAATGGCGGCGGCGGCTACGGTGACGTGCTGGAGCGCGATCCGATCAAGACAGCCTGGGACGTCGAGAACGGCTACCTCACCCGCGAAGCGGCGATCCAGATTTTCGGCATCGTTCTGAAGGACGACGCCGACGGCTATCCGGTTGCCGACATCGACGCCACGGTCGAACGCCGGGCCGCCATGCGCAAGGAGCGGCTGGCAAAGGCAATTCCCGTTTCAGACTGGATCGCCGCCGAGCGTGGCCGCGTCGAGAAGGCCGACTTCGCCCCCGAGGTGAAGAAAATGTACGCCAGCGCGATCAAGCTTTCCTCGCGTTTCACCAGGGATTTCAGCGATTTCTGGAACGTCGACGCCAAATCGATCTTCATCCCGGGAGCAAAGCCATGACCTCGTACAGCAAGGAAGTCCTTGCCGATCTGGCCGCCGGCCAGCTGCCCTGGCCGCAGACAAAGCGCATCATGAGCGCCTACAAGGACGATGACCGTTTCTTCAAGATGATCGCCGTCTACCAGGACCGCGTCGCCTGGAAGGACCCGATCCTGTTGCCGGTCTCGGATCATCTCTTCATCTGCCAGAGCGGCGATGAGCGGATCACCCGCTGCGAATGCGGCCATTCCTTCGGCGACTACCGCAAGAACTGGAAGCTCAAAGCCGCGATCATCGTGCGCAACACCGAGCAAGCGTTGCGCGAGATCTATCCGAACAGCGACATTCCCGACCCGCGGTGGATGGAGATACGCGAGTTCATCTGCCCGAAATGCGGCACCATGCACGAGGTGGAAGCGGCAGCCCCGGGCTACCCGATCGTGCATGATTTCGAACCCGACCTCGAAGGTTTCTACCGCGACTGGCTGGGCAAGCCACTTTAGGGAACTGATGTTGTGAACCGCGTCGCGGGCAAGGTAGCGTTCTTTGCCGGCACCAGCCTATGAATAGCGTGTCGGACGTTTCATCGGAGACTGGCCACATGACAAATCTTTCCGGCCGCAGCGCGATCGTCACCGGCGGGTTTTCCGGCATGGGCTTTGCTATTGCCACGGCCCTGGCGCAGGCCGGCGCCAATGTCGCCGTCGGCTCCTACATTGCCCCCGCCGGCACTGACAGGTCCGACGCCGCCTACTATCCCGGCGCCGACGAGATCGAGCGCGTGCGCGTGGCCCTGTCGGCCCATGGAACCAGGGTTCACGCCGCTCATCTCGATGTTCGCGACAGTGAGGTCACCAACCTTTTCGCCACCGAAGCCGAGGCGGCCATCGGTCCGGCCGACATACTGGTCAACGCCGCCGGCACCACCGCCGAGCAGCCGGTCTGCGGCCATTCCGATGCGCTTTGGGACAAGATCGTCGATACCAATCTCACAGGCGCCTTCCGAGCCACCCGTGCCGTGCTGCCCGCCATGATCGAGCGTGGCTGGGGCCGCATCGTCAACATCGGCTCCACCGCTGCCACCGTCGGCTGGAAGGATAACCCGGCCTATTGCGCTTCCAAGGCCGGCCTTCTCGGCCTGACCCGCTGCGTGGCCCTGGAAGGGGCCGCACACGGCGTCACCTGCGTCATGATCAGCCCGACCTGGGTCGAGACCGAACTGATGCGCCGCAATGTCGCGCAGGTCGTCGAGCGCGAGGGCAAGGGGCGGACGGCAGAAGAAGCGATGGCTGCGATTGCCAAGGGCAACCCGCAGCAGCGCATGCTGCAGCCGCAGGAGATAGCCGCTCTGGCGGTATTCCTATGCTCGGATCTGGCCAAGGGCATCACCATGGAAAACATACAGATCACCGGCGGAGCCCTGTGGTAGCGTTCCCGTAGCCTGATCCGGGCGGGCGTTCTGGGTGGGCTACCGGCTGATCTCTCCCCGTTCGCTAAAGCAATCCCACGAAAAGTGTGAACGGTTTCCCCACAGGAATTGCGTTAAAACAAGGAGTTAGAGCGGTTCGTCGTTTCCGTGAAACTGTGGGCTGCTCTGATGTAAGACAAGGTGACCGGATTTGCCATTGAGCATGCGGTGCGATAGGTTATATTGCACTGCACAATGGAGATGCCGTTTATTGCACGCCCCTGTTTGCGGATATGCCGGCTCGCGCATCGCTCACCGGCCCTGGGTCAAGTCGGCAGGACTCTGAGATGAAAATTCCAAAGTCCCTACTCGTCGATCCCGAGAAGAACTCGGTCTATGGCGCCTTTGCCGTTGCGGTGTCGATCTGGGCGTTCTCCTATTCCGTCATTTTCGGCCAAGTGCTGATCCTGGCTTACTATGCCGTCTGGCTTCCGCTCATCCTGCTCGACTACCGGCGCTTCCTGCGGCAGCTCTCCAGCTCCTGGCTGCCGCTACTGTTCGCGGCCTATGTCTGCTTCTCCGTCTTCTGGTCGCAGGCACCCGGCGTCACCGCCAGAACGGCGGTGCAGTACCTTTCCCACATTGCCTGTGCCTATGTAGCGGCGCGCACCGTCAGCGTGCGGACTCTGACGCTGGGCGCGCTGATCGGCATATTCGTCGTCATGCTCTACTCGCTCAAGGTAGGAGCCTATTCCGAGGACGTTCTCGACGGCAGCTATAATTTCGTCGGCGCTTTCGCCTCCAAGAACCAGATCGGTTTTGTCGCCTCGCTGGGTATCTATTTCAGCGTCGCATACCTTGCCTTTTATCGGCGCGGTCGGCTGAGCCTGATCTTGGCTTTGCCCGTCGTGATCTTGTCGGCGTATCTTCTGGCGCTCTCCCATTCCGCCACGTCGATGGCCTCGATACCTGCGGTGTTGGCGCTGGTGGCCCTTCTCGCCATCACCAAGCTGCTGCCGAGACGCTATCGCCGGGTCATTTTCGTCGTTGGCGCGGGCCTGCTGGTCGTGGCGGTCTTTGTCGCCCTTAATCTCGGTCTGATGGATTTTGTTCTCGGCATCTTCGGCAAGGATTCGACGCTGACGGGGCGGACTTATCTCTGGGACCAGGGCTGGAGCACCGCGCAGCGGTCACCGATCCTTGGTGTCGGCTATGCAGCCTACTGGGTGCAGGGCTTTGCCGAAGCCGAGCGGCTGTGGAACGAATTCTACATCACCTCGCGCACGGGCTTTCATTTCCATAACACCTATATCGAAGCCCTCGTCGAACTTGGCTTCGTTGGCGCGGTGATGATTTCGCTGATTATACTGCGCACGCTGGTCGGTCACGTCACCGCGGTGATCTTCAGGACATGGCAGATCGAGCCGGTGATCCTTGCAGGCATGATGGTGCTGTTGGTGATCCGGTCATTCGTCGAGGTCGATATCCTCAATCCCTACATCATGGGCTCGTTCTTGCTATATTACAGTCACTTCAGGCTGGCGCGCGTGCCTGTTACCCGCACGCGATGGGCGCGGGCCGGCTTCGTGGAGTCCGGTGGCGCGGAGAAGTCGGGATTGCCCGGCGGTTTCGACCAAGGCGCGTTGCGGCCTTGAGCGATAAGGATCAGGTACGGATGTAATCCGGGGATGCCACGACCTCGCGCAAGATCCGGGCAGGATTTCCTGCCACTAGGCTTCGCGCAGGAACGCTCTTGGTGACGACCGATCCGGCGCCAATGACGCTGTGGTCCCCAAGTTCGACACCGGGTAGAATGATGGAATTTCGACCGATCCATACATTGTCGCCGATGAGGACGGCTTTGGTCTTGACGCCCGAGCCTTCGTCGATCTCGTGATAGTTCGAATCCTGGATGACGACGCAATCGCCAATAAGACAGTTTTTCCCGATGCTCACGCGGAGCGCGGCATCGATCATGACGCCGCTGTTGATGAACGATCTCGAACCGATAGCCAGCTTGCCTTTGCCCGACACATGAAACCAAGAACGCGATCCGAAACCGCGAAATGAGACACGCGAGCCAATTTCTATTCCGCCTTTTCCGGCGATGTGAGGCGGCATTCCCAACACGGAAACCCGATCGGCAATCTTTATGCCTCTCACCCTCCAGACGAGCGTGAAGATCGAACCCTTCAAATATCTTCGAATGCGGTAGACGTTCACGACGCATCTCTTCGTTCGCCCGCGGCGGTCACACCGGCAGGATTATCAGCGAGGGTAATACGTGGTCTTCGATGGTCAGTGGGCTTGCGCCCCCCGCGAGAACTGTCTTCTTTCAAAACGCCTGCAACCGCTCGATGCTCTTTGTCGAAATCCCTACTGGCTGGCCAGCGGCGCCAGCTTGACCTTGATCACATCGCCGGGCAGCACCGGCGTCTCTTCCTTGGCGGCGATTTCGCTGGTCTTGCCCTCGACATTTCGCACCAGCGCGTAGAGAAGGGTGGGTTGCTGGTCGCCGGTGATGGCGGCCGTCGTCGCGGGATCGCTGGCCTGGGCGATCAGGCCCTTCTGCATATTCACCTTCAGCGCGGCCTCGTTCAGGTCAGCTTCGGTCTGCTGGCGGTCGGCGGCGAGGGTCGAGCTCAACGTGTTCTGGGCATCGATGGCGTCCTGCGTCGCTTTGCTGATCGCCTGCTTGGCGGTGAGGATGGCCGTCTCGTAGTCCAGAATCTTGCCCTGCAGGTCGGTGACGGACTGCTGCGAATCCAACAGCCGCGAATTGGCGACCAGGCCCTTCTGCGCCAGCGGACCGATGCTGGCGAGCTGCTGCTGCGCCAGGTCGACCTGCTTCTGCTGATTGACGATCTTCTTCTGCAGCGATTCGATTTCGGCCTGCAGGACACCCTTAAGATCGTCGAGCGCCTCGAGCTTCAGCTTCAGCGCCTTCTGGTCTGCCGTTAGGATCGTCATCTCGTCGGCTACGATGGTCGGCAGCCTCGGGTCGCCCTCGGCCTCCTTCGGCGCCTCGAAGCTCGCCTTGCCGGCCAGATCGGCATCGATGCGGGCGCGCCTAACGAGCAGCCGCACGCGCTGGTCGTCGGAGATATCGAAATTGCCCTTGGCCGTGACCAGGTCCTTGCCGAGCTGAGGCCCGTAGTCGGCGCTGCGCCTGATGCCGCCGGCGACGCTGATTGCTTTCAGCACCGTCAGATCGGGCACATAGGGAAACTGGCCGGGATTCTGCACTTCGCCCGAAATGTAGAACGGCCGGAATTGCGCCATTTCGACCGATGCTTCGGGCTTGTCCGACAAAGCGAGCTTGCGCTGTAGCGCCTCGCCGATCGCCGCCGCGACTTCGGCTGTGGTCTTGCCGGCCGCTGGCAACTCGCCGACGAAAGGCACCGACAGCGTTCCGCCCGGGCCGACCGTGTATTGGCCATTGACCGCTGTCCAGTCCCTGAACGTGCCTTCGACGGTCTGCCATTCGGCGATCCGGATGGTGAGCTTGTCCTGCGAGCCGAGATGGTATTCATCGGCCGTTGCGAGCTGGGGAAGAAAAGCAAGCGACACCGCAAGGCATGTGGCCATGAGCCGAGAGCGGCCGGAAAAGCGGCCACTGCCAAAGGCTTCGAACATGTCTGTTTTCAACTGAACGTTCCGATCCGTGTTAGCCCCATCGCCCGATGAGCTTGCCGCCGGATGCCGGCGGCCGGTCAGTAAGAGCCGCGTGACATCCAGACGGCCGGCACTGTCTTGATGATGATGCGCACGTCGCCGAAGAGCGACCAGTTCTCGACATAGTGGCGGTCGAAGGCGACGCGGCTGTCGTAGGAGACGTCGTTGCGGCCGCTGACCTGCCACAGGCCGGTCAGGCCGGGCCGCGACTTCAGATAGTAGACGGCGGCGCTGCCGTAGATTTCCAGCTCATCGCGCACCACCGGGCGAGGCCCGACAAGGCTCATATCGCCCTGCAGGATGTTGATGATCTGCGGCAGTTCGTCGAGGCTGAGCTTCCGCAACACCGCGCCGACACGGGTGACGCGCGGATCGTTCTTCAGCTTGCGGGTCGCTATCCATTCCGCGTTGGCGTCCGGATTGGTGGCGAGATAGGCGGCCAGCACCTTGTCGCCGTCCGGAACCATGGTGCGGAATTTCAGGCACGGAAAAATCCGTCCGCCGCGACCGATTCTCCGATGACCGTAGAAAATCGATCCACCGTCGGAAAACTTGACCAGCAACGCTATCATGACGAACAGCGGGCTGAGAGCGATCAGACCAGCCAGTGAACCGGCAATGTCGAAGCTGCGCTTGATGAGGCCGCCGATCGGCGGCGGAAAGTCGGTGTCAGGCTGCGAAAAGTCCGCCGTGGCCGACTTGGCAATATCCCTCATGCGGAAACTCCATGCGTTGAACGAATGGTTCACCACACGATACCAAAAAAATGTTGCAGCGCAACACACAATTTCCCGGCCCGTTGAAATAGTCGCGTCATGAATTGACTAAATTATAAGCTAGCGATGCACATTTTTCGGGATGTTTAGCACATTTGTGACAATAAATGGGCAAGTGGAAAAAAATAAGGATCTTTTTGGGGCGATTTTTGGGCAAGCCGTTCTCGGTGGTCCGGAATGGTACGTCTTAGTGCTTTAGAAAGGCGCGAAGTTCGCGAATATTAACATAAATACTACTTAATATTGCAGATTGTACTGAAAAAACATAGCCGCTTCAGGTTGAGTGAATTGTGGTAGTGTGCATTGCAGCATGGCAGAGTCAATCGCGTAGGCTCGTTCAAAAATATGTGCGGTTGCCCTTGCCGCCCTCTACTCGCCTTAATAGAATTGCAAATTATACCTGTCAGAGTGGCGACAGGTTGAAAGGCCGGAAGCAACCGGTCGATAGCGGGCATCCTAACAAGCCCGCGTAACAAGGGACGGCGCTCGGGTGGGGCTATCGTTGGATATAACCCGAGCCGGTTTATGGGCAGTTGGGTATGTCACTTCCAAAATTCATCGTCGGGATGGTTTTCGCTCTTGCGATCGTCGTCGCCTGGTCTTGGCTTGGCGGCGCTTCGCTCGGCACGACGCTGCTGCGCGTCATCATCTGTGCCATGGTCATCCAGGCCGGCTATTTCGTCCTCGTCTACGCCATGATCGCCAGGAGTGTGCCGACGCCGGCCGATAGGCTACGCGAAGCCGAGAGAAAGCTAAGCTCGCCCGATGTGACCGAAGGTGAGAAGCTGGGCAGCGCCCGGCGTAGCCTGCATTAGGTCTCGCCCTCGGCGGATTTGACCTTCACGCCACATTGGCGGGTTCGGTTTCCGACTGTTCCCCCGACAGCATCCTGGACAGCCGGCTCCCCGGCTTCGCCTTCAATCGCTGATACTGCCCAACTTCCACGACACGGCCGTCTTCCATCGCCACCACCCAGTCGGCGAAGGCGATCATCGACGGCCGGTGCGCGATGGTCAGGATGGTCATCGCGCCGCGCAACCCGTCGATCGACCTGGCGATCAGCGACTGGTTCTGCCAGTCGAGCGCGCTGGTCGCTTCGTCGAGGATGAGCAGCGACGGCTTGCGCAGCAGCGCACGCGCCAGCGCGATGCGCTGACGCTCGCCGCCAGAGAGGCGCACGCCGCGGTCGCCGACGATCGTGTCGAGCCGCTGGTCGAGCCGCTCGACGAACTCGCCCGCATGCGCGGCGCGCAGCGCGGTCCACAACTCGTCGTCGCTGGCCCGCGGTGCTGCCAGTCGCAGGTTCGCCGCGATCGTGTCATGCAGCAGGAACACGTCCTGCGGCACATAGGCCACCTGATCGCGCCAGCGCCGGCGATTGCTGGCATCGATTTCGACGCCGTCGACGAGGATCTTGCCGATGGTCGGTTCGAGCAGACCGAGTAGCATGTCAGCGATCGTGCTCTTGCCCGATCCCGATGGGCCGATCAGGGCGGTGACCTTGCCGGCGGGCAGGCCGAACGTGATGCCGCTCACCACCGCCTTTTCGGCGGCATCTCCATAGGCGAAAGAGACGCCCCGAATGTTCAGGCCCGTATCGAGAGATAGCTTGCCGGCGTCCTCGAATTCGGCATGGCCAGGTTCGCGCTCGGCATCGAACCGCGCCTGCAGGCTGCGCATCGATGCATAGGCCGGCAGGTTGATCAGAACCTGCTGCGATTGCGCCTGCAACTCCATGAAACGCGGCGCGATGCGCATGAAGACAAGGAGCAGGACAACGATTTCAGCCAGTGACAGGTTGAAGCGGACCAGCGCCACGTGGATGAACAGGCTGAGGCCGATGACGCTCGCCACCTGGAACAGCGCGGTGCCGATCGTGCTGTTGCGCACATAATCGATATTGTCGACTTTCATCCTTTCGAGGATCGACCGAAGCTGCGCGAAATAGGAGGCCTCGACGTTCAGGCTCTTTGCAACCTTGATGCCGCTCAGAAATTCCGCAACCGTCCGGTACTGGTCCTGGCGATTGGTCGTCAACAGCTGTCCGAACGCGGCAGCACGCGCTCGGAACGGCCGAAGCACCAGGAACATGACGATGCCGATCGCAATCGCGATGGATGTCATTGCCGGCGAGATGAAGAGCGAGACCACGAGATAGCCCGCCAACAGCACGGATGTCTGGACCATCATCAGCAATGAGAACGCCGTGGCCTGCACGCGGTCAATGTCGCCCGTCAGGGCATGGTCGAGGTCGGAGCTTCGTATACGGGTGAAAATACCCCAGCGGGCCTTTCCGATGCTCTCGAACAGGTCGATGCGCAGGCGGTTGATGAAATCGTAGAGAAGCCTGGCCATGTAGAGCGACTTGAAGCGGTTGAAGGCCGCCTGCAGCGTGACAAGGCCGACAAGGCCGACAAGCACGGTCGCAAGTTGCACCGTGCCGTCAGGCGACATCCAGCGCGTGATGTCGCTGTCTGGGAGCCTGATCGCATAGTTCTGGTCGGATCGGCCAACGAGCTGCATCACGGGAACCAGAAGCAGGATCGAGATGCCTTCGGTCAGACTTCCCAGGATGAGGAAAATCAACGCTGCCCACGTTCTATGGCCGCCGATCCGAGCCATGGCAGCGCCAAATCCAGCGATTTGTCGAAACAGTATCAGATGAAATGGGGATCTATTTGCCATGATTTTGCTCGGTAAGGGCGTAAGAGCCCGCCCTCATGTCCTGGGGTCGCGTTGTGATAATGTGAAGCTACACATTTTGCTTTCCGAAAATCGCGTCCGTCTTTCAATCCAATGCGTTGTCGAAGCTCAAATCCGCCTCGATCAGATCCACGGCCTCGCCTAGCCTGTCGAGGCCTGTCGGCACTTCGAGCCGGCATACACCTACATGGGCGGCCAGTTGCGCGCATTGACGAAGATGGGTCGCCGCGAAATCACTTGGCAGGGCGGACCGGCCGAAGCGCGTCACGTACGAGAATTTGATGATCGCTGGCAGCGAGGCGACGCTCGGCAAAGGCAGAATCGCTGCTCGTGCGCCCCGTTCGAGAATATATATCCGGGTCACCGGAACCATGTCGCTGGAAAATGCTCCACGGAGACGATGCTGCGTTTTGTCGATTGCCGGATGCACCAGCGGCCGTACCTCCGCCTCTTTGAGCGAGATCGCCGCGGCCGCGTCCGAGGCCAGCTTAAGCTGTGGAAAGCCCGGCACGATCATCGGATCGAGGGGTTTGGATACATCAAGCGCAACCACGTCATCGGTCAGCAAGTCATGCCCGGCGCGGATCATGGCTCCCGCGGTCGTTGATTTGCCGGCGCCCTTGTCGCCCATGAAAATCGCGCTTTTGCCGCCAACCGCAATAGCGCTGGCATGCAAGACGAGTAGCCCGCGTTGGTGCAGCAGGAGCGCCAGGACCGGCCCCAGCAGGGGAAAGGCGATCAAGGCGTCGTCGACGCCAGGCGCCGGATCGACATCGATCCTGCTGGCATCGCTTATCAGGAACGCCCCTACCGTCTGCCACGTCAAATACTGTCGGTGCGCCTCGAAATGGAAGGCGGCTGCGGCATCGGCAGAGTGTTGCGGCAGGGGGCCAACGTTTATCATTATATCGGCGACCGCCGGCGCCATCGCCATTGGCTCCAACTCGGGTAGCAGCACCTCCGAACCGAACGTCAGGCCATAGGCCATGTAAAAGTGCCTCGGCCGTTGGTGCGCCGAGCCGGTGCGATCCTGGTTGGACTTTACGGCAAGCGTCGGGTTGACTGACATCACGCTGGACTCTCGCGCCGTTCGATCTGCCTTAGCCACAGGGACAGCGCTGCCGAACGCCAGACATATTGAATGTCGGGCAGCGTCGCCTGGTCCGGAAGCCTTGAAATCCGGTCATATGCCGCCGTTACCTCGGGCAGGTTTATGTAGGACTCGATCAGACCGGCGTCCGAGACGAGTACCCTGTTCAGCAGGTCGCGGTGATTACGCAACATCCCGCTTACCAGGTTGGATTTGAAATCGATCTTGTCGCTCCGCCACTGAACCGCCGGAGGCAGGATGCCCTCCATGGCCCGGCGCAGTACGTAGCGGCCGAAACCGTTATGTAATTTTTGCTCTCCAGGCAAAGCCAGGCAGAACTCGACAAGCGGTTTGTCCCAGAACGGATAGCGCGGCTCGACGCCGAAATTCGCTGCAGCCTTATCCAGAACCTCGAAGGCGTGCGGCACCAGTCCATTCGACAGGATCCAGCGGTGGGTCAGGGTTTCGCTGGATCTCGCCGCAGGCGGCATTTGTCCGCTTCTGTGAAATCTGGCGACGATATCGGTTCGACTGGCAAGGTCTGGGTTGACCAAGCCAAGCCAGCTAGGGCGCTGCTCGGCCCTGGCAGGCCGTTGCCAGAGCCTGTTCAAGGCACGATTGGCCATTTGCCTGAGTTTGGCGATACGCCAGGCCGGGCCATAAACGGTCAGGAATGTAAAATAGATGCCCAGCATCCCGTCGCCATGGAGGCTTGAGGCCGCACGCATCTCCCGCCACAAATCCAGCCATCTGTGGGCGATTGCAAGCTCGTGGAGATACCCATAGCCCTGCGACACGACCTCGTCGCCGCCATGGCCGTCGAGAAGGACTTTTGTGCCCCTTGCGCTGGCGGCGGTGTAAAGGTTGCGCGTGAGCGAGAGCCCTGGCGCCAGGAACGGCCCTTCCTGCTCTTCCAGGATGCGCTCGAACTCGGCGAAAGGGGCGTAGTCATCGACAGCAATCATTGAGCCATCGACCATGTTATGTTTTAGCACTTCGTCGATGAACGGCCGTTCGTCCGACGGCGATCCTTTCTGGAAAACCAATGAGAAGGTCGGCAGCTTCGGCTTTCGCCCGGCGGCATTTTGCAGGCCTGCCACGCAGGCGATCGATGAGGAATCGAGGCCACCGCTCAACATGGCGCCGACCGCGGACGTTCCCCGCATCCTGTTCTTGACGGATTGCTCGAAGAGATGGCCGAACTCCTCGGCGGCATTGGCTCGCATCGGCCGTGATGACGGCTCGATCTGCCAGTAGCGGCGCAACGCAACCTGATGCGTCGTCGCGCTCAAGCTGTGGGCGGCCGGCAGGCGGAAGATATCGGTGTAGGGCGTTGACTGGGGATCATCCGGGAGCCCGGCGAGAAACCCGGCGATCTGATGTTCGCTTATGATCGCACCAGACCCGCCAATGGCGAGAATGGGCTTGATCTCCGACGCAAAGACGAAACGCCGCGCGGTCGAATGATAGTAGAAGGGTTTGACTCCGAAGTGATCGCGCGCGCAAAAAAGCGTTTTCCGTTCGTCGTCCCATATCGCGAAGGCGAAATCGCCTTGCAGATAAACCGGACAGGTTTCGCCCCAACGCAGATAAGCCCGCATCAGCAGCACCGCATCGGCAACCGACCGGTCCCTGATGCCCAGCCTGGCCATCAGCTCGTCGCGGTTGTCCAGCCGGCAATCGGCGGTGATGGCGAGCTTGCCGCCGGCCATCGTCAGCGGCCCGGGACCGGCTTCGTCCGTGGTGTTGAGCCAGGCGTGGCCGAGGGCAACGCCCGCGTCCGCCCACCACGCGTTTCCGTCGGGGCCACGATGGCGCATGCGCGCCAGCATCTGCTGAATGTCTGCCGCAGCAACCGCCGGCGCCGTTTCCCCGCGCAGCAGGATTCCGGCCACGCCGCTCATCGGCCGCCGTGGTCGAGCAGATGCGTGAAGCCGTCGACCGATCCGCCAAGAACGATATGGTTGTCGCTGACGAGCCAGGCATGGGCTTTCAATCGCTCGCCCGTGCCGCGTTCGATGCCGATGCGGATTTTCGATTCATTGCCTTGGCGGGCGAGAATGTATTGGCCCGAAAGCGCCTGGGTCAGGCAACTGGCGCGCGGAACGAACCGTGCCGCCGCGGCAACACCCCACGCGATACGCCGCAAATCGCCCATGCTGGCGCACTGGCTTGCGTCGAGCCTCGTCACCACGCTTCGGATGCGGCTGTAGGAGAAAAGCGTCAGCCCCAGCCGAACCGCCATGACCACCATCAGGCAATAGCCGAGAAACATTAATTCGGGGCCGCTCAGGGAAAAAATCCTGGCGACACCCCGCCGGCCTGGCCGGTGTTTCGTCGGCCTCGTCCTCTTCTCCATCGCCGGTTCTTGACTCAAGGCCGTGACCCTGTGCGGAACCGGCTTAGACAAGTGCTCCATGATGCAGCCTCGCAAGCCCGTTTTCCGCCAGGCCTTTCAGCAATGCGTCGACATCCGCCTTGCAGCGCTCAGGGTCGACATTGTAGCGCGCAAGCACGGCGCCTCGGATATCCTCGATCAGCTTCGGTTCCTGGATCAGCCCCCAGATGAACGCTCCAACGTCGTTCAGGCTGTAGTAGATGTTCGATTTGAGATTGAGCAGCGCCAAGCCATTGCCGAATTCGCAAGTCACGGCATCCCTGGTCGCACTGACCTTGTCGCAATCAGATGGGTTCCAGCTCATCCCAAAACCTTGTTCACATGTGCACTCCGGCGTTTCCGCTTTCCGGAGCGGGCCGGAGATATTGAAACCCCCGACCCTTTTATGGCTGCCTCTTGAGTTCCGACTGCCACGTCAGAAAAACCGGAACGTCTCAAGAGAATGTGAGCTGACCCTTAGGTGTGTGGATCGGGAACACGCCGTCAAGCGCAGTGTCGCCGCCGGTGCCCTGCGTGATGGTCTCGATCGAGCCATGGACCGTCAGGCTCGGCGCCTCGTATTCTTGCTTTTCAGTCTTGTTTTCCATTTTACTCTCCAATGAGGACTGTAAACGGCTTGTCGAGTGCCGACAGCACTTTCATGCTGCACCGCAATAGCTGCATGGCAACATTTATGAGTCAAGTCTGATTTACCTCTGGTTAATCAATTACGGGTTGCGGACGTCACGATGCCTGTGCGCAATGCCCAAAGTTCCACCTCTTTGCACCTGAAAACAAGTGCGATCAGGCGCTGTGGCTGATGATTCTTTAAGCAGTTGATTTTGCTTGCATAAAAAGTTCATAGAGGTGATGCTTTTTTAGGCATCGCTAAAGAGATGGATTTTTGTTAGCCGATCCGTGTTGAAGTTCGGCTGAAACGACTCGATAAGGCCGGAATTCCAATCGTACATTCCGTGGTCTTCAGAAACGTAGGCAAACGCCCTGGTTGCAAAATTTCGCACTGCGAAAGGAAAGACTTTACGACGCCGAGGTTTTTGAGGATGCTTTGCTTCGCACTTGCAGCATACGCGTTGCACAAACCGCATTTTGGAGACCATGCGCTCTATGGCCTTGCCGGAAAGTTCCTATGAACGACTGCGCGCCGCCGACTGCGCCGACGAGATTGCCTATGTACAGGCCTGTCTGCGGTTGTATTTCTCAGGAACGGCCGCTTCGGCCGGCGAGGTGCCGACGCCGAGCCTTTCCGCCGCCGTAGTCGCCGACGTCGCCAGGTTGAACAAGGTCGCCAATTTCGTTCTGAAGGCACTGTCGCGTGCCCCGGCGAATGAAAGGCCGGTCGAATTGTTCCAGTGGCTCGACACCTATCGCCGGCGAACGGTTTCGATGAACGCCGCGTGCCTCATGGATTCGATGGAGATTCACCAAGCGCTGCGCGACAGGCAATTCGATTTCGTCTTTCTCAAAGGCCCGTTCCAACAGCATCTGCTTTACGACGACCATTTCATGAAGCCTTCAGGCGATGTCGACATCCTGGTTTCCTCTGCCGGGTTCTCAAAAGCGCGCGATGCGCTGCGCTCGATCGGCTACGAGGTCGCTGGCAAGTCGCGCTCGGTCTGGTGGGTAAGGTTCCTTGGCGAACAGCACATGATCCGCGGCAACGGGCCGAAATCGTCCACGGTCGACCTTCACTATCGCCTGCAGCAGCCCGGCTCGCCCAGTCCGCGCGATGCCGACGGCTTCCTGCGGCGCAAACGGCTGGTCGAGATCACCGGCACCGAAGTGCCGTTCACGTCGGTCGCCGACACGCTGATGCTGTCCTGCATCAGCGTCGCCAAGGCGCTGTTCAACCGCGAACCCTGCGCCGGCTATGTCTGCGACATCAGGGCGAGTGCCAACCGTCTCGACGAGACCGATCAGCAGCGTGTGCTCGATGCGGCGGTGAGCCAGGGCCTGGACGATACGCTACTGCTCGGCCTGCGCGCCGCCGATGTGCTGCTGGGTGGCACCGGCACGCTTTTGTCGGAGCGGGCCAAGCCGATCCTGTCGCGCATCGGCAATGAGGATCTGCTCAACATGGTCATCGCGCCATGGTTGTCGTCTTTGCGATGGCCACAGCGGCGAACGGTGTTGTGGGAATTGTGCGGTCGGGCTCCCGTCCGCTACCTGGCAGAAGCCGGCTGGGCAGCCTCGGCGGACATCAGCCGCCGCATCTTCGAGCGGCCGGCCAGTCCATGATGGCGGCGGCGTCGCAATACGTACAGGGCGAGGGCGTATCGGAACCTGTGCAAGAGGCAAAAACCATGTCGATGACGAAATCCGAGGTCTGCGTGATCATCGCGGCCAAAAATGCGGGGCGCACGATCGCGGTCGCCATCGCATCCGCGTTGCGCGAACCTGAGGTGACCGAGGTCGTCGTCGTCGACGACGGCTCCACCGACGATACGGCCGCGATCGCCCGCTCCGCCGACGATGGCAGTGCCCGGCTAAAGGTCATGCGCCTCGACGTCAATCGCGGCCCGTCCTTCGCCCGCAATGCCGCGATCGCCGGCTCGAAAGCGCCGTTCATCAGCATTCTGGACGCTGACGATTTTTTCCTCGAGGGCCGGTTCGGCAACCTGTTTGCCGCCGCCGACTGGGATTTCGCGGCCGACAACATCATGCTCATCAGGGATGATGCGACGAGTGACGTAACGAAAATCGTCGCCCCGGATTTCGCCGCCGAGCCGGAATTCCTCGACTTCGAGCGCTTCGTCGAAGGCAACATCTCCAGGCGTCGCGTGCAGAGAGGCGAGCTTGGCTTCCTGAAGCCGGTGATTAGTCGCGCCTTCCTCGACCGGCACCGATTGCGCTACGATGAGAGCCTGCGGCTGGGCGAGGACTACGAACTCTATGCCCGCGCGGTGGCTCACGGGGCACGGTTCAAGGTCATCCGCTCCTGCGGCTACGGCGCCATCGTGCGCGCCGATTCGCTCAGCGGTCGTCACAAGACGCAGGATTTGAAGCGGCTCGCCGATGCCGATCTGGCGCTGCTGGCGATCGACAGCCTGCCGGAAGGCTCCAAGGCGGTGCTGCGGCGGCACGAGCGGCATGTGCGCGACAAATACCGGCTGCGCAATTTCCTCGACGTGAAGGCCGAGCGCGGCCTGGCTTCGGCCGCGGCCTATGCCTTCGCAAGCCAATCCAACCTTGTCCCCATCGTCCAGGGCGTGGCGTCCGACAAGCTCGAGGCGCTGTTTCGGCGCGTTGGCCTTGTCTCCGGGCAAAAGCATGTGCCGCCGCTGCGTTTCCTAATGGCCGGGACCAGCGCGGGCAAGGAGCGGTAAGGCGCGGGAAATGCCCCGTTTTGGCCGCAGACTGCACGCTCGCCTGCAAGCATTTCCACCGGATTTATGAGTTTACGAATTGGGTGGTTGCCTCCCGGCTCCGGGAATGGCAGTCTATGTTGCGTTGCAGCAAATTGAATGACCAACCGAACTGGCCCCCGATCGGATTGGTCCGAAGTCTCTCCCACCGGTGGAGTTGGACGATGCGGTACGAGTTTTTCAACCCCGCCTGCGGGGATTGGCCAGGTTCCCGGCATGCAAGCCGGCGATGACAGGAATTTAAGCCCATGGCCTCGATATTCGGCTTCAGATCAAGGGATCCTGCCCGCGACCGGCAGGCCGACATAGCGCGCCTCGACCGGCTGGCGAAACTGTTCGAACAGATCGCAGCCGAGATCGAGGCCGAGAGAACCGGCCTGGAGAGCCGCTACCGCAAGACGGCGACAAACGCGGCCTTTCTCGTCGAAGCGATGGAAAACGGATCCACCACTGATCGCCGGTCATCCGAAGTCAGCGCGCTGACGCAGTCGATCCTGAATTGCGAGCGCCGCATCGCGGCGCTGTCGCGCCAGAACGGCATGATGAGGGCCCTCCGTCATTCGCTGGATACGGTCTTCGACGAGAATGGCGCGTCCGATTCGGCCGCTGCGGTTGATTTCGCCAGGCCTACGGGCGCCGGCCGGGCGTGACCGTGAAGGCGCGCTGCAAGGATGCAAGGCAGGAGAGGGATTTCGGGAGGGTCAAAGAGGAGGCCAAGGTTGGCCCGTTTGGAAGCGGTTCAAACGTCGACTTTGGGTTGGGGACGCACAGCACAAAGGTGAGTTTGGTATGAATTCGAATCCGAAAACCACGTCCACGACAGCAATTGATGCACCGCCCTTCGCGCACCGGACCCGGCAAGCCGGCCTGCGGCGATTGGGTTTGATCGGTGCGCTATTGCTGGCCGCTCTTGGCAGCCTCTCGGCTGTCCCTGCTCATGCACAGGATATCCAGTCCGATCCCTCTTTCGTCGATGATTTCCAGAGCTTCGATCGGTCGCGCTGGTATGTGTCCGATGGCTGGAACAATGGCAGCCATCAGAATTGCACCTGGTCGAAGGGGCTGGTCGCGCTTTCCGACGGGGTGCTGTCGCTTGGCTTCGAAAAGCAGAAGCTGAAGGATCGCGAGTTCGCTTGTGGCGAGATCCAGACCAAGCAGCGCTTCGGCTACGGCACCTATGAGGCGCGGCTGAAGACCGACACCGGTTCAGGCCTCAACGCAGCGTTCTTTTCCTATATCGGCCCATCCGACAAGCAGCCCTGGGACGAGATCGACTTCGAGATTCTGACCAAGGACACCTCCAAGGTGCAGGTCAACGCCTATATCGACGGCAAGGGCAAGAACGAGAAGCTCGTCGAGGTGCCGGGCGGCACCGACAAGGCCTTCAACGATTACGCCTTCGTCTGGGAGAAGGACAGTTTGCGCTGGTACGTGAACGGCCAACTGGTAAACACCATCACCGATCCGGCAAAGCTGCCCAGCCATGCGCAGAAGATATTCTTCAGCCTTTGGGGCAGTGATACCCTGAAGGGCTGGATGGGTGCGTTCGCCGATCCGGGCCGCAAGCTTTCGCTGCAGATCGAGCGCGTTGCCTTCACCGCACTCGGCAAGCCGTGCCAGTTTCCCGAATCGCTCGTATGCAGCGTAAAAGAGTTGGGAAAGACCAATTGAACCGGCCGGACCCAAAACGGTTCGCGGCCATGGATGGGAATGAGACCGAATGAACTTGACGGTGTTTGGAATTGGCTATGTCGGCCTTGTGCAGGCGGCTGTGCTTGCTGAGGTTGGCCACCAGGTTGTTTGTGTCGACATCGACGCAAACAAGGTGGAGCGGCTCAACCAGGGCTTCATACCGATCTTCGAACCAGGCCTCGAAAGCATCGTCAGGGAGAATCACGCCGCCGGCCGCATCAAGTTCACCACCGATGCCGCCGCCGCCGTCCGGCACGGTGAAATCCAGATGATCGCGGTCGGCACGCCGCCCGGCGAGGACGGTTCGGCCGACCTCAAATATGTGCTGGCGGTCGCCGAGACCATCGGCCGCGAGATGGATAGCGCCAAGATCGTCGTCGGTAAATCGACCGTGCCGGTCGGAACCTGTGAGAAGGTGAAAGCCAGGATCGCCGAGACGCTGAAGAAGCGAGGGCGCGAGGATTTGGGCTTCGACGTCGCCTCCAATCCCGAATTCCTCAAGGAAGGCTCGGCCGTCGCCGACTGCATGAAGCCGGACCGCATCATCGTCGGCACCGACAGCGAAGAGACCGAGGCGGTGATGCGCGAGCTCTATGCGCCCTTCAACCGCAACCACGAGAAGATAATCGTGATGGACGTGCGCAGCGCCGAATTCACGAAATACGCCGCCAACTGCATGCTGGCGACCAAGATCAGCTTTATGAACGAGATGGCCAATCTGGCTGAACAGCTCGGCGCCGATATCGAGGAGGTGCGCAAGGGCATCGGCAGCGACCCGCGCATCGGCTACCACTTCATCTATCCGGGCCTCGGCTATGGCGGCTCGTGCTTTCCCAAGGACGTCCGCGCCCTGATCAAGACGGCCGAGGGCGTCAAGTTCGACGCCAAGCTGCTGCGTGCCGTCGAGGAGCGCAACAACGACCAGAAATCCGTGCTGTTCGACAAGGTGAACCGCTACTTCAAGGGCAGTCTCAAGGGCAAGACCTTTGCGCTCTGGGGCCTGGCCTTCAAGCCTAACACCGACGACATGCGCGAAGCGCCGGCGCGTGTCCTGATGGAGGCGCTCTGGAACGCCGGTGCCAATGTGCAGGCCTATGATCCCGAGGCGATGCAGGAATGCCAGGCCATCTATGGCCTGCGCGACGACCTGCTTCTGTGCGGCACCAAGGAAGCGGCCTTGCGCGGCGCCGATGCGCTGCTCATCGCCACCGAATGGAAGAGTTTTCGAGCCCCATCCTTTGATGCGCTGAAAGACGCGCTGACCACGCCGGTGATCTTCGACGGCCGCAACCTCTACGACCCCAAGGTCGTGGCACGCCACGGCATAGAATATCACTCGATCGGCAGAATGGCGGCGTGACGCAACAACATGAAATTTTCACCGCTGCGGTAGTCAAATTAGGCAGACTTGGTGGCGAGACATAATCAAAGCAGTGCTCAAGCTTTCAGGGGATCGAAAATTCCCGCCGCCTGGATGCTGTCATCCATCTAAACCGCGTAGCCCTTCTGACATACTCAATGGGGCGATGCCGAAGCATCCATCGAGGCAGCATTTCAGATAGCAACTTTCGCGAACCGCTTGTCGTGCCCTGATGTCCGACCCGATATACTGCGCCTGGGTACGGCAGGGACTCTAGCGCTTGGCCTCGTGCCTCTAAATCCTTTGTGATAAATTTGTGGCTGCCGAGATTCCTTCGAACTATAAGTTCGGGAACTTGGCTCAGGTCATCGGGCAGCCCGAACAAATCCGCGCGTATGATGAGCGATGTCCCACAAAACTCAAAAAAATCATGATAGATATATGTCAGACGCGAGCCGCTGTATACATATCCGGTGCTGAAGTACCACCCGTTTGCGGCCTTTTTGTCAGCGACATGAGCGGCCAGACGATTGCTGATGAAGTCGTCGTAGTCGACTATCATGACATAGCTGGACGGCTTCAATTCTTTGAACCCTTCCAGTATTCTACGTCCCTTGTCGGATCGGACGGCCTCGAAGAAGGCTTCCGGATCGACATCTCGGGATGGCAAGAATTTAGGTGGAAAATTCACGCGACGAACCGTAAATCCTGGAGGTGTTTCAGGTAGATCGGCACAGTCGTTCGCAATGATCACCGCGCGCCAATTCGGTGCAGTTTGTGCGGAAATCGATTTGATAGTTTCGCTAAGATTCTTCTTAACGACCTCCCAATCAACAACCGTAGTAGGATGTCGGACGGGAATTATGAAGTCGATAATCTGAGGCTGGTCAGGGGGCGCCAGTGTCATGAAAAAATCCAAAATTTCTCGAAGTTATATTCGATTACCAACTGCGTCTTTTGTCGAGACCACTTATTGCTGAAATAATGAAATTAAGAGGCATCAACAAAACGATATAAATTGATTTATGAAGTATCGTTTTTGTGACGGAAATATTAGGAAATTTTCCTTTAAAGAATAATCTAAAAAATAGATACGAATATGTGCGTGAGAATATGCGTATATTATCATTATTTATAGACTGACCCGCCGCGTTCAATGGGAATTTCGACCTGATCTTTAAATAAAATAGCACCAAGTAACCATATCGATCGACCGAGCTTTTCAAATTCCAATCAAAGGCGCTATAGTAAATATTAACGCCCTTCCCGCAATAGACGTTGCTGTCAAAAGAGATTACTGCGCATGAAGATGATGCAAGAGATAGCCAGAAAAGATGATCCTCTCCGGCATTTCTGAGCTCGGTGTCAAACCGCAGCCCGGAATGATTTGGAAAACGAAAGACAACTGTCGAAGTCTGGCTAAGATATTCTTTCAGCAATCCCAAAAAGAGGTCATCAGGATCGACTATAAAAACAGAATCCCTGTCATCAAGTTGGCGTAAATAGGTTTCTCTAGAATTTTTCCAAGCCGTGGTGACATCAAGATCATCAAACCAACTTTGTTTTGTATCAAATCGAGTATGATCACAAAAGTAAAAGTCAAATTCATCGCCTAGAGAAATAAGAGCTTGGCTTAAGTGGCACGGTAACCATTCGTCATCAGAATCTAGAAACGCAACAAAATCAAAGTGGGCCGGATCTATATTGTCAAGTGCGCAGTTGCGCGCTCCGCCTGGTCCGGTATTTTGCTGCTTCAAGATGACAAGCTGGTGGGGAGCCGGTATATCGAATGCCTCAACCTCTTCACTGACGGGAACCGGAGAACCGTCGTCCACCAAAAAGACTGTCATGGCAATCGTCGGCATAAGCGTTTGTGCTGCCACAGATCGCAGGGCTCTTTGTAAAACCCCCCTTTCTCTTTGAAAGAACGGGATAATTACAGCTACATTTACTGAGCTATTTGGATCCATGTGTGTCACCTTGCATTTAACGCGCCGTCAGCTGCCGTCGCCGGACAAAGCTATCCAGCGCTGATTGAGCTTGCTCAGTCACCCTAAGAATTGCGCCGTCAGCGCTCAGTTGAGGTGTGGTACGAGCAAGCCGGTGCAGGGATGCTGCCGCGATGTGTATCAAGGTGAAATTTGCAGGGCGCGCAAGCGACCCGCCCAACAGTCTGCTTGCATAACCCTTTCCCTGCCCTCCAGTCGCTAAGGACCAGACTTCGCGAGCACTTGAAGGAAATAGTTTTTCGGGACGGAGAGTGAGTCCGAGAGACTCGGCCCAATCGTACCATTTGAAT
Source organism: Mesorhizobium sp. NZP2077 (assembly GCF_013170805.1). Classification (NCBI taxonomy): domain Bacteria; kingdom Pseudomonadati; phylum Pseudomonadota; class Alphaproteobacteria; order Hyphomicrobiales; family Phyllobacteriaceae; genus Mesorhizobium; species Mesorhizobium sp. NZP2077. The sequence continues at coordinate 250,761 of NZ_CP051293.1, read as the reverse complement.
CTGTGTTGTTTATGGATGGGGCGAACGGCGACCCAAGGGGTTCGGAGTGCATCCGCCACGATAGCGCCGTGCATTGCCTCCGTGATCAAAATACCCGTCCGTGTGATTTCAGACAGGATCGTTTCGACGGAGGCAGTTGGGTCTATCAAATGAACGCCTGCAAGCCGGCAGACTTCGCGCCATAATCCCCGGTCCAGGCTTTCATAGTGCGGCATGAAAGAGATGGCTATGTCTTTAGCTGGGGCCGGAATTGGTAGTGCGCGAAGAAGGATTGCACTGTCCGTAATCGCGCTCTTCTCCGGAACAGACAAAACTTGCGCAGTTCGCGGACCGCGAACGAAAACAATCTCCCATGATCCATCATGAACATCTGGGGGAGGCGAGTATCCCCCGTATCCGGAGCCGACCACGATTTTGCGTGGGGCTTTTGGATGATAGTCCCACAGAATTGATCCTATTCCAACAAAGAGTTCACCTTCGTCATCATCAAGAAAGCCGGAAGGGAGGAGTTGCCTCCACATGTAGGCGTTGAGTTCATCACCAAAATTTGGAACAGGGCTCTGAAAATAGGTTAGTTTCACAACGTCAACTCCGGCCCCTGCTCTTGATAAGTGAGAAAACATATCGGAGCCGGCTATGAGACATGGAAGCAAGGGCTGCGGAGTACACCAGTCCTGCGACGATCACCTCTCCTGCAGCCCGGATACTGAACGAAGCGTCCCCAAGGTAGCGATTCACCAATATAACTGAGATCAGCATCAGCGCCACAGCGCATGTCGGTGAGACGAATTGTCGGAGATAAGTTGTCGCAGGTATATCAAGAGTTTTAACTGTCATCGCCACTGAGACAGGCCATATCGCAAAAGTCTTGATAGCGATTGCAGAGACGACTGCCAGAATACCGTAGCGGTAGAACACTATGACGAGAAGAATATTCAGCATCTGCGCCACCAATTGGTAGCAGAACCACCAATCGGTTTTGCCTTGGCTATTGATGAGAGAGCTTTGCAGAACGCCAATGCAACTTAAAAGTCCGATGGAACAAAACACCTGTATCGGCGCAATTGCCTCAGACCAATGCGATCCGAATATCAAAGGTATCGCATCACCGGCGATGGCCGCAAGGCCGACAAAAGCCGGAAATGAGACCGAAGCAGAGGCAAAAGTACCAAGCAGGAATGCGTCCTTGAGCTTGTCGCGTTCATTCTGAAGTGACGATAGCAAGGTGTGCGATACTGCGCCGAGTGCCCCTGCTATCACATCGTTCAGTATGGAAAAAACGCGCTTCGCAAAGTTGAAAACGCCTAGGGGCGCCGGCCCGACAAGGGCGCCAATTATAATCTGATCGAAACTCATAAGCTGGAGAAAGCGGTTTCCTGAAGCGAAAAGGCCGTAACGTCCAACGTCCAGAAGCGACTTCGCCCTGATTTCGATTCCAGGTCGCCATCCTGCGCTCCAAAACGCCGCAACGCATGAAACGATCGACAGGCAGAGCTGCGAGACCGCCAGAGCCCACAAGCCATAGCCCATAACCAACATACAAACGCAGACAACGCCAGACAGGCTCGCAGCCAAGGTGGTTCTCATGGCGATCAGCCCGAACGACATCGTTCTCGATATCAACGCATTCGGAACGGCCGCACCCAAATCGAATAGAACACGAGAGCCGAGAAGAGGCAGGAGGCCAACGATGCCAGGCTGATCAACGAATCTCGCTATTGGCCCAGAAAATATAATGATCAATGCATACAGAATGGCCGCAGACACCATGCAGAGCCAAAAGACTGAATCTAAGTGGCTCTTGTCTAACGACGAGCGCTGAACAAGCGCTTCCCCGAACGCGCCGGGTGCAAACGCACTGGCCAACGCAGCTAAGCTTCCTGCCAGAGCTACAAGACCAAAGTCGGTAGGCATCAGATAGCGAGAGCTGATTATGAAAACAATGCTGCTGGATAATGTAGGCACGACTGCGTTTATCGTGGACCAGAACACCCCTCGCATAGCTGCAACTGAACGCCGCGACGAGAGATGTGCGTAAGTTTTTCCATCTATATTAATAGCGGTTTTCATTTCTTGATCTCTCGGAAATCAATGCCCGCGAAACGGCTCCATTTCTCGCCGATTATGAATAAGGCTTCCATGTAGCCGCGAGCGCGCCCGCCTGACGACAACAGCAACCGCCATGGTAGGGGCTGCGCGATTGTGCTCTCGATAGCCCTAGCCCTAACACGACTCCAAACCAGGAGGCCGTATGGCGGATAGACTGAACTGGCTTCCAAATTCAGGATTCCTGATTTTTGCGCATATCCCCGCCCGGAAATCTGCGCCCGCCGCCCAACTCAGGATACGGCAATAATTTTGCAGTGCAACAGAAAATGTCCATCGCCGCGCCAAAAATGTTGCGATGCAGCAAGAGCTGTACTAGCATCCCTGTGGGTGGGGTCAAACAGCGGTCGAGTTTTCATGCTGCATGTCTTGTACCTGGTGCACGATGTTTCCGATCCGGCGGTTCGCCGGCGGATCACAATGCTCAGGACGGGCGGCGCCCGGGTTACCCTGGCGGGCTTCCGCCGTACCGAAACCCCGATTGCCGACATAGAAGGATTGCGCCCGATCGACCTTGGCGCGACGCGAGACGGCCGATTCGCCCAGCGCCTGGTGGCCGTGGCGACAGCCGCGATTTCAATCGGTTCAAAGCTTGCGAACACGCCGCGGCCCGATCTCATCGTCGCGCGCAATCTGGAAATGCTGGCGCTGGCCCGCCGCGCCAAATCGACCTTCGGCGCCACGGTGCCGATCGTCTATGAATGCCTCGACATCCACCGCCTGGTGCTCCGCGACGATATTCTCGGCAAGGCGCTGCGCGCCACCGAGCGCCATCTGGCGCGCGACGTGAAGCTGCTGGTGACCAGTTCGCCCGCCTTCATCGCCAATTATTTCAAGCCGTTCCGCCAGGTCGCCGCTCCCGTCGAGCTGGTCGAGAACAAATATTTCGAGGCGGCAGCGATCTTGCCCGCCGAACGCGAGGCCGTGGAAGGGCCTGCCGCTCCGCCATGGCGGATCGGCTGGTTCGGAGCGCTGCGCTGCCGCCGCTCGCTCGAACTGCTGGCCGATTTCACGCGCCGCATGGATGGACGTTTCGAAGTCGTGCTGCGCGGCCGTCCGGCGCTCTCCGAATTCCCGGATTTCCATGCCTTCGTCGATGCCGAGCCTCACCTGTCGTTTCGCGGGCCGTACCGCAATCCGGAGGACATGGCGGCGATCTACCAGGACGTCCATTTTTCCTGGGCGATCGATTTCTTCGAAGAGGGGCAGAATTCGGAATGGCTGCTGCCCAACCGCCTCTATGAAGGCTGCCGCTTCGGGGCGGTGCCGATCTCGATGTGCCACACGGAGACCGGACGGTTCCTCAGCCAACAGGACATCGGCGTCCTGTTGCCGCAGGCTTCATCGGACGCGCTCGAAACAGCACTCGGCAAGATGGAGGAGCACCGCTACGGCAGGCTGAAGGCGCGCGTGTTTGCCCGCAATCCGAGGACCTGGAGCTACGATCGCAGTGATTGCAGGGCGCTGGTCGAAAAACTGCACCGCCTGACCACCGTGCGCGAACCCCTCGCGACTGAAGCCCTGGCATAGGATGAACATCGCCCGATGACGCAAACGCTTCCCTCCAGCCTGATCGTGGTCCCCTGCCTGAACGAGGCAGCCCATATCGGTGCGCTGCTTGATCAGCTGCGGCCCTCCGCCGAAAGGCTTGGCGCCCGGATCATCGTCGCCGATGGCGGCAGCACCGATGGCACGCTGGCCATTGTCGAGCAGATCGCCGCGAAGGATGAGCGCGTCATCCTGCTGCACAACAAGCGGCGCATCCAGAGTGCGGCGATCAATCTCGCCGTCGGCACGTTTGGCGAAGGCGCGCAGTATCTGATCCGTATCGACGCCCATGGCGGCTATCCCGACGATTATTGCGATCGGCTGATCGAGGAAGCACTGGCCACATCAGCGGATTCGGTCGTGGTTTCGATGCTGACCAGCGGCAGCGGTGCTGTGCAGAAATCGGTCGCGGCGGCGCAGAATTCAAAACTCGGCACCGGCGGCTCCAAGCATCGTCACCTCTCCGCCGGAGAATGGGTCGACCACGGCCATCACGCACTGATGCGGATATCGGCCTTCGGCGCAGTCGGCGGCTATGACGAAACCTTCAGCCACAACGAGGATGCCGAGCTCGACTACCGGCTGCGGCAGGCCGGCTACAAGATCTGGATGAGTGGCAAGACGCAGATGGTCTACTATCCGCGCGCCTCGCTCAAAGGTCTCTATTTCCAGTATCTCGGCTATGGCCGCGGCCGCGCCAAGAATGTGCTGAAGCACCGCGTCATCCCGAAAGTCCGGCAGATGGTGCCACTGGCGGTCTTCCCGGTGGTTCTTCTGGCGGCCTTCTCCTTCGTGCAGTGGATCGCGGCGGTGCCGCTGCTGATCTGGGCAGCGGTATGCCTGTGCTACGGCCTGGTGACGGCCATCCGCCAGCGCAATGCCGACATTGCGTTGGCTGGCGTCTCGGCCATGGTCATGCATTTCGGCTGGTCTGTCGGCTTCTGGCTGCAGCTTCTCGGCCTCTGCGCGCGACGCGGGGTGGCGTGATGGTGGTTCAGGCCAAGAACCGCAGCATCGATATCGGCGTCTGCACGTTCCGGCGTCCGGAACTGGCGGATACGCTGCGCTCGCTTGCCGCCATGGAGATGCCTACAGGGTTCGATATCGGCGTCATTGTCGCCGACAATGACGACACGCCAAGCGCGCAGGCCCTGGTGACGGCACTGTCGCAGGAATTGAAATTGCCGGTCCGCTACCGGCATGCCCCGGCGCGCAACATCTCGGTCGCCCGCAACGCTTGCCTTGACACCAGCGCGGCGGATTTCCTCGCCTTCATCGATGATGATGAGACTGCCTCTCCCCGTTGGCTGGCCGAGCTAGTAGCGACGGCCGAGGACAGTGGCGCAACAGCCGTGCTCGGCCCGGTGCGGGCGCTTTACCGCCCGGATGCGCCCGACTGGATGCGCCGCGGCGATTTCCATTCGACCTTGCCGGTCTGGGTGCACGGCGAGATCCGCACCGGCTACACCTGCAACGTCCTGCTGCGCATGGGATCGGACAGCCTGCGCGGTCGTCGCTTCAGCCTGGCGCGTGGCCAGACCGGTGGCGAAGACACCGAGTTCTTCGATCAGATGGTCAAGGCCGGCGGCCGCATCGCGTTTTCTCAAGAGGCCTGGGTGGACGAGGTGGTGCCGCGCTCAAGGGCCGCGTTCGACTGGCTCGGCCGCCGTCGCTTCCGCGTCGGTCAGACGCATGGCCACCTTCTCGGCAGCAATGCGCGCGGCATCGGGCTGATCAAGCATGTCGGCCTGGCCTCCGCAAAGGCAGCCTTTTGTTTCGCCGCGGCACTTCCCGTCGTCGCCAGCCCGGTGCGCAGGAACCGCAGCGTGCTGCGCGGCATCATGCATGTCGGCGTCGTCAGCGGCCTTGTCGGCATCCGCGAGATACGCCTCTACGGCCAATCCTCGCCTGGGGAAGGAGGCACGCGTGCAGCCTGACGTTTCCCCAACCCCCGATGTTTCCTTCGTCATTGCCGCCTACAATGCCGAGGCAACACTCGACCGGGCGATCACCAGCGCCATCGCGCAGAAGGATGTCAGCGTCGAAATTATCGTCGTCGATGACCAGTCCCGCGATGCCACGCTCGATGTGGCGCGGGCCTATCCCGGGGACGTCGTGCGCGTCGTCGCCCTGGCCAAGAATCGTGGTCCGGGCGGTGCCAGGAATGCCGGGCTCGACGTCGCCCGCGGCAGGTGGATCGCGGTTCTCGATTCCGACGACGCCGTCTTTCCCGGCCGTCTCGCCGCCATGATCAACCGTGCCGAAAAAGCCGATGCCCAGATCGCCGTCGACAATCTCCAGGTCGTCCGCGAGGACCGTGTTGTCGAGGATGCGATGTTCCCGCGGCAGTATCTGGAAGGCCTGCGCGAGATAACGCTCGCCACCTACATCGCCGGCAACATCGTCTTCGAATCGAAGTTCAACCTCGGCTACCTCAAGCCGATCTTTCAGCGCCGGTTCCTGGACGAGAACCGGCTTCGCTATGACGAGAAACTGAGGATCGGCGAGGACTACATCCTGTTTGCCGAGGCTCTGGCCAAAGGCGGCCGATGCGTGGTCGAGCCCGAGATCGGCTATGCCTACCATATCCGCAGCGGCTCCATCTCGCGTGTGCTCGAGCTTCACCATGTCGAAGCGATGCGCAAGGCGGATGCTGCATTCGCACAAACTCATCAAATGGACGAGGCGGCCCAGGCGGCTTTCGCCCGGCGCGGCCGCAGCCTGCGCAAGGCAGCCTCCTTCCTGGCGATGGTTCAGCACATCAAGGCGCGGTCCCCGCTCAAGGCGATCCGGACGGCGCTCAGCGACCCGGCGGCGGTCAGGCATATGGGGATGCCGATCGCCGTGCGGTTGCGACGAGTAGCGGCACAGTTTGCCGTGGGGGTGGGGAGGTGAAGATGCAGGCACATGGAGGGATTTTTCGTGGCCTGTGAAGGAACTGCAGTCGATCTCCTCAGAAGGAATTTGCGATGAAGAAAATCAGGAAGGCCGTGATACCGGTAGCGGGGCTTGGAACACGGTTCCTGCCGGCGACCAAGTCGATGCCGAAGGAAATGCTTCCCGTCGTCGACAGGCCTGTCGTGCAATATGCGGTGGACGAGGCCTTCGCGGCCGGCATCGAGCACATCGTGTTCGTGACCGGCCGCAACAAGGCGGTCATCGAGGACTATTTCGACCTGCATCCGGAATTGATCGGAACCCTGGAGCAGACCGGCAAGAAGACCCAGCTGGAGGCGCTCGAAAGCATGCTGCCGGTGGCCGGTGCCACCTCCTTCATCCGCCAGCAGTCGCCGCAGGGCCTCGGCCACGCCGTCTGGTGCGCCCGCGAGGTCATCGGCAACGAGCCCTTCGCCCTGCTTTTGCCTGACATGGTGTCCTTCGGCGGGCGAGGATGCCTCGCCGAAACCGTCGACCTTTATGAACGCACCGGCGGCAACGTCATCGCCGTGGAGCGCTGCGATCCGAGCGAGACCAACAAATACGGCATCGTTGGCCGTGGCGCCGATATCGGCGGTGGTTTCGAGGTCACGGCCATGGTCGAAAAGCCGGCCCCGGCCAACGCGCCGTCGAACTTCTACATCAACGGCCGCTACATCCTGCAGCCGGAGATCTTCGCGCTGCTGGGCAATCAGCAGCGTGGCGCCGGCAACGAGATCCAGCTGACCGATGCCATGGTCCGCCTGTCGAAGGGCCAGCCGTTCTTCGCCCAGCCTTTCCTGGGCCGCATGTTCGATTGCGGGTCCAAGGAAGGCTTCATCCAGGCCAACATCGCCTTTGCGCTGGCGCGCAACGACATGAAGGGCCCGATTTTCGAGATGCTTCAGGAGTTCGTCCGGTCGCATGAACGTCAGGAAGAAGCCGCATAATGCCCATCTTTCGGGAGTATTGCCGGATGGCTGGCGGCGCGGGGCCGAGGGGCCCGCGCCGTCTGGCATGAAGCTTGCGTTGCCTTTGGCGATGCTCCCGATCTTCAAGGCGCCTGTAAGCTAGAATTGGACCGACGATGAATTATGCCAACTTTCCTCTCGACAAGAGGATGCCATTGCCGAATTCGGACGCAGGAAACGGCGAAGACTTCATCGATATCGAGCGGCTGCTTGGCATGGCTGCGCGGCAAGCCAAGGTGGTTGCCGTGTGCGCTGCCATCGGTCTTTTCCTGGGCATGCTCTATCTACAGACAACGCCGCCCAAATATGTGTCGATCTCGAGCGTGCTCATCGACGAGGGGCTGAACAAGATCGTCGATGACATTTCGGCGGCGTCGACGACGATGCAAACCGATTCCGCCATTCTGAGCCAGATCGAGATCCTGACATCGACGCGGCTCGCCGCCGTGGTCGTCGACAAGCTGAAGCTCAGCCAGAACGATGCCTTCATGAACCCGCCCCAGTCGGCGCTGGCCAAGGGCGTCGGTTTCATCCGTGGGCTGATCCAGCTTGTCCGCCCCAGCCCCACCATTCCCGGAGTTGGCGACATCAGCAAGCTCGACCCTGCAACCCGTGATGCACTTATCGCGACCTCGAGCCGCGACTACGCAATCCTCAAGCTGCAGAACGAGGTGAGGGCGGAGCGTGTTGGGCGAAGCTACGTCATCGCGCTCGGCTATCAGTCGACCGACCCGGCATTGTCGGCGGCGATCACCAAGGCCTATGCCGAGGCCTACCTGGCCGACCAGCTCGATGCCAGCTTCGACGCCACCGAGCGCGCGGCGGTCTGGCTCCAGGGCCGCTTGACGGAACTGCGCGAGAGCTCGCAGCAGGCATCGCTCGCGGTCGAGAAATTCAGGGCCGAACACGGCCTCTCCGCAAACAGCGATGGCCAGCTGATGAGCGACAAGCAGCTTGCCGATCTGAATGCCCAACTCATCGTGGCGCAGGCCGACACGGCACGCGCCAGTGCGCGTTACCAGCAATATAAGGCTATTATCAACAGCGGCTCCGACAACGCTTTCAATGACGCCGCAATATCGGCTGATCAGCCCAGCAGTTCGGTCATCGCGGCGCTGAAGACCCGTTATCTGACGGTTGCCAAGCGGCTGCAGGACGTCGAGGCCAATTTCGGCCCGCAGCATCCGCAGGCGCTGGCGCTGGCCAAGGAGAAGGCCGACATTTCGACGCAGATTTTCGGCGAACTGAAGCAACTCACCGAAAGCTATCGCAACGAGTATGAGGTGGCGCTCGCGCGCGAGACCGCGCTCAAGGCCAATGTCGCTGCCGCACAGGGCAAGAGTTCCATCGACAACCAGTCGCAGGTCCAGTTGCGCGACCTAGACCAGAAGGCGACGGCGCTCACCACGCTCTATCAGACGTTCCTCGGCCGCTACGAGGAAGCCGCGCAGCAGCAATCTTTCCCGGTAGGCAAGATCCGCATCATCTCGGATGCTTCGATGCCGCAGGCAGCTTCGAGCCCGCGCACGATGGTGGTGCTTGGGCTGTCGCTCGTGCTCGGTGTGCTGATGGGCGCCGGCTTCGGCGGCCTCAACGAATTCAACGAGCGGTTCTTCCGGACCGGCGAGGAGGTGCGCGACCGCGTCGGCCTCAAATTCCTCGGCTACCTGCCGACCATCGGCAGCAGACCCGCCAAGGATGACAAGCAAGCTGAGGCTCAGCCGGATGCCAAGACCGCCAGGTCGCCGGCCGCCATTGAAAGGCGCGCACGCATGCGGGTGAGCATCGACGCTCCGGCGTCGATGTTCTCCGAAACGCTGCGCAGCGCCAAGATCGCCTTCGATGTCGTGATGGAAGGCCAAGGCAGCCGCGTCGTCGGCGTCATCTCGGTGCTTCCCGGCGAAGGCAAGTCGACGGTCGCGGCCAATCTCGCCGGGCTGCTTGCGGCCAACGGCGCCAAGACGCTGCTCATCGATGGTGACTTGCGCAATCCCGGCCTCAGCCGCAGCCTCGGCATGGAGGCCGAGCAAGGCCTGATGGAAGCCGTGGTCAACGGCCAGACCTGGCAATCCGTCGGCAAGATCGACCGGCAGACCAAGCTCGCCATCATCCCCGCCGTGCTGCGCGGCAACTTCTCGCACACCAGCGAGCTCTTGTCCTCGGCCGGAATGCGGCGTTTCATCGAAAACGCCAAGGAGACGTTCGAATACATCGTCGTCGATCTGCCGCCGCTCGGACCGGTGGTCGATGCCAAGGCCTTCGCGCCACTGGTCGACGGCTTCGTGCTGGTCACCGAATGGGGCCGCACGCCGCGCGCCATGGTGCGGTCGATGCTGGAATCCGAACCCTATGTCGCCAACAAGATCGTCGGCGCGGTGCTGAACAAGGTCGACCTGAAGAAGCTCGCCAAATACGGATCGTTCGGCGCGTCGGAGAAATTCTTCGACAAATATTCGAGCTACTATCTCGACAAGTCGGAAGTGCGCACCAAGGCAGCGGTCTGATTGATCCCGCCGTTTCTGGTGAGGCCAGCCGCGTCATCGCGGCTGGCGATGGCATTGGCTAAGCGGCCTTGAGCCGGTAGCGGAAAATCGTGTGGTCGAGCAGCAGCCGGATGCGCGGTTCGGCCTCGATGGCAACCAGCCAGCTTGCCGCGATCATGGTCGCGCCGACTGCTACCATCGACAGGAGATAAGGCACTCCGGCGCGGACCATCGCCCCGAGCATTGCCGCGCCGACGACGTCGTGGATCAGGTAGAGCGGATATGTCATCGGCCGATCCGGCGCCAGCCGCTCCAGCTGAGGTCGAGCCGCAGCGACCATGCCATCAAGGCAATCGCGACGAGGAAGATCAGGATTGGCGGCGCATAGGGCATCACTGCATTGACCTTGATGCTATGGACCTCGACGGAACTGGCGATCTGCAGCAGGCCGCCACCAAGGAACAGCAGGCAGAAAGCAAGGCGCGAGGGCGTCAGCGCCTTGAACTGCATCAGCCACAGCAGCACGCCGACCGCGACGAAGCAGCCATGATGCACCAGCGCAAGCCGCAGCCAGCCCGTCTCGGCAAAGTCGGCCCAGCCGAGCGGATAGTACAGGCACCAGAACAGCGTGCTGACAAGGCCGATGGCGATGGCGACCCCCTCCATCAGATGGAAGCGGCCAAGCTGCAGCAGGGCCCAGACGATGGCGTAGAAGGCGATCTCGATGCGGAGGGTCCAGTAGACGCTGTCCACCCACGGACCATATGGCGCGAACAGGCTGGTGCGGACAAGCCGGACCACCGCATAGGTCGGCCAGCTCAGGCCGTCAGCAGCAACAGCACGGCGGTGATGGGCGCGCAGATCCAGACCGCCGGCGCCAGCCGTTTGACCCTGGTCTCGAAAAACCGCAGCGGGGTCTACTTTTCGGCGCTGAAGGCAATGACGAAACCGCTGATAACGAAGAAGATTTCAACGCCGACCCAGCCCGACCCGACCCAGGCGCCTATATCAGGTTGCGGGGGAACACCGCCCGTGGCCTGCGCCGAGATGCCATCGGGATAGGCCCACACCCAGAAGCCATAGTGGTAGACCATGACCAGCACGGCGGCGAGAAACCGCAGGATGTCGACGCCGCCAAACGTAATTTCTGCTGAGCCATACCGCACCGCCGGATGGCCCCCCGTCAGACACTGTAGGGTGGCTTGCTCCATTGCACAATAAAAGTATTGCTTACCGATCAGGATAAGCTCTTCGGCAGGGAAAGCTGCGCGGATCGCTCCCGCGTCGGCCTCAAATCCCGATCCCGCGCTCCTTCATCGCAGCGGTGATCTCGTCGAGGATGGCCAGGTCGTCGATGGTCGCCGGCATCGTCCACGCCTCCTTGTCGGCGATCTTCTGCATGGTGCCGCGCAGGATCTTTCCCGACCGCGTCTTGGGCAGGCGCTTGATCGTCACCACGGTCTTGAAGGCGGCGACCGGGCCGATGCGCTCGCGCACCAGCGCGACGACCTCCTTCTCGATGGCGCCGCCGTCACGCGCGACACCGGCGTTCAGCACCACGAAGCCAAGCGGAATTTGCCCTTTCATCGCATCGGCGATGCCGACCACAGCGCATTCGGCGACATCGGGATGGGCGGCCAGCACCTCTTCCATGGCGCCGGTCGAGAGCCGGTGGCCGGCGACATTGATGATGTCGTCGGTGCGGGCCATCACATAGAGATAGCCGTCCTCGTCGATCATGCCGGCATCGGCCGTCTTGTAGAAGCCGGGGAACTCGTCGAGATAGGCTTGGCGGAAGCGCTGGTCGGCGTTCCATAGCGTCGGCAGGCAGCCTGCCGGCAGCGGCAATTTCACCACCACATTGCCCAGTATCCCGCGCGGCACTTCGTGGCCGGCGTCATCAAGCACGCGGATGTCGTAGCCGGGCATCGGTACGCCGGGTGAACCGTATTTCACCGGCAACAGGCCGAGCCCGGCCGGGTTGATGGTCATCGGCGAGCCGGTCTCGGTCTGCCACCAATGGTCGACCACCGGCACGTTGAGCTTCTGCTCCGCCCATTTGATGGTTTCCGGGTCGGCGCGCTCGCCGGCGAGGAACAGCGTGCGGAATTTCGACAGATCGTATCTGGGGAGGAACTCGCCCTTGGGGTCCTGCCCCTTGATCGCCCGGAACGCCGTCGGCGCGGTGAACAGCGCGACGACGCCATGGTCCGAGATGACCCGCCAGTAGGTGCCGGCGTCCGGCGTGCCGATCGGCTTGCCTTCGAACAGGATACTGGTGCAGCCATGCAGCAGCGGTCCGTAGACGATGTAGGAATGGCCGACCACCCAGCCGACATCGGACGCCGCCCAGAACACCTCGCCCGGCTTGACGCCGAACTCGTTCTCCATCGTCCATTTCAGCGCGACCATGTGACCGCCATTGTCGCGCACGATGCCCTTGGGTTGGCCGGTCGTGCCTGAGGTGTAGATGATGTAGAGCGGATCGGTGGCGAGCACCGGCACACAGTCGACATTGGCGCCGGCTGCCCGCTCGCGCGCAACGGCGTCGGCATAGTCGATGTCGAAATGATCTTTCAGGTCGCATCGCAGCTGGTCGCGCTGCAGGATCAGGCAGGCATCCGGCTTGTGGCGCGACATCTCGATCGCTCGGTCGAGCAGCGGCTTGTAGGCAACGATCCGGCCCGGCTCCAGGCCGCAGGAGGCCGAGATGATCAGCTTCGGCTTGGCGTCGTCGATGCGGGTGGCCAATTCATGCGAGGCAAAGCCGCCGAAGACCACGGAATGCACCGCGCCGATGCGGGCGCAGGCGAGCATGGCGATGGCCGCCTCCGCCACCATCGGCATGTAGATGATGACGCGGTCGCCCTTTGCGACGCCCCGGTTCTTCAGCACCGAGGTCAGCGCCACCACCTCGCGCTTCAGCTCGGCATAGGTGAATTTTTTCACCGTTCCGGTGATGGCGCTGTCGTAAATCAGCGCGATCTGGTCGGCGCGTCCGCCCGCGACATGCCGGTCGATGGCGTTGTAGCAGGTGTTGCAGGTCGCGCCTGTGAACCAGCGACCGTAGACGCCGGCAGCGGCATCGAACACCTTGTCCCAAGGCGAATACCAGTCGATGGCGCCGGCAGCATTCGCCCAGAATTGTTCCGGGTCGCGTGTCCAGCCGTCATAGACCTCGTGATAGCGTGAAGCCATCCGTAACCTCCCCAGGAACCATTTGCCGTCTTTGCCAACAGCCTATGCTGTTTTTTCCGGCGCTGTCTTCCCTGATTTTCGTCTGAACCGGTCCCGGCTCTATGATGAAACCGAGGTTTCAACCATCCAACTTGACGAGATCCTGGCCAACAGCACGACCGATTGTTCGGCGAGCTTCGAAGAAACACCACAAGGTGACAAGACACTTCAGGGGGACAAAGCCCTTCAGGGGGACAAGACAGGCAAGGCGCTCGGCTTCCGGCTGACACTGCAGGGACAGGACGGCAAGCCGTTCAAGACCCTACATGAGGACATGGCCGTGCCGGGCTCGAGGAACTGCCCGACCTCCTACAGCCTGTCGGAATCCTACGAATTCGCACCTTCCGGCAAACCGGCGGTGATTGTCGTGCTGGTGCAGCGCTTCAGCCAGGGCTTTGAAGGGCGCGACCGCCGCTTCCTTGCCGTGACCGGGCAGCCTCGGTGAGAGGCCGACCGGTAGCCGTCTAACGAACGGTATTCATTGGACAAATTCGATTGTACTAGATCGGCAGGGCCACAAGCATGAGGCCTACGCCGCCGAAGATCAAAATGGCTGCCGCCAGGGCTTTTCGATGACGTTCGAAAGTCGTCGGAGCCCGCTCCCAGTTGTAACGCATACGCTATCTCCCCAAAACCCCAGGAGTCCTTACCTTACTTAGGGGAAGAAATGCAACGGCCCTGCCGGCCAGTTCACCTGCTTGTCATCTAGCGTTGACGACTATTTCTGGGACGATTTCGGACTCAAGCAGGCACTTGAATGCGACTTCTCAATTGGGCAAACACCCTGCGAAGATGCAAAGCCGAACGAGCCGAGACGCCATCTCCCGGCCGGCCGATAGACAGCGCCCCACCACCGCGCTATCTCATTTCGGGGTTCTTGCATGGCTTGTTGGGGGTACGGGATGGAAATTGCCTCTGGAACGGTTTTGCGGTTGGCGGACGACGCCTCGGTCCAGCATGTCGGGGACGGTGCCGTCGTGCTTCTGGCGCGTAGCGGCCAGCTCTACACCTGCAACAGCACGACCGAAGCCTTTCTCGACAAGGTGGATGGTGCGCGCAGCCTCGACCAGATCGTCGGCCTGCTTTGTGCGGAGTTCGAGGTCGACAAGGATACGCTCGACGAGGACATGGCGGCATTGGCCGTCGATCTGGTCTCGGAAGGTATCCTCGCGGCCCCAGGTGCTTGATGGCTGAGGGTCGCGGCTGATGGCTGACGGTCCGCTCCTGCGTGCCCTGTTTCGCTGCCATCTCTGGGCAAGCGCGCGGTTGATGCCCGCCCTCATTGCCGGGCGGAGCTTCGAAGACGTGCTGAAATGGGCTCCGCTCGCCTCCTCGACGCCCTATCGCGGCCTGCCGGCCAGCTACATCGTCGCCCGCGTCAACCGCATCGTGCGCCATCCCTGGCTGATGCGCGACCGCAGGTGCCTAAGGGAAGGTCTGCTCGGCCATCGATTCCTGCGCCTCGCCGGCTTCGATCCGGAACTGCGTTTCGGCGTCGATCCGAAGTCGCTGCAGACGCCACGCGTCTCGGCGCATTGCTGGGTCTGCCTCGAAGGCAGGCCGGTGGTCAGTGACAGCCTTCCCGGCATGGTCGAGATCTATCGCCACCATGCAGATGTCTCAAAGGTGCGCACCGCTTGACCAGGCCTTCGGTGTGCTATGACCTCAACGGCCAGGTCCTCGGCATATCGGCCGAGCGACCCGAGCTGTGGCAAGAGTTCGACAGGATGCTGGGCATTTTGCGCATTGAAGATGCTGTCGAGCCGGGGTTTCGCCTCGATATCGCGGAGACGGAAATCCTGGACGAAACACCCGATGGATCGCTCGTCTTCGACGGCGAGATACCAGAGGACGGCTACTGCCGGATGATCGTCGACAGCAGCACGATCCACCTCATTTTTCCCGAACGCCAGACCGTTGCCATCAATGACGTGGAGGGCTGGGGTCAACTGAGGGTTCGCCCTGGCAGCAAAGCCGCCTGGACGCCATCGATGCTTGTGCTGGACGCGGCGCTCGACGCCGGCGGCCAGCATATGCTGCACACAGCTGGTCTGACGTTGCCGGATGACGACACAGTCGTGCTGATCCATGCGCCAAGCGGCACCGGCAAGAGCACGACATCGCTAGCGCTTGCGACGCAAGGTTTCGGCCTCTGTTCCGATGATGCCATGATCCTGGACGTCGGCTCGGACCGACCCATGGCCTGGGGACTGCCGCGCCACGCCAAGATCCACGAGAACACCGCGCGGATGATTCCCGAGGTGGCGCCATGCCTTGGCCCGTCATGGGACCGCAACGGCGAACAGGCCGTCTCGCTGGAACGGTTGAGCGAAATTATACGCATCGAAAGCCCCGTTGCCCGGCCGGTAGCCGCGCTCCTGCACCTGGCGCGTTCCGACAGGGAGACGCGGCTCGTGCCCATGGCCCGGACCGACGCGATGGTGGCTCTGGCGATGGACAATGTCCGCACTGGCATGACCGGCCTGCTGCCGTCGCAGAAGCGTCGGCTGGCGACGATAGGCAGACTGGTGTCGTCGGTGCCGACTTTCACGCTGGAGGTGGGCGCACGCCCTGCCGACGCGGCAGCGCTGATCATCGCCACACTGGGGAAGCAAGACTGAAGACTTGCTCACGCCGTGTTTGGCTTCATTGTTAGGCGCAATTTCCAAGGGAAAGCGCTACGCGCTTTTCCCGGGAAAACCGTTTCACGCTTTTCCTGAAATTGCTCTGGCCTTGGCCAGCCGCTGGATCCAGCGGAACGCATCTCGGCGCAGGCGCGAGCCGATTTTTTTCCTCGAATTCACCCTGAGCAGCGTGTTCGTCGTGATCAGCCGCTTGGCCAGCCGTATCGAGAGGTCGGGCTTGATCCGTCCGGCGAGTTCAAGTGCTCGGCGCTCACCGAACAACTGGCCGGTCACATTGAGCACGATCGCCAGTTCGAGCTCGATGCCGGTCATGTGGGCGGCATCGAGCAGGCGGGTTTCCGATTCGCCCGATTGCAGCGCCCGCACCCCTTGCAGCACGTCGATGCAAAGCTGCAGGCGATGGAATTTGTGGCCGCCGGCGGCGTGCACGATGGCAATCGTCAAAAGCGCTGCCGGCGTGTCCGTTGCCTCGCCGTCGATAATGCCCAGTTCGCGGAAACCCAGCGACAGGCGCCTGCGCATGCCGGTGTCATGCACCAGGTCGCCATGCAGTTCGACCAGCAGGCTGGAATTCTCCTTTTCCAGCCATTTGAATTCCTGCAACTGGGAGGATTCGGCCTCGTCGCTGCCGAGCTCGAAGCCGCATGCCGCGATCACCTGGTTTGCCCGCGCAAGGTTGGCGGGTTCGACGAGGATGTCGATGTCGGTGAACGGCCTGTCGGACACGTTGCGGTAGAGCTTGCGCGCGAAGACCGGCCCCTTGACGATCCGCGCCGGAATGCTTGCTGCCGCCATCCCCTTCATGATGCGGTCGCCGTGATATTGCAGCAGCATCGATTGGCCGGTGGCGATCGTCGCCTTGTCGCGCAAATCGTCCAGTTTCTCCCGCAAGCCGGCGTCCGGCGGCAGCCGCGCGTCGCCGCGCTCCTGCAATTTCCGCAGCATGATCGGCAGGACGCCGTGGAATTCGGCATTGTCGAGCAGCGCCGACAGAGCCTTTGCCGACACATCGTCCTCGACTGCCGCGGCCACCGGATCGGCAAAGCGCAGCAGCAATCTTTCTTCAGCAAAGGTGAGGGATGGCAGCATCAACCGGACAAATGTTGCGTTAATTGTCCAGAATGGTTGCAGAAAAGCGCGGGCGAAGCCAGCGCAACAGTCGTTTTTGCGCAAACGGAAAACCGCTGCCCACTTTTCCTGGAATTGCTACATGCCCCAGCGCAATGCCGCCGTGTGGACAGGCGCGTCCCACCAGCCGATCATCTCGTCATCGAGCATGGTCAGCGTGATCGAGCAGCCAGCCATGTCGAGCGAAGTGACATAGCTGCCGACCAGCGAGCGGGCTATCGTCACGTCGCGCCTCTCGAAAATCTTTCGCGCGCTGTTGTACATCAGATAGAGCTCCATCAGCGGCGTGCCGCCGAAGCCGTTGACGAACAGCAGAGCCGGGCCTTTCGCTTTGTCGCCGAGATCGCCCAGGATCGAGGCGCAGATTTCCTCGGCGATCGCGTCAGCGCTCTTTAACCTGTCGCGGCGGCGGCCGGGTTCGCCATGGATGCCGACGCCGAATTCCATCTCGCCATCGCCGATGTCGAAGGTCGGCTTGCCGGCGGCTGGCACAGTGCCACTGGTCAGTGCCACGCCCATCGAGCGGGTGACGGCATTGACGCGCTCGCCCAGCACCTTCAACGGCTTCAGCGCCAGGCCATGCTCGGCCGCCGCGCCGACGATCTTTTCCACCACCATCGTGCCGGCGACGCCACGCCGGCCGGTCGTATAGGATGAATTCTCGACGGCGACGTCGTCATTGGTCACTACCTGCAGGATGCCTTCCGACATTTCCGCCGCCATGTCGAAGTTCATCACATCGCCCTCGTAATTCTTGACGATGAACAGGCAGCCGGCGCCGGTGTCGACGGCCTGCGCCGCCGCCAGCATCTGGTCCGGCGTCGGCGAGGTGAACACCTGGCCGGGGCAGGCGGCGTCCAGCATGCCGTGGCCGACAAAGCCGCCATGCAGCGGCTCATGGCCGGATCCGCCGCCGGAGATCAGCGCTACCTTGCCCGGCCGCAAGGTCTTGCGGCGCATGAATTTGTGCTCGTCGCCAAGCGTCAATATGTCGGCATGGGCGGCGACGAAACCGTCGAGGCTCTCGGTCAGCACCGTGTCCACCGCGTTCATAAATTTCTTCATGGCGTCCTCCCAAACAGCCCGGCAAGAAATGGTCAGCCGCCACCCTTGCCGGCGATGCTGGTGATCTTCTGGATGAATTCGTTGATCGCCCGGTCGAGCGCCGCGTTCTGCTTGTCGTCGCCGAAATCGGGCACGACAAGCGACACGTGCCGCGTCCTGCGCATGCCGGCAGCAATAGACATTTTTCCCGGATGCGCCTGATGGTAGGCGGCGAGGAACTGATCCCGCTCGGCCGGGCTGAAATGGCAGACGGAAAAGATCGAAGGCAGATGCTTTGACGGGATAGGGATCGTATAGGCCGGGCTCGAGATCTGCGTGACAAAACTGCGGTGCTTGCCAAGCGCGTCGGCAAGGCGCTGCCGCATGCCGGACGGGCGCTGGTCGATGACCTGCGACAGGATCGTCTTGTAGGCGCGGATCGCCTCTTCGGAACCGGGTTCGGGTTTGATATCGACCATGCCAGCCCTAGACCGAAACATCGGAAATGGCCGCCTTGGCCATGGCCAGTTGTGCCGGCGCGACGGAAAGATCGCGCAAGCCGGCCTCGAGCAGCGCCGGTATCGAGACGGGATCGCCACCGGCATCGCCGCACAGACTGACGGGAATGCCGTTCTCCTGCCCAAAGGCCGTGACCGAGCCGAGCAGCCGCAGCACCGCAGGATGACGGACCGAATTGAGGTGCGCCACCGCTGCGTTGTCGCGCGCGGCCGCCATCACATATTGCGTCAAATCGTTGGAGCCGATCGAGAAGAAGGCGACGCCGGCGAACGCCTCCGGCGCAATCGCCACCGACGGTACCTCGACCATGATGCCCAGTGGCGGCATCTTATGCGCGACACCGCGCGCCACAAGCGCCATCTGCTCCTCCGCAAACAATGCGGTTGAGCGTTCATACTCCTCGGCCATTGCGATCATCGGAAACATGACCCTGAGATTGCCGTGTGGCGCGGCGCGCAGCAATGCCCTGATCTGCACGCGAAAAATGTCGAGCCGGGCCAGCGACAGCCTGATCCCGCGCAGGCCGAGGAACGGATTGCCTTCCTCGACGGTGAAGCCCGGCACCGGTTTGTCGCCGCCGGCGTCGACGGTACGGATCGTCACCGGTTTTTCCCCGGCCCATTCCAGCACCTTGCGATAGGCGCGATACTGCGTCTCCTCATCCGGCAAGGACTTTCCGAACAGGAATTCGGTGCGCATCAGGCCGACACCGTCGCAGGTCGTGATGTCGATGCCGTCGACATCCGACGGGTCGGCGATGTTGACCTGCACACGCACCGCCGTTCCGGACTTGGTCACCGCCGGGCGCGCCAGGAAAGTTCGCGCCTTGCCCTGGCGGGCCGCGAAGGAAGACGACGACTGCCGGAACGAGCCGATCTCTGCTGGCGAGGGCGCCAGCACGATACTGCCATGCTCGGCGTCGAGCAGTGCGACTCCTGCGAGATCGGCAAGCGGTTCGCGCAGCCCCACCACCATCGGCACGCCGCGCGAGCGCGCAAGCATGGCGACATGGCTGGCCGTGCTGCCCGCCTTCAGGGCGATGCCGCCGCCGCTGCTCCAGTCGGTGTCGAGAAATTGCGTCGGCGCGATGTCCTCGCCGCAGAGGATGGCACCGGCAGGCGCTGTGCTGCCGCCGTCCTCGGTCAGGGCGCGCAGCACCTGGTCTCTGATATCGCGCAAATCCGTGGCGCGGGCGCGGAAATAGTCCTGGTCCGAGGCCTCGTAGCCGGCGATCTCGGCATCGAGTGCCTCGCGCCAGGCCACGTCGGCGGTCTTTCCGGAAGCGATCGAGGCGAAGGCCGGGCCGCTCAGCGCGTCGTCCTCCAGCATGGCGATGTGGAATTCGAGGATACCGGCGGCATCGCTGTCGGCGGTTTCTACCATTGCCGAAAGCCGGTTCACGGCCTTGCCGATCGCGGCTTGCAGCGATGTCTTCTCTTCGGCTGCGGTGGCCTTGCCTGCATAGACGGCCGACGGCCGGTCGAGGTCGAACAGCGGCCCCTCGGCATAGCCGGCCGAGGCCGGGACACCCTCAATCCGCATGGTCCGCATTCCTTGCGGACCGGCGAAGCCGTGCGCCAGCGTCAAGCCGACCGGGCATGACCGGCGTCCTCGTCGAAATCGCGCTGCACCAGATCGATCAGCGCGCTGACCGCGTCCTCGGCGCCGTCGCCGCTGGCCCTGATGTGCAGCACCGTGCCCTTCGGCGCCTTGGCCGCCATCACCTTGACGATGCTCTTGGCGTCGAACCATGGCCCGTTGGCGGCAAGCGCGATTTCCACGTCGGCGACAAACGTCTTGGCCAGCTTGGTGAACTTCACCGAAGGACGCGCATGCAGGCCCACATCGTGGGTGATCAGGACGGTCGCTTCGGCGGCTGCGGACATTTTAGAAATCCCGTTCACTCACGACGGCGACAATTCGTGCGCCGTCGCCACCACTTCCTTCAGCGAGGCGCCGCCTGATGCCTCGGTCGCGGCCATCACCGCGCCCTCGACGATTGGCGCGTTGCAGACGATGATCTTCTGCGCACGCGGCTCGCCGATCATCTCCACCGCCATTTCAGAGTTCGTCTCGGCGCCGCCGAGATCGACAAGGATGGCGACACCGGCTTCCGACCAGGCCTTGTCGATGGCGCCCATGATCGCTTCGACATTGGTGCCGAGCCCGCCATGGCCGTTTCCGCCGCACCATGCAAGCGGCACTTCGTCGCCCACCATCTGGCGTACCATGTCGGCCGTGCCCTCCGCGACCAGCGGCGAATGCGACACGATCACGATCCCGACATTGCTCATGCGCTTTCCCCGATCGCTTGCCCCACCGTGCGCACCAGCAGCGCGGTCGAGCGCGCGCCGGCATCCATATGGCCGATCGAGCGCTCGCCAAGGAACGAGGCGCGGCCGCGCAGCGCCTTCATCGGCACGGTCGCTTCGGCGGCGGCGTCGGCGATGTCGGCGATGTCAGCCACCGTCTTGCCGCCAGCGAGCGCGTCGTGCACCGGCTGCAGCACATCGAGCATTGTCTTCTGGCCGATCTGCGACTTGCCCCGCGCGGCCACCGCTTCGATCGCCTTGCCGAAGGCCGCCGTCAAATTGGCGCGATCGGGGTCCGCCGCAATCTCCTTGCCCAGCGCCATGAACAGCGTGCCAAACAGCGGGCCGGAAGCGCCGCCCACCGTCATCACCAGCTTGGTGCCGATGCCTTTGAGGGCGTCGGGCAGCGGTTTGGCGGCGAACGCATCGGCCTCGGCCCGCACGGCTTCGAAGCCGCGCTTCATGTTCAGCCCATGGTCGCCGTCGCCGATCGCCTGGTCGAGCGCAGTCAATTCCTCGGCGTGAGCGGCAATCGTATCGGCGGCCACCGTGATCAACCTGGCAAGGTTCAACGCCACCATATCGCCCAAATCCCCGGTTTCCAGTCTGCCGGCAGTAGCGAAAGAACGGTCATTCGACAACTGGTGCATGCGTCAGGCCGACACGAGCAGCGTGGCGGCGGCCGCGAACACCTCGGCCACCGCATGAGCGCCGGGGTCGACGACGCCTTGCAATTTGGCGCCGACATAAGCAGACCGTCCGGCCCTTGCCTTCTCCATGGCGGCCGTTGCCTCGGCGCCGCGCCGGGCGGCCGCCGCGGCTTCTTCCAGCCCGTTGGCGTCGAGCGCTTTCAGGGCTGGCTCCAGCGCATCGACCATCGTGCGATCGCCAATTTTTGCACCGCCATAGAAAGTCATCCGCTCGAGCCCGGCGAGCAGCGCCTTGGCCACGCTGGCGCCGCCGTCCAGGGCTTGGGCGGCGGCCGTGAAGAAGATCGACAGCAGCACCCCGCTGGAGCCGCCCATCGAGGCGCTCAGTGTGTCGCCGATTGCCCCAAGCGTCGCCCCAGGGTTCGCCAACGGCAGCGCATCGAGCCGCTCAACGATGCTGCGGGCGCCGGTCGCAACCGTCGAGCCGGTGTCGCCGTCGCCCGCCTTGGCGTCGAGCCCGTTCAACGTCGCTTCGAGCGAGATTAGTCTTTCGCAGACCGTGATGATCAGACGCCTGGCTCCGGCATCGTGGCTGGCCTTGTGCGCAGTACTTTGCCTGGCTGCTTTCGCCATCGGCACGATGGCAGGCGCCGCGACCAGCTTTGCCGGCATCCAGGCGTGCGGGCCGACCGGTGCCAGCAAGGCGGCCTCACGCGCCGCATCCAGCCGGATCAGCGACAGCGAGAAGCCGTTCATGTTGAGCGCCGTCATCAGCGGTCCGGGGCCGATCGTCAGCTTGACGGTCTTGGCCAGAGGCGAGGCCAGCACTGCATTGGCGACCACAGACATTTCAAGCGGTGGCACTGACCCGAGATTGTTGATCAGCAAGGCATAGCTTGCTTTCGGATCGAGCCCTGCCGCGAGGCGGTCCGCCATGATCGCGACCAGCCTGTCGACGCTTTGCAAGGCAATCCGCTCGACGCCGGGCTCGCCATGAATGCCAAGGCCAAGCTCACCATCATTTTCGCCGAACCTGTCCTCATGCGGCTGGCCGGGGATGGAGCAGGACGACAGCGACATGCCGAGCGAAACGATGTCCTTCGCGGCCCCCCGCGCCGCCACTGCGATGTCTGCCAGATCATGGCCGGTCTCCGACAGATGCCCCGCGATCTTGTGCACGAACAAGGTACCGGCGACGCCGCGCGGCTGGGTGATGTCGGGCAGCGCGATATCATCGGCGACGATCACCATCTCGACGCGAAACCCTTCGGCACGCGCCTTCTCGGCCGCCAGGCCGAAATTAAGGCGGTCGCCCGTATAATTCTTGACGATCAGCAGGCAGCCGGCCGGGCCGGTGACCGCGCGAATGGCCGCCAGCACTGCTTCGACACTCGGCGAGGCAAAGATTTCGCCCGAGACAGCCGCCGTCAGCATGCCCTTGCCGACAAAGCCGGCATGCGATGGCTCGTGCCCGGCACCACCGCCGGAGACGACGCTGACCTTCGTCTTGTCCCAGTCGGCGCGCAGCACGACCTTGATCTCGGGATAGCCGTCGAGGCGCGCGAGGTCGCCCGAGCCAATGGTGCGCAACAGGCCGTCCAGCGCCTCGGTGACGATCGTTTCCCGGCGGTTGAAAAAGTGCTTCATCGAATTCGTCCCGTATTCGCGATCGTCAATCAAAAAGCGGTGTTGCCCCTTGGTGGGAGCGCCGAAAACCATTCACATCAGTCGTTGTCCGTCGGCGCCGAAATAGAGCGGCGAGCGGTAGCGGATCACCACTTTGTCGCCTTGCGCCAGATCCGTGTCAGGGTCGGTCAGCGTCACCAGTTTCTTCGGCCCGACCGTCACATGCAGGTGGTTCTGGTCGCCGAGATGCTCGACCCAGTCGACGACACCGTCGGCGTGGCCATTCCTAGCCTTTTCGATAGCCAGATGTTCGGTGCGCGCGCCGATCGTCTTGGTGCCGGCCGGTGCGCCGCCATCGGGCAGCAGGCCGGTCGGCAGAAGATTGATCGCCGGCTGGCCGAGCCTTGCCGCGACATGCAGGTTTGCCGGCTCCGAATAGATCGTTCGCGGCGAGCCGATTTGCACCAGCACGCCGTCGGCGAGGATGCCGATGCGGTCGGCCATGGTCATCGCCTCGATCTGATCGTGCGTGACGTAGAGCATGGTGGCGCCAATTTCGGACTGGATGCGTTTCAGCTCGAGCCGCAGATCCGCGCGCAGCTTGGCGTCGAGCGACGACAGCGGCTCGTCCATCAGGTAGATGGCCGGCTTGCGCACCAGGGCGCGGCCGATGGCGACGCGTTGCATTTCGCCGCCCGACAATTTGGTCGAACGGTTGGCGAGCTTGTGATGGATGCGCACCATCTTCGCCACCTCCTCGACACGCCGGCGGATCTGGTCTTCCGGGATTTTCCGCGCCGGTGAGCGCAACGGGAAGGCAAGATTGTCGAACACCGACAGATGCGGATAGAGCGAATATTGCTGGAACACGAAAGCAGTGTCGCGCTCGGCCGGCGACAGCGTCGTGGCATTGTGGCCGCCGATTTCGATGGTGCCACTGTCTGGCCGTTCCAGCCCGGCGATCAGCCGCAGCGTCGTTGTCTTGCCAGCGCCGGTCGGCCCGAGCAGCACGACGAACTCGCCGTCCGCAATATGCAGGTCGAGACCGTTGACGGCGACATGCTCGCCATAGCTCTTGGTCACGTTCTTGATGTGCACGTCAGCCATGCTGCGCTCTCCCCTGAGAGGCGGTATCGTGGACGGCGGTTCTCACCGCGCGGCCGGACTCCTTGTCGAACAGCGACAGCCGCGCGCTGTTCAATGCCAGGCCGACATGGTCGCCGGCATTGAGCCTGATTTCGGCCGGGACCCGCGCCTTGATGATGCCGTCCGCCGTCTCGACCGCGACGATCTGCGTGGTGCCGAGATATTCGGTGCCGTAGATGGCGCCACGCAGCTTCGAGGCGTCGTCGAAGCGGATATGTTCGGGCCGGATGCCGAGTGCCATGTCGGCCGGCGCAATATCCTCGCGCACCTCCGGCACCGCGACTTTCGCGCCCTGGACGACAATCTCCTTCGCGCCCTTGGTGAGCCCGCCGCCGAAGCCCAGAAAATTCATCGGCGGCGAGCCGATGAAGTCAGCGACGAACATGGTTGCCGGACGGTCATAGATCTCACGCGGCGTGCCGAACTGTTCGATGACACCGTGGTTCATGACAGCGATCTTGTCGGCCATCGACATCGCTTCCATCTGGTCATGCGTGACATAGACCGTGGTGGCGTGGATGCGGTTGTGCAACTCGCGCAGTTCGTGGACCATCAAATCGCGGAATTCGGTATCGAGCGTGCCGAGCGGCTCGTCCATCAGGAAGCACTTTGGCCGCCGCACGATGGCGCGGCCGAGCGCCACGCGCTGGCGGTCGCCGCCGGCAAGGCCGGAGACGGATTTATTGAGCAGATGGTCGATGCGCAGGAGTTTCGCTGTCTCTTCGACGCGTTGGCGGATTTCGGCAGAGGGCATGCCTTGCGCCAACAGCGGAAAGCCAATGTTCTTGCGCACATTCATGTGCGGATAGAGCGCGAACAGCTGGAAGACGAAGGCGATGTCGCGCTCGCGTGCCCGCAGCATGGTGACGTCGTCGCCGCCGAGCAGGATCTCGCCACCCGTCGGCAGTTCGAGCCCGGCGATCACGCGCAAGGTCGTGGTCTTGCCGCAGCCCGACGGGCCGAGCATGACGAAGAACTCGCCATCCTCGACTACGAAGTTGGAATCCTGCACGGCGACGAAATCGCCGAAGGCCTTTCTCAGATGCTGGACGCGGATTTCGGCCATGATTATTCCGGGAATTTCGAGACGATGATGAACATCACGGTGCCGGCAAGCATGGTGATGAAGGAATAGGTGTAGAGCGCCAGCGCGAAGGGCTGGAACAGCATCAGGAAGCCGATGGCGATCAGCGCCGTCGCGATGTTTTCCATCAGGCCGCGCCTGGCCCAGACCGGCCAGCGCGATTTGCGTTTCACGGGCTTGGTCATGGTCATTTGCGCACCGCGCCGAAGGTGATGCCGCGCAGCAATTGCTTGCGAAGCAGGATGGTGAAAACCAGGATCGGCACCAGGAAGATCGTCGTGCCGGCCGCCACCGCCGGCCAGTCCTGGCCGCCTTCGCCGATGATGGTCGGGATGAAGGGCGGCGCGGTCTGCGCCGTGCCAGAGGTGAGCAGCGCGGCAAAGGCATATTCGTTCCAGGCGAAGATCAGGCAGAAGATCGCCGTTGCGGCAATGCCGGTGGTCGCTTGCGGCAGCACGGTGCGCCAGAACGCCTGCAGCCGCGTATAGCCGTCGATCATCGCCGCCTCTTCATATTCGCGCGGGATCTCGTCGATGAAGCCTTTCAGCAGCCACACCGCCAGCGACACGTTGACCGCCGTGTAGAGCAGGATCATGCCGAGCGCTGTGTCTGACAGGCCAAGCTCGCGATACATCAGGTAGATGGGAATGGCGACCGCGATCGGCGGCATGAAGCGCGTCGACAGGATAAAGAACAGAAGGTCGTCGGCCAGCGGCACCTTGAAGCGCGAGAAACCATAAGCCGACAGCGTGCCGAGGAAGACGGCGCAGAAGGTCGAGCCGAAGGCGATGATCAGCGAGTTGACGAAGCGCGGCAGGAAGTTGGACGGTCCGGCGATCACCATGTTGCGCTTGCGCGTGGTCTCGTCGCAGAAGCCGGTCGCCGGGCCTAGCGAGTTGATATATTCCGGCGTCTGCCGCGTCCGCGTCGTGAACAGGTTGCAATAGCCTTCCAGGCTCGGCTGGAACAGCAGCTTCGGCGGATAGGCGATCGAATCCGGCGGCGTCTTGAAGCTGGTGGCGAAGATCCACAACAGCGGCACGATCGAGATCAGCGCATAGGCGATGATGATCGCACCGGCGATGCGCTTAGAGTTGGCCGAAGGGGCAACGACCGAGTGGGCTGTGGTCAGGCTCATCTCTGCTTCACCTTGTTGAGCGCCTTGACATAGATGTTGGCGAGGCCGAACACCGCGACGAACAGGATGATGGCGAAGGCCGAGGAATAGCCGGTGCGCCAGCTCTCGAACGCCTGCCGTTTCAGCGTGATCGAGGCGACCTCGGTGGTCGATCCCGGGCCGCCGCCGGTGAGCAGGTTGACCATGTCGAACATCTTGAAGTTCTCGATGCCGCGAAACAGCACCGCCAGCATGATGAAAGGCAGCGCCATCGGCAGCGTGATCGACCAGAACTGCCGCCAGTTGGAGGCGCGGTCGACTTCGGCCGCCTCATAGATGTATTCGGGGATCGAACGCAGTCCGGCCAAGCAGATCAGCATCACGTAGGGCGTCCACATCCAGGTATCGACGATGATGATCGACCACGGCGCCAGCGACACGTTGGAGAGCATCTGGATGCTTGTCGGTGGAATGCCGCTGACGAACGAAATGACATAAGAGAACAGGCCGATCTGTGGCTCGTAGAGGAAACGCCAGAAATTGCCGACCACTGCCGGCGACAGCATCATCGGCACCAGGATCAGCGTCGTCCAGAAGGCGTGGCCGCGGAACTTCCTGTCGATCAGCCAGGCCAGCGTGAAGCCGATCAGCGTCTGCAACAGGATGGTCCAGAACACGAAATGCGCCGTCGTCTGCATGGCGATCCAGACATCCTGGTCGCCGAGGATGCGTTGGTAGTTGGCAAATCCGAGGTTCTTCACCACCTCGTTCGGCCGATTGGCCCGGTAATTGGTGAAGGAGAGATAGATCGCCCAGAACAGCGGGAAGATGTTGATGGCCAGCAGCAACAGGATCGTCGGCGAGATGAACAGCCAGGCGAGGCCCCTGTCGCTGACGCCCCGGACTTTGCGGGCCAACTGTTCCGGGGTCGCCCGGGCAACGTTCTCCGCAGTCCGATTGAGCATGGTAAGTCCTGCTTCGGTCACTTGGGTCGTCTCTGTCATGGAATTTATCTGAACTGCGTCCCGTGCCAAGGGCGGCACGGGACGCTTGGGCCTAGCTCGGGAGGAGCCGGGTTACATTTTGGCCCAGTTACATCTTGCCATCGTCCTGGAAGACCTGGGTCCAGTCCTTGACCAGGCCGTCGAGCGCATCCTTGGCGGAGCCCTGGCCGGCGACGACATAGTCGTGGAAGCGCTTCTGCGAGGCCTGCAGCAGCGGGGCGTAGCTGGGCTCGGCCCAGAAGTCCTTCACGATGGCCATCGAGTCGAGGAAGGCCTGTGCGTAGGGCTGGCTGGCTGGGAACTTGGCATCATTCACCACCGCGTTCAGGCAGGAATAGCCGCCGAGCGACCACCATTTGGCCTGCACGTCCTTGTTTGCGAACCACTTGATGTATTTCAGCGCCGATTCGTGCTTGTCGGAATAGGAAACCACAGAGATGCCCTGACCGCCGAGCTGCGCGAACTGGGCGCCGCCGGGACCCTTGGGATTGACGAAGTAGCCGATCTTGTCGCCGCCGACATTCTCGTCTTTCTGCAGGCCCGGCCAGGTGAAGGCGAAGTTCATGTGCATCGCCACCTGACCGGATTTGAAGGCATCGACGCCTTCACCCATGTAGCTGTTCGATGCGCCCGGAGGGGTGCAGCAATCATAGAGCGCCTTGTAGAACTCCAAGCCTTTGACTGAGTCGGCCGAATTGACGAAGCCTTCCATCTCGTAGGGCTTCTTCGGGTTCTCATACTGGAAGCCGTAGCTGTAGAGCACGTCCATGGCGCCCATGGTGATGCCTTCCGAGCCACGCTCGGTGTAGATCGAGGCGCCATAGACGGTCTTGCCGTCGATCTGCCGCTTCTGGAAGAATTCGGCGATCTGCTTCAACTGGTCGAAGGTGGTCGGCGGGCCGAGATCCCAGCCATACTTCGCCTTGAATTCCTTCTGCAGCTCCGGCTTGGAGAACCAGTCCTTGCGATAGGTCCAGCCGACGACGTCGCCCATGGCCGGCAGAGCCCAGTAGTTGGGCGTGTTCTTCGGCCATTCCGAATAGCCGACCACGGTCGCCGGCACGAAATCGTCCATGCTGATCTTCTCCTTGTCGAAGAAGTCGTTCAGCTTGACGTAGTGGCCGTTCTCGGCCGCGCCGCCGATCCACTGGCTGTCGCCGATGATCAGGTCGCACAATTTGCCGTGCGAGTTCAGCTCGTTGAGGAAACGATCGGCATAGTTGGTCCACGGCACGAATTCGAACTTCATACCGATGCCGGTCTGTTTGGTGAAGTCCTTGGACAGTTCGACAAGTGCGTTTGCTGGATCCCACGCGGCCCAGCATAGTGTCAGATCTTCAGCGTGCGCGGCGTTTGATACGGCTGTCGACGCAACCATCGCCGAGGCCAGTCCCAACGCCAGTTTCAAGCTCGATTTCATGCCTTCCTCCCATTTGCGAAACGCGCCCGGATGACGGTTTCAAGAGCCCTTAACCTCTCTCCTCAGAGGCCCAAACATGGCGGCGCCGGAGCGCGGCAGATGTTTAGTAATTTGTTTAGTGATGCAATTTTTACTAAACAAGGCAAGCGAATTCGTTGCTGCGTCGCAACATGACGAAACGAGTGATTGAAATCGTTGCGAAATGACCGCTGGATGGTCTCTCCGGCAGCCGCTCAGTCGGCCTCACCGATGACGCTCGTCTGTGGTGTCACCGGTCGAACCGGCGGCGCGGGCGGCAGCAAGACGCGTATGTCGGCGAAGGGAAATGTTGGCTCAAAGCGAAAAGCCTCGGCCAGAGACCCGGGGACAGCGTTGCATTGACCGGCGCGAAATTCGTTCTGGATGCGCGCCCTGTCGACATATTGCTCCGGCCGCTGCGAGCGGTGCGCGCGGATCGCCTGCGTCTTGATATCCCGGTAGGCGGAAACATCGACATAGTGCGTCGGCGAGAATCCGGTACCGCCCATCGTGTCGGCATGCAGCACCGGAACCGCGAACGAGGCCGCAATGCGCACGCCGTCCGACAGCGCGCGATGATCGGCGTGATAGTCGTTGGGCGCATGCGTGATGACCAGATCCGGTCCGGTCTCGCGGATCAGCGTTTTCAGCGCGCCGATCAGCGCGGCATCGGCGACCAGTTCGCCGTCGTGAAAGTCGAGGAAGCGTGGCGCAGCTCCTAGCAGCGCGGCCGCGGCCATTGCTTCCTCGCGACGGACACGGGCGAGAACCGTGGCATCACTCTTGCCGCCCCTGGCACCATCCGTGGCCACGGCAAAAGTGAGTTCTGCGCCTTGCGCCACATAGGCCGCCATCGTACCGAACATGAAGATCTCGATGTCGTCCGGATGCGCACCGAGCGCCAATATTTTCAACCACTCTCCCCCGGAAATGAAAACGTGACGAACGGAATTCTGCTCGCCCTGATCGCCTATGCAAGCTATTCGGGCAGCGATGCCGTTATCAAGAGCCTGGGCGGACAGTTCACCGTCTTCGAGATCGGCTTTTTCGGCACCCTGTTTGCCGGTTTTTTCCTGTTCTTCACCCGCCCGGCGGGTGAGCGTTGGCGGGATTTCTGGCGCATGAAGCGGCCATGGGCCGTCCAGGCGCGCGCCTGGGCCGGCATCGCTTCCGGTGTGCTCAGCGTCTATGCCTTCACGCACATTCCTTTGGCCGAAGTCTATGCCCTGATCTTCCTCGCGCCCTTGCTGGTTACCATCCTGTCCACCGTCATCCTGAAGGAAAAGGTCGGTCCCTGGCGGTGGCTGGCCGTATTTGCCGGCTTTGCCGGGGTGATGTTGGTGGTGCGGCCGGGTTTTCGTGAATTGAACCTCGGCCATTTGGCCGCCTTCGTGACCGCGTTCCTCGCCGCCACCAGCGTCATCCTGTTGCGGTCGCTCGCGCAACAGGAAAAGCGCACATCGATGCTCGGCGTGCTTGTCGGTTACGGCCTAGTGTTCAACGGGGTCGGCGCCGCCGCCACCTCATTCACCTTGCCGAATGCCATGCAGCTCGTCTGGCTGGCCATGGCGGGCGCCTTCACCGCTGGCGGACAATTCATGCAACTGCTCGCCGCCAAATACGCTCCCGCCAACCGCATCGCGCCGACGCATTATTCGCAGATCGTCTGGGCGGTGATCCTCGGCGCGCTGTTCTTCAAGGAGTACCCCGACTGGCTGTCGCTGGTCGGCCTCGCGATCGTCGGTGGGGCCGGCCTGCTGACCATGGTGCGTGAGGAGGTGCGGCTCGGCACCGTGCGCTGGAACCCGTTTGCGCGGACCAGACTTTGAGCCGGCGCCGGTTGCACCGTGGCCGTGACCGCTGATATGCGGACGCGATGACGACAGGATCCCTGCCGGAGCTTCCGGTATCCGCCGTGCTGCCGGCGCTGGGCGCAGCGCTCGGCGCCGGCAACAGCGCGGTGCTGGTGGCGCCGCCCGGCGCCGGCAAGACGACGCTGGTGCCGCTGGCGCTGCTCGGTGCGCCGTGGCTGGGTGCGGGCAAGATCGTCCTGCTCGAGCCGCGCCGGCTCGCCGCCCGCGCCGCCGCACGCCGCATGGCGCAATTGCTGGATGAGGAGCCGGGCGCCACGGTCGGCTATGCCATGCGCATGGAAAACCGCACTTCGGCGAAAACCAGAATATTGGTCGTCACCGAAGGCGTGCTGGCGCGCATGATCCTCGATGATCCCGAACTGCCCGGGGTTTCGGCGGTCATTTTCGACGAGTTCCACGAGCGCTCGCTCGACGGCGATTTCGGCCTGGCGCTGGCGCTCGACGTGCAGGGCGCATTGCGGCCGGATCTGCGCCTGCTGGTGATGTCGGCGACACTCGACGGCGCCCGTGTCGCGAAACTCCTGTCGGGTGCGCCGGTGATCGAGAGCGAGGGCCGCGCCTTCCCCGTAGATGTCCGTTACGACGAACGGCCAGCCGGTGTTCCGATCGAGGACGCCATGGCCAAGGCGATCCGCGCCGCCCTTGCCGACGAGAGCGGCAGCGTGCTCGCCTTCCTGCCCGGCCAACGCGAGATCGAGCGCACCGCCGAGCGGCTGGCTGGCAAGGTTGGCGCCGACACCGACATCGTCCCGCTCTATGGCCAGCTTGACGGCAAGGCGCAGGACGCCGCGATCAAACCGGCGCCGGCGGGCCGCCGCAAGGTGGTGCTGGCGACCTCGATTGCCGAGACCTCCATCACCATCGACGGAGTACGCGTCGTCATCGATTCCGGCCTTTCGCGCCTGCCGCGCTACGAGCCGGCAAGCGGCCTGACGCGGCTGGAAACCGTGCGGGTCAGCAGGGCCTCGGCCGACCAGCGTTCCGGCCGCGCCGGACGCACGCAAGCCGGCGTCGCCATCCGGCTGTGGCGCGCCGAGCAGACATCGGCACTTCCCGCCTTCACGCCGCCGGAAATCCTCGAAGCGGACCTCTCCGGCCTGCTGCTCGACTGCGCCGCCTTCGGCGTCGCCAACCCGACGGCGCTCGCCTTCCTCGATCCGCCGCCAGCCCCGGCACTCAACGAGGCAAGGGTGCTGCTGCGCGCGCTCCATGCCATCGACGAGGCCGGGCGTTTGACGGAAGCAGGCGCTTCGATGCGCAAGCTCGCTCTGCCCGTGCGGCTGGCGCATATGGTCGCCGAGGCCGCCAAGAGCGGCCATGCCGGCGAGGCGGCCATGCTGGCCGTACTGCTCGCCGAACGTGGCCTCGGCGGCGACGGCGCCGATCTCGAACGGCGGCTGATGCGCTTTCGCGGCGAAAGATCGCCGCGCGCCACCGCCGCGCGCCAACTCGCGGAGCGACTGGCGAGGCAGGTCGGGGGTACAAAAAACAGCGAAGCTGTACCTGCCGGTCCTTTGCTTATACATGCTTGGCCGGATCGCGTCGCCAAGGCGCGTGGCGAGCGCGGGCGCTTCGTGTTGGCCAATGGCTCCGGCGCTATGCTCGATGCCGCCGACCCGCTGGCTGGCGAGCCGTTCCTGGTTGTCGCCGACCTGCAGGGCAAGGCGCAGAATGCCCGCATAGCGGCAGCGGCGGCGATCGGCGAGGACGACATCCGCGCCACCCTGGCCGACCGGATCGAAACACGCCGGCAAACGAACTTTGACCGCGAGCGCCGCGCCGTGCGCGTGCGCGAAACCGTTCGTCTCGGCGCCATCACGCTCGCAGAACGCATGCTGCCGGCTCCTTCAGGCGCCGCGGCCGACCGCGCCATCCTTGACGCCTTGCGCGAGCATGGGCTGTCGCTGCTGAGCTGGAGCAAGGAGGCCGAGACGCTGCGCCAGCGGCTCTCCTGGCTGCATCGCGGCCTCGGCGCACCCTGGCCAGATATGTCGGATGAAGCGCTGATTGAGCGCCTTGACGACTGGCTGCTACCCTTCCTGTCGGGTGCGGCTTCTTTTGCAGCCATCGGTCCCGGCATTGTCTCGGCCGGCCTGGCCTCGCTCGTGCCGCACGACCTGCAGCGCAAGGTCGACACGCTTGCGCCAACCCATTTCAACGCCCCGTCGGGCAGCCATGTGCCGATCCGCTATGACAGCGAATGGCCGGTGCTGGCGGTTCGCGTGCAGGAGCTGTTCGGGCTTGACCGCCACCCCTCGATTGCCAATGGCACGGTGCCGCTGACACTCGAACTGTTGTCGCCGGCACACAGGCCGATCCAGACCACGCGCGACCTGCCCGGCTTCTGGCGCGGCTCCTGGGCCGATGTGCGCGCCGACATGCGTGGCCGCTATCCCAAGCATGTCTGGCCGGAAAACCCGCTGCTCGCCGCCGCCACCGCCCGCGCCAAGCCGCGCGGGACCTAGCCTTGGGCGCCTTACGCCTGTAATCCATGGCCATGATTAACGTTTTGCGTTCGCCCGATTTCCAGCAGAGCCAGAGACTGCGCCTGAACACGCTGATCCGGCTGCGCTGGCTGGCCATTGTCGGCCAGAGCGTAACGGTGCTCGTCGTCGCCTATGGTCTGAAATTCCCGTTGCCGGTGAGCCTGTGCTTCGCCCTGATCGCCTGTTCGGCCTGGATGAACCTGTTCCTGGCCTTTCGCTTTCCGGCCGCGCACCGGCTCACCCCGTTCGCCGCCTTCGGCATCCTGATCTTCGACAGCCTGCAACTCGCCGGCCTGCTCTACATGACAGGCGGCCTGACCAATCCGTTCTCGCTGCTGATGACCGTGCCTGTCGTTATTTCGGCGACCTCGCTGCCCCTGCGCCTGACAGCTCTCCTTGGCGGATTGGTGATGATAGCGGCAACCTTGCTGGTTTTCATCCATCTGCCGTTGCCCTGGTATGAAGGCGCGCCGCTGGCCATGCCTTTCATCTATGTCGCCGGCATGTGGATGGCGGTGCTCTCCTCGATCGCCTTCACCGCCATGTACGCCTTCCGGGTGGCCGCCGAAGCGCGTCTTCTGGCCAATGCGCTTGCCGCCACCGAACTGGTGCTGCAGCGCGAACAGCACCTTTCGGCGCTCGACGGCCTGGCGGCGGCGGCGGCGCATGAGCTTGGCACGCCGCTCGCCACCATCACGCTCGTCGCCAAGGAAATGGAAAAGGCGCTCGGCAGCGACCCGAAATACGGCGAAGACGTGAAGCTGCTGCGCTCGCAAAGCGAGCGTTGCCGCGAAATCCTCAAACGTCTGACCAGCCTGTCGTCCGAGGGCGAGGCGCATCTTTCCCGCCTGCCGCTGACCTCGCTGGTCGAGGAGGTCACCGCGCCGCATCGCGACTTCGGCATCTCCATCAAGCTTCGCCCGGGCGAGCGCACCGGGCCCGAGCCGGTCGGGCGCCGCAATCCGGGGGTCATCTACGGCCTTGGCAATCTGGTCGAAAACGCCGTCGATTTCGCCCGCAAGAGCGTCACCGTGCGCTGGAGCTGGGACGAGGCCGCCGTCACCTTTTCGATCATCGACGACGGCCCCGGCTTTCCGCCCGAGATCATCGACCGTATCGGCGAGCCCTATATGTCGACGCGCCAGGGCAATGAAGCCGGCGGCGGCCTGGGGCTCGGCCTGTTCATTGCCAAGACGCTGCTCGAACGCTCGGGCGCCACACTCGATTTCCGCAATTCGAGCGGCCTGGGCGAGGGCGCCGTGGTACAGATTTCGTGGCCGAGAACGGTGTTCCTGAACCCGGAAACGGCCCCGGCCACCATGTTTGACATTGCGTAAATTGGACAATAGCGGCGCAAAACTATATCTGCGTAAAATTAAGGCAGCAGGAATTTCTAAGACGATGACAGGCGATGAAAATATTGGCGCAATGGTTGAAGGCGAGGACACCTCGCTTTTGATCGTCGATGACGACAAGCCGTTCCTCACCCGGCTAGCCCGCGCCATGGAAACCAGGGGCTTCGTGGTCGAGACCGCCGAGAGCGTCGAGGAGGCCGTGGGCAAGGCGCGCGCCAATCCGCCGGCCTACGCCGTGGTCGATATGCGGCTCGGCGATGGCAACGGCCTCGATGTCGTCGCCGCCATCCGCGAGAAGCGCGAGGATTCCCGCACCATCATCCTGACCGGCTACGGCAACATCGCCACCGCGGTGACCGCAGTGAAGCTTGGCGCCGTCGACTATCTGTCGAAGCCCGCCGATGCCGACGACATCTTTGCTGCCCTCACCCGCACCTCGGGCGAGCGCGCCGCGCCGCCGGAAAATCCGATGTCGGCCGACCGCGTGCGCTGGGAACACATCCAGCGCGTCTACGAAATGTGCGAGCGTAACGTCTCCGAAACCGCTCGCCGGCTCAACATGCACCGCCGCACGCTGCAGCGGATCCTGGCCAAGCGCGCGCCACGCTGAGACTGAGCAGCGGAGGCGACATGCAGGATCTGAAACAGCGGCCGGTTTCCGTCTTCCGCGAATTTCTCGACGGCGAGGCGGCTGGCGGCATTATCCTGATGGTGGCGGCGGCGCTTGCGCTGATCGTCGCCAATTCGCCGCTCGCGGAAACCTATTTCTCCGTTCTCCATGCCTATCTCGGCCCGCTCAGTGTTTCGCATTGGGTCAATGACGGGCTGATGGCGGTGTTCTTCCTGCTCGTCGGGCTGGAGATCAAGCGCGAGATGCTGGACGGCCAGCTGTCGACCTGGCCGCGCCGCGTGCTGCCCGGCATCGCGGCGGCCGGCGGCATGGTGGTTCCGGCACTGGTCTATGTCGCCATCAACCGCAACAACGGGCCAGCCCTGTCCGGCTGGGCGATCCCGACCGCGACCGACATCGCCTTCGCGCTTGGCGTTCTGTCGCTGCTAGGCAGCCGCGTGCCGGCCTCGCTGAAAGTCTTCCTGACCGCGCTTGCCATCATCGATGACCTCGGCGCCGTCATCATCATCGCCATCTTCTACACCAGCGGCCTGTCGCTGGCCTATCTCGGCGCCGCCTTCGCCGTCATTGCCGTGCTTATCGTGCTCAACCGCATTCGGGTGATGACGCTGGTGCCTTATCTCGTGCTCGGCGCCGTATTGTGGGTGCTGGTGCTGAAATCGGGCGTCCATGCCACGCTTGCTGGTGTCGCGCTGGCGCTTACCATTCCGCTCGAACGCTCCGCCGGGATCGGCCACGATCTCGACCACTCGCCGCTGCACCGGCTCGAGCATGGCCTGCACAAGATCGTGCCGTTTTTCGTCATTCCGATCTTCGGCTTCGCCAATGCCGGCGTTTCGCTCGCCGGCCTCAGTTTTGGCGCGCTGATCGAGCCGTTGACGCTAGGTGTCGCCGCCGGCCTCGTGGTCGGCAAGCTGGTCGGCGTGTTCGGCTCCTCCGCGCTTGCAATCCGGCTCGGCCTGGCCGATCTGCCGGCCCATGCCGGCTGGTCGCACATGGTCGGTATCTCGCTGCTCTGCGGCATCGGCTTCACCATGAGCCTGTTCATCGGCCTGCTCGCTTTCGCCGGCGATGTAGCCCTGCAGGACGCGGTCAAGGTCGGCATCCTTGCCGGCTCCTTCATCGCCGCCATACTCGGCGCTGCCGTGCTGCTGATGGCGCCGGCCGCGGGTGGAGTGGAGGAAGAGACGGAGTAGGGGCGAGGACCCAGGTTCTGCGAACTACTCGCTCTCCCCTTCCAGCGCCGGCACCGACACACCGGCCAGTTCGGCCGCCAGCAGCCGCGAGGCACCGGCCCGGGCAATGCGCAGCATCAGCGCCTTGCGCGTGGCCGCCGCCATGCGATGCTCCGGCGCGTCGCGCAGGATCTCGGCGCCGTAGCCGTCGGACAGGATGAAGCCGCACTCTTCCGGGAAGATTTCCGCCGGCACGCCGGGATGGGTGGCAAAGAAGAAGCGGTCGGAGTGCAGCCGGTAGTCGGGCCATTTGCGGTCGACCCGGAAATCCTCGATCGAGGATTTGATCTCGATGATCCAGATGTCGCCCTGCCGGGTCAGCGCCACGAGGTCGGCGCGGCGGCCGGTGGCCAGCGACAGTTCAGGCAACACATGCGCGCCCATTTGCATCAGCAGCCGCTGCACGCCGCGCCGCACCAGCATGGCGCGTTCGGACTGGCGACCGTCGATGAGGGGATTGATTGCGATGGGAGAAATGATCGGCATGGCAGCCACCATGCCAGATTTTGTTCACGGTTTGAACCCCTTTGCGATAGGCGATTCTATGGTTGACAAACCTACGACCGAATGGACGCCAGGGAAGCAGAAGGAGGAAGTCGAGTCTATCCAGTAGAATACCACAGGACCGGCCCTACGGCCGGGGATCAGCGCGAGTCACCCTGGCGAACTCTTTGTTTTTCGAGGAACCGCTTGGCGTGTTCCCCCCACTCCGCAGCCGTTGTTTTGTGCTCTCGAACGTATGTTTCGAAGGCCTTGCGCAGAGCATCAAGGTCTAAAGCCCAAAGCCGCTCGCCCTTATCGTCGTTCAACATTGCGTCACCCAAGCCCCTTGAATTGACGGTATGCCCTTCAAATCAAGCCTTCAAGAACCGATCCAGACTTCTTTTGGGTGTATCGGGCCTCTCAAATATACAATCGCCTTCGATAGGTGACCGATTGGAGACCGTAGGAACTGCTAGCCAGTAGCAATGAAGTCGACTCATCCCCATGGAGCAGCGCTAGGGCAGGTGCTGCCCTCACAACTGAGCAGTCCGTGGACGGGACTTCAGTCTTAATTGAGCTATTCCTAATATGTATATAGCTTGGTCGTGCGGGAGACGATCCCAAAAGCCTGACCCGCAACGACCCGGCACGACCCCATGTCCCCCCGACTGAGCGTGC
This sequence comes from Mesorhizobium sp. NZP2077, assembly GCF_013170805.1. Classification (NCBI taxonomy): domain Bacteria; kingdom Pseudomonadati; phylum Pseudomonadota; class Alphaproteobacteria; order Hyphomicrobiales; family Phyllobacteriaceae; genus Mesorhizobium; species Mesorhizobium sp. NZP2077. The sequence goes on along the minus strand of NZ_CP051293.1, from coordinate 213,045 downwards.
CGGGTCGTTCCTATCGGGGGACTGACAGGCGGCGCATTCAGGGCGCGATCGCTCACGCGCCAGCGGTTTGTCAAATGTGCAAAGCGGGCCGGCCTGAAGCTGCCTTCCGTGATCGCGCATATGGCGGGCGAAATGGCCGGCACAGCTTGGCTTTGGGTTTATAGGGGGCTGCACCGGCCATTGCGGGTGTGGGCTTTGGGTGTGATTGTCCCCGCGTCGATCAAACTATATTTATATTAGCAATAGCGCAAATAAGACTGAAGTCCCTTGTTCCACCAGACCTGGCCGGACTTCCTCAAGGTTTTGACTTCCGCCAGCCCTTGCTATGAAACGGCCCTTTCGCCAGACGGCGCAGCCCCTGCCATGTCATCCAGGATCGGGCAGTCCGGCCTGTTGTCGCCATGGCAGGCATGGATCAGTTTCTGCAGGGTCGTGCGCATCGACTGCAACTCGCGCACCTTCTCCTCGATCGCCGTGACATGGGCGGCGGCGATCTCGCGCACGTCGTGGCTGGCGCGGCCGCGATCCTGGTATAGCGCCATCAGCTGGCGGCAATCGTCGATGGAAAAGCCGAGGTTGCGCGCGCGGCGCAGGAAGGCCAGCCGATGAATGTCGTCGCCGGAATAATCGCGGTAGCCGTTGGCGGCGCGTGCCGGCGCGATCAGGCCGATCTCCTCATAGTAACGGATGGTCTTGGCCGGCAGGCCTGAACGGTGGGCGGCGTCGCCGACATTCATGCTGATCCTCGATTCCAGGTAACCGTTTGATGTCGCCCCCATTGAATTTACTTCACAATCCGGTGAGGGCTGTTGCCGAAATGCCATAGTGATACGCTTACCAGCAGGTAAGTTCCCGCATATAGGCATCGTGCGCTTGGCAAGCAAAGCAAATGCCAGCATGAATGATGGCAAGAAGGCGGCCGACTCGTGCCGCTGACCTTTGGGCGGGGCTCCGGATCATCTCATGCGCATGAAGTCGCTTGCAATAATTGCCGCATTGGCGCTATCCACTGCCATCGCCGGTTGCAGCACCATTGGCGGGCAGATCTTCTCCAACGACTACGGCGCGGTGACCGATGCTGGCTACCAACTGCCACGCATTCCGATCGAAAAAGTGCCGAGGCAGTTCCACCGGCAGGAAGTCAATTACGACACTAAGGAAAAGCCCGGCACCATTATCGTCGATACGCAAAACAAGTTCCTCTACTTCGTCGAGGGCGACGGCTTGGCCATCCGCTACGGCATCGGTGTCGGCCGCGAGGGCTTCGAGTGGCATGGTACCGCCCATATCGCGCTGAAGCGCGAATGGCCGACCTGGACGCCGCCCCGTGAAATGATCAGGCGCCAGCCGGAACTGGAGAAGTTCGCCGATGGCATGGAGCCGGGCCTGAAGAACCCGCTCGGCGCGCGCGCCATGTACCTGTTCAACAAGGGTGGCGACATGGGTTACCGGCTGCACGGCAGCCCGGAATGGAATTCGATCGGCAAGGCGATGTCGTCTGGCTGTATCCGGCTGATGAACCAGGACATCATCGATCTCTATGACCGCGCCTCGGTCGGCGCCAAGGTCATCGTGATGTAAGGACCACGATCCCTTGCGGGATCATGGTCAGACACGTTTCGTACGCGGACCGTCTAGGCAACAACGGACGTCCCAAACAGAAAACCGGGCAATTCGGCCCGGTTTTTTGTTGTTCTACGGATGGGATGTTTCAGGCCGCGCCCACATACCGACAGGCCGGGCTAGGCGCGGAAGATTCAGGAAACCTGTTCGACCTGCTGCACTTCGGGCACGAAATGCCGGAGCAGGTTCTGGATGCCGTGTTTCAGCGTTGCCGTCGATGACGGGCAACCGGCGCAGGCGCCCTTCATGTGCAGGAACACGGTGCCGTTCTCGAAGCCGCGGAAAGTGATGTCGCCGCCATCCTGGGCCACCGCCGGGCGCACGCGGGTGTCGAGCAATTCCTTGATGGTGATGACGAGTTCCTCGTCCGCCTTGTCGTAGAATTCGCCTGTCTGGCTGGTCTCGGCGGCCGGGCCGGCCTTGGCCATGACCGGCGCGCCGGACATGAAGTGCTCCATGATGGCGCCGAGGATCGCCGGCTTCAAGTGCTGCCAGTCGGGGCCGTCCTTGGTCACGGTGATGAAATCATACCCGAAGAAAACGCCGGTAACGCCCGGGATTTCGAACAGCCGGCCGGCCAGCGGCGAGGCCGTTGCCGCACTGTCCGCATCACGGAAATCGGCGGTGCCTTCGAGCAGCACTTCCTTGCCGGGCAGGAATTTCAGCGTCGCAGGATTGGGCGTCGATTCGGTCTGGATGAACATGGCCGTCTCCGTGCCCGTTTCGGGCAGATAGTTTGGAATAGTTCTAAATAGGCTCTATCGGCTGGACATTCAAGCGAAACGCGTCGCGCGAACGGCTCTCTGGCGGAATGATTTTGCTGGCTGGGGAACAGAATCCCTGGCGGGCTTCAGGCGAGGCTGTCGATCTCCTCGTCCGACAGATTCTGCGGCACTACTGTGACCGGAATGGGGAAGGCGGCGCCCTTGCCGGCCACGGCGCCGACCAGCGGTCCGGGGCCTTCCTTGCCGGCACCGGCCGCCAGCACCAGAATGGCGATGTCCTGGTCTTCCTCGATCAGCTTGTGGATCTCTTCCGTCGGCTTGCCTTCGCGCACCACCATCTCCGGCTCGATGCCGAGCTTCTGGCGCACCTTGTTGGCGTAGCCGTCGAGGGCCGCGCGCGCCGTGGCGTTCGCCTCTTCGCGCATGATCTTCTCGACGCCCAGCCAGTGCTGAAAATCGTCCGGCACGATGACATAGAGCAGCACCAGCGTACCGCTGGTGCTCTGCGCTCGCTTCGAGGCGTAGGCGACGGCGCGCTCGCACTCGGGCGTATCGTCGATGATCGTCAGGAATTTCCTGCGATGACCGGCTTCGCGGCTGAGGCGTTTGGAGACCATGTCTATCTACCTGGTGTCATTTCGGCCGCAATCTGCCACCGCGGCAGACCGGCGGCAAGCCGCCGGCCTTATGCCAGTATGGTGCGCTGCACTGACGATACGGATCAGCCCTGCAGCAGCCCGATGATGTCACGCACGGTCTTCATCGTCGTTTCTGCGAGCACGCCGGCGCGTTCGCCGCCGTCCCTGAGCACCGCGTCGACATAGACGCGGTCGCCTTCGATGCGGCGCATCTCGCCGGCGATCGGCGCCAGTTTCTCCACCGCAAGGTCGGCCAGCGCCGGCTTGAACACCGAAAACTGCTGGCCGCCGAACTCCTTCAGCACGTCGGCCTTCGACATCTCGGCCAGCCCGGCATAGATGCCGACCAGGTTTTCCGCCTCCGGCCGGCTTTCCAGCCCGTCGACTTCACCAGGCAAGGCTTCCGGATCGGTCTTGGCCTTGCGGATCTTCTTCGAGATGGTGTCGGCATCGTCGGTGAGATTGATGCGCGACAGGTCCGACGGGTCCGACTTCGACATCTTCTTCGACCCGTCGCGCAGGCTCATGATGCGCGCCGCCGGGCCGCCAATGACCGGTTCGGTGATCGGGAAGAAGCCGTTCACCGTCTCCTCGCCGACCTGCATCTCGACGCCGACGCCAAGGCGGGCGATGCGGCCCGAAAAATCATTGTTGAATTTCTGCGCGATGTCGCGGGTCAGCTCCAGATGCTGCTTCTGGTCCTCGCCCACCGGAACATGCGTTGCGCGATAGAGCAGGATGTCGGCAGCCATCAGCGAGGGATAGGCGAGCAGGCCCAGCGAGGCATTTTCGCGGTCCTTGCCGGCCTTGTCCTTGAACTGCGTCATCTTGTTCATCCAGCCGATGCGCGCGACGCAATTGAAGATCCAGGCGAGCTCGGCATGCTGCATCACCCGCGACTGGTTGAAGACGATGTGCTTCTTCGGGTCGATGCCGGACGCGAGGAACGCCGCGGTGATCGAGCGCGTCTGGTCGGCAAGGTCGTCATGAACCAGCTGCGCGGTCAGCGAATGCAGGTCGACGACGCAATAGATGCAGTCAGAGGTGTCCTGCAGGGCGACGAACTTCTTGATGGCGCCGAGATAATTGCCAAGATGCAGATTGCCGGTCGGCTGAACGCCGGAGAAGACAAGGGGCTTGAAGGCGGACATGGGTTCCTCATGGCTTGTGGAGGGCCGTATAAGCATGATTCCAAAAAGGTGCAGACTTTTTCGAGCCAATCATGCGGCTGGAAACCGCGCGCGGCGAAAGTCTTGCGACGGCGCGCTTATGGACGAAGACGCCGCCGCGATCAAGATGGAGCTATAGGTCGATTGGGGCTCTAGTCGTCGATGCCGGTCTTTGCGGCCGGCGGCACTCCCTTGCGCCCGACATTGCGCCGGATCATGCCGAAATCGGCGCCGCCAGTGGCAAAGGCGGTGATGAAGTAGAGCGCAGCGCCGCCGGCGACGAGGCCAAGCACCGTCGTTGCCTTGATGACCAGCGGCGAGCCCGGCCCGAGCCTTGCGGCGAAATAGTGCTCGGCGAAATACAGCGCCACCGCCATCACCGCGGCCGACAGCACCAGCCGGGGAATGCGTTTCAGGAGCGGCACATCGCGGCCCCAATGGCCGCGCCGGATCAAGACGGCAAGCAGCATCAGCGCGTTGACCCAGCCGGCCACGGCTGAGGCGACGGCAATGCCGGGTGCGCCCATCCTGGGAAACAGCGTCAGCGCGGTGGCGACGTTCACCGCCACCGAGATGGCGGCGAAAATCATCGGCGTGCGGGTGTCCTCGCGGGCGAAATAGCCGGGGGTAAAGGCCTTGATCAGCACGAAGGCCGGCAGGCCGAGACCGAAGATCGCCAGGATCGCCGCCACCGTCGGGGTCGAATGGTTGGCGGCGAACGCGCCGCGCTCATAGACCAGCCGCACGATCGGCTCCGCCATCACCCAGAGCGCTGCCGCCGCCGGCAAGGTCATGAACAAGGTGAACTCGACCGAGCGGTTCTGCAGATTGGCCGCCTCGATGAGATTGCCTGATTTTAGCGCCCGCGACAGCTCCGGCAACAGCACGATCGCCACCGCCACGCCGACGACACCGAGCGGCAACTGATAGACGCGGTCGGCATAGGCGAGGGAGGACACCGCGCTGTCTTGCGCCGACGCGATCGCCGTGCCGATCAGCTGGTTGATCTGGGTGATGCCGCCGGTGATCGCCGCCGGCAACGCCAGGATCAGCAGGCGCTTGACGTTCGGCGTCATCTTCGGGCGGCGGAAACCGATCGAGATGCCGGCATTGCGAACCGCCACCCAGACGATGGCAAGTTGCACGAGGCCCGCCGCCAGCACGCCCCAGGACAGGCTGAAGCCGACAGCACGGGCATCCAGCCCATGGTACCAGGCATAGCCCAGCACGCTGATCAGGATGATGTTGAGGAACGCCGGCGCGATGGCAGCCGCGAAATAACGGCGCAGCGAATTCAGCATGCCCGCCATCATGGCGGCAAGCGACATGCAGATCAGATACGGGAACATGATCGTCGCCAGTGCGACGGTCGTCTCGAACTTGCCCGGCGTGTCGGCAAAGCCCGGCGCCACCAGGTAGCGCACGATCAGCGGCATCGCCAGTTCCATGACGATGGTCAGCGCCAGAAGCGCCGAAAACAGCACGCCGAACACTTCCTCGGAGAAGCGTTTGGCGCCGTCGGTGCCGTGCGTTTCGATCTCCTTGGCAAACAGCGGCACGAAGGCTGCGTTGAAGGCGCCTTCGGCGAACAGCCGGCGAAAGGTGTTGGGAAACTGGAAGGCGGCGTTGAAGGCGTCGGCCACCGGTCCGGTGCCGAGTGCTGCCGCCATCAGCATCTCGCGGCCAAAACCGAGCGCGCGGCTCATCAGCGTGCCGGAAGCGACGGTGGCGAATTTCTTGACGAGGCTCATGCGTTCGAAGACTGCCTTGGAGCAATTCCAGGAAAAGTGTGAAGCGGTTTTCCGCCTGGAATTGCGTTGAAACGAAGACTTAGAGCTGTTCGCCGTTTCCGTGAAACGGTGAACAGCTCTAGGGATTGGGACAAAGTGAGGATGGCAGTCACTCGGCGGCTGCCTTGGCCTTGCCGCCGCGTTCCGGCGCGATGCCTTCGAGCGCCGCCATCAGCCGGTTGCGGATGGTGGCGGTGCGGGCCGGGCTGTCGATCTTCTGGCCGGTGAGGTCGGTGACATAGAAGGTGTCGATGACCTTTTCGCCGAAAGTGGTGATGTGTGCCGATGCAATGTCGAGTGACAGGTCGGACAGCGTGCCGGTGATCTCCGACAGCAGGCCCGGGCGGTCGAGCCCTTCGACTTCGATGACCGAAAACCGGTTCGACAGCGTGTTGCGGATCTCGGCGCGTGGCGGGATCTTGAACACCTTCGATCCGCGCCTTGGCTTGGTGCGCTTCTCGATCATATCCGGCAGCCAGCTCTTGCCCGACAGCACGTCCTCGATCAGCCGGCCGACGCGCTCGGCGCGCCGGCGCTCGTCCTCGTCGCGGTCGAATTCCCGTGAGATCAGGATCGTGTCCAGGGCGCGGCCATCCGAGGTGGTGAAGATCTGGGCGTCGACAATGTTGCCACCGGCCCCGGCGCATGCCCCGGCAATGACCGAGAGAAGACGGGGATGGTCCTGCGCCAAAACGGTAATTTCGGTCACCGCCTCGAACTGGTGGGTCTTGACCATGGTGGCGAGCTTGTTGCCGGACGCGTCCGCCTCGCGGATGAATTCGGCATGGCGGATCTGGTCCGGCAGGTCCACGGCCAGCAGGTAGTTCTCGTAGTGCAGCCCGACATAGCGCTTGCGGGCCTTGTCGGGCCAGTCACCGAGCGCCTCGGCCAGACGCTCGCGCGCTGCCGCCGTGCGCTGCGCGCGCGACACTTCCGAGAAGCCGCCGGTAAGCAGCAGTTCGGTCTCGTAATAGAGCGTGCGCAGCAACTGGCCCTTCCAGCCGTTCCACACGCCCGGTCCAACGCCCCTGATGTCGCAGACGGTGAGGATCAGGAGCATCTTCAGCCGCTCGACCGATTGCACGACCGACGCGAAATCCTCGATCGTCTTGCGGTCGTTTAGATCGCGCGTCTGCGCCGTCATCGACATCACGAGGTGGTTCTCGACCAGCCAGGCGACCGTTTCAGTATCCGCCGGCGACAGCCCCATATGCGGGCAGATGCGGCGCGCGATGCGGGCGCCGGCCTCGGAATGATCTTCCGGCCTCCCCTTGGCGATGTCGTGCAGCAGCACGGCGACATAAAGCGCCTCGCGGCTCTTCTTCAGGCCCGGCATCAGCGAATGCGCCAGCGGATGCACTTTCTCGCCGTCGCCGCGCTCGATCTCGGCCAGCACGCCGATGCAGCGGATCAGGTGCTCGTCGACCGTATAATGGTGATACATCGAGAACTGCATCATGGCGACGATCTTGCCGAAATCGGGGATCAGCCGGCCCAGCAACCCGGCCTCGTTCATGCGTCGCAAATTGAGTTCGGCGTTGCGGTCCGAGGTCAATATGTCGAGGAACAGCCGGTTGGCTTCCTCGTCGCGACGCAGCGACTTGTTGACCAGGCCGAGCGAGCGCGTCAGCAGCTTCAGCGCATCGGGATGGAATTCCAGCCCATGCTTGTCGGCGAACCAGAACAGCCTGAGCAGATTGACCGGATCGCGCTCGAACACCTGGTCGTCGGCGATGTTGATGCGGTGGTTGTCGACAATGAAATCGGAAGTGCCGGCGAGCTTGCGCTTGCGGCGCTGGAAGGTGAGGAAGATGCGGTTGAAGCCCGGCACATGCTTGGCCTGCTCTTCCTCGAGCGCGGCACAGAAGATGCGGGTCAGGTCGCCGACATCCTTGGCGACGAGGAAGTAGTGCTTCATGAAGCGTTCGACCGCCGACAGGCCGGGATGGGTGGTGTAACCCAGCCGCTCGGCGATCTCGCGCTGGATGTCGAAATGCAGCCGCTCCTCGGCCTTGCCAGTGAGGAAATGCATATGGCAGCGCACTGCCCACAGGAAGTCCTCGGCCTTGTGGAACTCGCGGTACTCGGCCTCGGTAAAGACGCCTTTTTCGACCAGTTCCTCGCCGGTGCGCACCCGGTAGAAATACTTGCCGATCCAGAACAGCGTCTGCAGGTCGCGCAGGCCGCCCTTGCCATCCTTGACGTTCGGCTCGACCAGATAGCGGCTCTCGCCGGCCTTGGCGTGTCGCTCGTCGCGTTCGGCGAGCTTGGCCTGGACATATTCCGGGCCGGTCGTGCGCACCACCTCGTGGTCGAAGCGCAGCATCAGCTCGTCATAGAGCTTGCGTTCGCCCCACAGGAAGCGCGCTTCCAGGATCGAGGTGCGGATGGTGATGTCGGTGCGTGACAGCCGCAGGCACTCATCGATGTTGCGGGTGGCGTGGCCAACCTTCAAGCCCAGGTCCCACAGCATGTAGAGCATGTATTCGACTGTCTGCTCGCCCCACGGCGTCTGCTTGTAGGGCAAGAGGAACAGCAGATCGATGTCGGATCCCGGCGCCAGCGTCCCGCGGCCATAGCCGCCGACCGCGACGACGGCCATGCGTTCGGCCGACGAACGGTTCTTCACCCGGTAGACATGGGTCGCCGCGAAATCGTAGAGCGCCCGGATCAGTTCATCCATGAGATGAGACAGCCGCTCGGCACAGGCATTGCCGCCGCCATCTTCCCTCAGCATGGCCTCGGCGATCTTTCGGCCTTCGGCAAGCCGGGCCTTGAGAAGCTGGAGAACGCCGGCACGGGCGGCCGCTCCGGAACCGTCGCCGGCGGTGGCCGTCGTCAGCGCGGTCATCTCGCGGCGCAAGGCTTCGCCGTCGATCAGTTCATCGAGCTTCAGGGAGATTTTCGCCATAGGTACCGGTTGGCCTTGCCATTTGGGCGGCGTCTATAGCGCGTTTTCGCAGCGCTGGGTATGGGGCCTGCCGGTGGTCCGGCAAGCGGCCTACTCCGTTGCCTCGACCGGATCGAGGGGAACGACAATCCGTTGCCGGAATCTGCAGAAATCGGCGATCCACCTCACGGTTCGCCTGGCCTCTCTGCTGATTCTCACGGCAGTCGGCTTCCTCTGCCTTGTCATAAGCCCGTTTATGGTCCGCGCGGAGTCGCGTTCCTGGTCAAGCAGGCTTGGCAGCCTTTCGCCGACGAACTGGTCCTGCGCGCAGAGCGCGGGAACAAGTTGGTAGACAGTCCTGCCGGCCGACATGATGGGGTCGAAGATGAGATCGTCGACGGCTATGTTGATCTGCGCCGTTGCCTCCAGAAAGGCGCGTGCCATTTGCCGCGAGAGCAGGTAACCGCCGGCCCCCGGATGGCCCTTGCAGAGCCGGACCATGGAAAAACCGTGTCCGGCCGAGGTCCTTCGCCTCTGGATTACGGTTCTGGAGAAGAACGTCTCGAGCTTCACGACATCGGCGTCGGCCGGCACCCAACTCGTATCGCCCAGCAACGCTCCGGCCTTGCTTGAGAAGACCATGTCGTCCTCGAACACGGCGCCGTACGGGGCGTCGTCCTGGGCAATGATCGTCCAACAGGCGCGATGACTATGCAGGCAGGCGACTTCGCTGCCGGAGAGCGGCCGGATGGCGTGTATTGCGTGCTGCGGCTGCAGCACCAGCTCGGGATGTTCCTTGGCATCGATCCCCGCGATACGCTCGAATCCGATGCCGATACGGCCGAACTCCGATACCATGTGGGCAAGCCGCTCGGGAGATCGATCGAGGTTGATAACCAGACGCTTCATTTTTACGAGCTATTCTGTTCAAATTTTTTTGTACAAGATCTTTGCTTCCACTGGAGTCGGCAGGAGCCGACAAGCAGCGTAGGAGCCTTCTAGCACAGGTGATGTGATGGTTGTTGCTCTTTTCTGGAGTGGATATTACACCACTGCCAGAAAGCCAAGCTTTTAAACAGGACTATCTTCCCAGGATTACCGGGAGATGACATGTTGCGGCTGGCCGGTGGAATTATCTATTCAGGTCACTGGCGGCAAGGCGGAATTCCCTCGGAGCCCAAGATTTTCCTCGACGAGGGCAAGCAGTTGCCGACGGTGGGTGTCGGATAAGCTGGCTTTTCACCGATGTCTATGCGCGTTGTGGCCGAGCCGGATATCAGGCCCCCGGCGGCCGCAAACAAATCTATCGTTCTGCTTCGGGTGGATCAAAGGGGACAACCGTGTACCGGCGTAGTCTGCAGTGGTCGACAATCCACTCGGCGATGCGCCTGGTTTCCACCCTCATCTTTTCGCGGAGGGGCTTTCGGCGTTTCTTGGTCAGACCGCTCGCGACCCATTCGGCTTCGCGTTCCTCGTAAAGCAGGCTTGGCAGTCTGTTGCCCATGAACTGGTCCTGCGCGCAGAGCGCGGGAACAAGCTGGTAGATCGTCTTTTCACCTGACGTCGGGAACGCCGGGTTGAAGAGAATGTCATCGGCGGCCGCGTTGGCCCGCGCAGTGGCATCCAGCAGATCGCGTGCCATCTGCCTGGAGAGGATGTAGCCGCCGGTCCCCATATGGCTCCTGCGGAGCCTGAACACGGAAAAGCCGTGGCCGACAGCGGTCCTCTTCCTCTGGATCATGGTTTTGCTGAAGAATGTCTCGAGCTTGACGACATCGGCATCGGCCGGAATCCAGCCGCCGTCGGCAAGCAGGGCGCCGGCATTCGCGGAGAACACGATGTCGTCCTCGAAGACAGCGCCATAGGGCGCGTCGTCTTGCGCGATGATGGCCCAGCAGGCGCGATGGCTGTGCATGCAGGCGATCTCGCTGTGGGACAGGCGCCGTATGGCGTATATCGCATGCTGCGGCTGCAGCATCAGATCCCCATTCTCGCGGGCGTCGATTGCGGTGATTCGCTCGAAAGCGATACCGATGCGGACAAACTCCGCCGTGACATGGGCGAGCCGGTCGGACGACCGATCAAGATTGATGACCAGACACTTCATATCTCGACGGGATCGGCATCACGTTGGAGGGGATTACATTACATACGCTGCGCTACGCAATCTGGGCTTTTTCGGGGCGAACCGCCCGGGCCGGACTCGGAATCGCGAAAAATCGCAACAGGCCTTGACCTTCCAGTTACTGGAAGCACTACCTCCGCACAAGGCAGAGGCTCAAAGGCATTTTTTATATGACGCACTCGGATCATGATCACCACGGCGACCACCCCGGCGCCCATGGCGGCTGCTGTGCGGCGAAAGGCACGGCCGTGGATGCGGTTTTGCGCGACCCGGTCTGCGGTATGACCGTGGATCCGGCCGCCGGCAAGGCGACATCGGAGCATGGCGGCCGCCTCTATCATTTCTGCAGTGAAGGTTGCCGCACGAAATTCCAGGCTGCGCCGGACCAATATCTGGCGGCCACCGACCCTGTCTGTGGCATGAGCGTCGACCGCGCCACCGCCAGGCACTTTGTCCGCCATGAAGGCCGGGGCTTCTATTTCTGTTCCGCCGGTTGCAAGGCGAAATTCGAGGCGGCACCGCAAACCTATCTCGGCGACAGGCCGGCGCCGGTGCCGGCGCCCAAGGGCACGCAATACACGTGCCCGATGCATCCCGAGATCATCCGTGACAAGCCTGGCTCCTGCCCGATCTGCGGCATGGCGCTGGAGCCGATGGGTGTACCATCAGGTGATGAAGGGCCAAATCCCGAACTGGTCGACTTCACCAGGCGGTTCTGGGTCAGCGCTGCATTGTCGATCCCGCTTCTGATCATCGCCATGGCGCCCATGGTCGGCCTGTCGTTCGAAGGCTGGGTTGATGATCGCACGAAGGTCTGGATCGAACTGGCCCTGGCAAGTCCGGTGGTGCTGTGGGCTGCCTTTCCGTTTTTTCATCGCGGCTGGGAGTCGGTCGTCAACCGCAGCCCCAACATGTGGACGCTGATTTCGCTCGGCGTCGGTGCGGCCTATCTCTACAGCGTCGTCGCCACGCTCTTCCCGGACATCTTCCCGGATCAATTGCGCAGCCATGGCGGTGCGGTGCCGGTCTATTTCGAGGCTGCGGCCGTCATTGTCGCGCTGGTCTTCCTCGGCCAGGTGCTGGAATTGCGCGCCCGCGAAAAGACCGGGTCGGCGATCCGTGCTCTGCTCGATCTGGCGCCCAAGACCGCGCGGCGTATCGGCGAAGACGGTTCGGAGACTGATGTGCCGCTGGACAGCGTCAAGGCCGGCGATCGCCTGCGCATCCGGCCCGGCGATGCCCTCCCGGTCGACGGCACGGTCCTCGAAGGCCGCTCCTCAATCGACGAATCGATGATCACCGGTGAGCCGCTGCCGGTCGAAAAGGCCGAGGGCGACACCCTCACCGGCGGCACGCTGAATAAGAACGGTTCGCTGATCATGCGCGCCGAGCGGATCGGCGCCGAGACCACGCTTGCGCGCATCGTCGAACTCGTCGCCAAGGCACAGCGTTCGCGCGCCCCGATCCAGGGATTGGCCGACCGCGTTTCCTTCTACTTTGTCCCGGCCGTCGTTCTTGTCGCCGTCGTGGCGTTCATCGCCTGGGCGGTCTTCGGCCCCGAGCCCAGCCTGATCTTCGCCGTCGTCTCGGCCGTCTCGGTGCTGATCATCGCCTGTCCCTGCGCGCTCGGCCTCGCTACGCCGATGTCGATCATGACCGCCACCGGGCGCGGGGCGCATGCCGGCGTGCTGATCAAGGAAGCCGCCGCGCTCGAACGCTTTGCCTCGGTCGACACGCTGATCGTCGACAAGACCGGCACGCTGACCGAGGGCCGGCCGAAACTGACGGATGTTGTCGCCGCAAACGGCTTTTCCGAAGACGAATTGCTGGGCCTTGCCGCGAGCCTGGAGAAGGGCTCGGAGCATCCGCTGGCCGAGGCCATCGTCGAAGGCGCCGCGGCGCGCGGTCTAACCGTCACCGATGCCGGCGCCTTCGAGGCGATCACCGGCAAGGGCGTCTCCGGCACGGTGTCGGGCAAGACTGTCGCACTCGGCAACGCCGCGATGATGCGCGATCTCGGCGTTGACGTTTCCGCCGCCTCAGCCAGTGCCGAAGCTCTGCAGGGCGATGGCAAGACCGCGATGTTCATCGCCGTCGGAGGCAGACTGGCCGGCATCGTCGCCGTCGCCGATCCCATCAAGACGACCACTGCCGAGGCGATCCGGGCGCTTCATGACAGCGGCTTGCGGATCATCATGGCGACCGGCGACAATGAGCGCACGGCAAATGCAATCGCCAGAAGCCTAGGCATAGACGAGGTCCGCGCCGGTCTGTTGCCGGAACAGAAGGCTGCCCTGGTCGAGGAGTTGCGCGGCCAGGGCGCCGGTGTCGCCATGGCCGGCGACGGCGTCAACGACGCGCCGGCCTTGGCCAGCGCCGATGTCGGCATCGCCATGGGCACCGGCGCCGATGTCGCGGTCGAAAGCGCCGGCATCACTTTGGTCAAGGGCGACCTCAACGGCATCGTCCGGGCCCGTAAGCTCGCCCAGGCGACGATCGGCAACATCCGCCAGAACCTGTTCTTCGCCTTCCTCTACAATTTGCTTGGCGTGCCGGTCGCCGCCGGCGTGCTCTATCCGCTCACGGGCATGCTCTTGTCGCCGATGCTGGCGGCGGCGGCGATGAGCCTGTCCTCTGTATCGGTGATCGCCAACGCATTGCGGCTGCAGACGTTGAAACTCTGATCCAAACCCCCAAATACGACACCCCAAAAATACGAAACCCAAGCAACAGGAGACCGTGAATGACCTTGGCCAAGAAACTCGTGCTTTTGCTGATGGCGGCCGGAATGCTGCTCGCCGTTTTCCTCGAAAGCGTTCCGGCGCAGAGCGAAGAAATGAAACATGACAAGGCCGGCATGGCGATGGGTGCGCAAAGCCCTGCCACCGTTGGCTACAAGAAGGCGATGGACAAGATGCACAAGGGCATGATGGTCAAGTACACCGGCAATGCCGACGTCGATTTCGTCCGCGGCATGATCCCGCACCATCAGGGCGCCATCGATATGGCCAAGGTCGAGCTAGCCAATGGCAAGGACCCGGAAATTCGCAAGCTCGCCGAAGGCGTCATCGCCGCGCAGGAAGCCGAGATCAAGCAGATGCAGGATTGGCTCGCCGCCCATCCGGTGAAGTGAGCCTCTATGCGACGATGAATTGGGCGAGAACATCGCTGGATTTCTCGCCCGTCCTGTGATGCGATCCGGCCTCCAATGGAGCCTGCCATGTCATCGACCATTAGAACCACCACGCTGCCCTCCGGCGAAGCCATTGCTGTTCTAGGCCAGGGCACGTGGAAGATGGGCGAGGATTCCCGCCGCCGTGCCGATGAGGTCAGCGCGCTCAAGCTTGGCCTCGACCTTGGCATCACGCTGATCGACACCGCCGAGATGTATGCCAGCGGCGGCGCCGAGGAGGTGGTGGCCGAAGCCATCGCCGGGCGCCGCGACGAGACCTTCCTGGTTTCAAAAGTTCTGCCGTCCAACGCTTCGCGCGCGGGTGTGCAGCGCGCCTGCGAGAACAGTCTGAAGCGCCTGCGCACCGACCGTATCGACCTTTATCTCCTGCATTGGCCGGGCAGCGTGCCGTTGGCGGAGACTGTCGAGGCCTTCGAGGCGCTTAGGAAGGCCGGCAAGATCCGCCATTGGGGCGTCAGCAATTTCGACACCGAGGAGATGGAGGACTTGGTCAGCGTGGCCAATGGCGGCAACGTCCAGACCAACCAGGTGCTTTACAATCTGGTCCGGCGCGGCCTCGAGTTCGACCTCGCCCACTGGAGCCGGCAGCGCGGCATCCCCCTGATGGCCTATTCGCCAGTCGAGCAGGGCGCCCTGGCACGCAACGCCAGGCTCGACGCCGTCGCCGCTCGCCACAATGCCACCCCTGCACAAATCGCCTTGGCCTGGGTGATGCAGCAGGAGGGTGTTATCGCCATTCCCAAGGCCAGCAGCCAGGAGCATGTGCGTCAGAATTTTGCCGCGCTGGACATCAAGTTTACGCCGCAGGACATCGCCGATCTCGACCGTGCCTTCCCGCCGCCGACCCGCAAGCGCGGCCTGGAGATGATCTGATTATTTCCCAGCCAATCCCTTCAGCCGGTACAGCGCTTCCAGCGCTTCCCGTGGCGTCATTTCGTCGGGATTGATGTCGCCCAGCGCAGCACCCAGCGCGTCGTTCTTCACCGGCTTCGTCATTTCCCGCTTCACCAGCACGGAAAACAGCGGCAAATCGTCGACCAGCCGATTGGTCTTGCCGGAAACCTCGCCTTCCTCCAGCTGGTGCAGCACCTGCTTGGCCCGGTCGACCACCGCTTCCGGCAGACCGGCGAGCCGCGCCACCTGCACGCCATAGGAGCGGTCGGCCGCACCCTTGCCGACCTCGTGCAGGAAGACGACGACGTTTTCCCATTCCTTGACCCGCATGGTGACGTTGTGGAGCCGTGCCAGCTTGCCGGCGAGCGAGGTCATCTCGTGGAAATGGGTGGCGAAGATCGCCCGGCAGCGGTTCTTCTCATGCAGATATTCCACCGCCGCCCAGGCGATCGACAGGCCGTCGAAGGTGGCGGTGCCGCGGCCGATCTCGTCGAGGATCACCAGCGCCCTTTCGCCGGCCTGGTTGAGGATCGCCGCCGTCTCGACCATCTCGACCATGAAGGTCGAGCGGCCGCGCGCCAGATCGTCGGAAGCGCCGACGCGCGAGAACAGCCGGTCGACGACGCCGATATGGGCCGATGTCGCCGGCACGAAGGAACCGGTCTGGGCCAGGATGGCGATCAAAGCATTCTGGCGCAGGAACGTCGATTTACCGCCCATGTTGGGGCCGGTCAGCAGCCAGATCGCGCCGTTCTTGGCATTCCCCTCCGGCGAGAGGTCGCAATCATTGGCGACGAACGGGCCTTCGCCGGAGCGGCGCAGCGCCTGCTCGACCACCGGATGCCTGCCGCCGGAAATCTCGAAGGCGAGGCTCAAATCCACCACCGGCCGGCACCAGGCCTCGCTTTCCGAAAGCAGCGCCAGCGCCGCCGACACGTCGATCACGGCGAGCGCGTCGGCGCCGGCGCGGATTTTTTCCGCCTCGCCGACGGCTTCCGCCGTCAGCGCATCGAAGGCCGCCAGTTCGATACTCAATGCCCGGTCGGCGGCATTGGCGATCTTGGTCTCGAGTTCGGCAAGCTCGGTCGTGGTGAAGCGCATGGCGTTGGCCATGGTCTGGCGGTGGATGAAGCGCGCCTTGGCGCCATCGCTGCCGGTCATGATCGCATGGTGGTTGGCGGTCACCTCGATATAATAGCCGAGCACATTGTTGTGCCGGATCTTCAGCGAACGGATGCCGGTCTCCTCGATCAGCGAGCGCTCCAGCCCGGCGATCACTTTTCGCGATTCGTCGCGCAGCGCCCGCATCTCGTCGAGCTCCGGGTGGTAGCCGCCACGTACGAAGCCGCCGTCGCGCTTCAACAGCGGCGGTTCCTCGCCGAGCGCCTGCGTCAGATGCCGGGCAAGCGCCTGGGGTAGCGCCTGGATATCGGCCATTGCACCGGACAATTCCTGGGGCAGGGCGGTAGCGGCGAAGATGTCGGCGATCGCGCCGGCCGCCTCGAAGCCGGCGCGCAGCGCGCCGAGGTCGCGCGGGCCGCCGCGGTTGAGCGCCAGCCGCGACAAAGCCCGCGGCATGTCGGCGACGCTCTTCAGGCTCGTCTGCACTGCCTGGCAAAGCCGCGTTTCGGAGCGGAAGAACGACACCGAATCGAGGCGGGCGCCGATCGCCGCCGGGTCGGTCAGCGGCGCCATCAGCCGGTCGGCGAGCAGCCTTGCGCCGCCGCCGGTCACCGTGCGGTCGATCGCCTTGAACAGCGAGCCCTCGCGGC
Source organism: Mesorhizobium sp. NZP2077 (assembly GCF_013170805.1). Lineage (NCBI taxonomy): Bacteria > Pseudomonadati > Pseudomonadota > Alphaproteobacteria > Hyphomicrobiales > Phyllobacteriaceae > Mesorhizobium > Mesorhizobium sp. NZP2077. The sequence continues at coordinate 196,226 of NZ_CP051293.1, read as the reverse complement.
TGCCCGACAGCGTGCGCAAGAGTTCGAGATTGCCGCGCGTTGCCGGATCGATGAACAGGGTCGAGCCCTGCTCCTCGCGCTCCGGCCGCGACAGTGGCGGGCGCTCGGCCTTTTGCGTCTTCTCGACATAGGCGATGGCGCCCGAGATCGCCGACAGTTCGGCGCGCGAGAACGTGCCGAAACTGTCCGGCGTCGCCACATCGAAGAAACGCGCAATGCGCCCCGTGGCCGAGGCCGAATCGAACAGCGACGGCGGCTGCGGATTAGCGACGCGGCCGAGCACGTCGAACACCGGCTTCAGCTCCGGATCATGGAACACCGGCTCGGCGACGATCAGCTCGCGCGGATCGACACGGAAGATGTCGGCGAGCAACCGGTCGGCGGTGGTCTCGGCAACGCGGAAGGCGCCGGTCGAAATATCGATCCAGGCAATCGCGAAGGAATGGTCGGCCCCGCCCTTCACCCGCCCCAGCGCCATCAGGAAACTCGATTCCGACGGCGCCAGCAATTTGTCCTCGGTGATGGTGCCCGGCGTCACCAGCCGCACGACATCGCGGCGCACCACCGATTTTCCGCCGCGCTTCTTGGCTTCGGCCGGGTCTTCGATCTGCTCGCACACCGCGACGCGGAATCCCTGGCCGATCAGCTTCTGCAGATAGTCGTCGGCCGCATGCACCGGCACGCCGCACATCGGGATGTCGTGGCCCTGGTGCTTGCCGCGCTTGGTCAAGACGATGCCCAGCGCCCGGCTAGCCTTTTCGGCATCGTCGAAGAATAGCTCGTAGAAGTCGCCCATGCGGTAGAACAGCAGCGAATCCGGGTTCGCCGCCTTGATCTCGATGAACTGCTCCATCATCGGTGTGACGGCGGCCGAAGCGGTGGGCAATGGCGTCATCGGCTCGGGGGCGTCCGGCTCGTTTGGAATGTGCATGTTCATGCCGACACGCTAGCAGATGTGATGGCAGGGTTTAATGCCGGCGCCTCGAAAAGCAGGGGACGACCGCAATGCTCCGGCATGGTCTGGCCGCATCGCAGGCATTGCAACAAGGGGATGGCGGACCTAATCATCCCTGCTGACAGGGCAGGGCTCGATGGACAGGTTTGGCCAAACGGAATTCGAGGAGATGATCGGCGCCGCCCGTTCGCCTTCCGAGCGACGGGGCATCGCTTCACGCGCAGCCAAGCTTCTTGGCAAGGCCCGGCTTTCGGCCGCCAAGCGGATACCCTTCCTGCTTCCGGTTCAGGGCCCCTTGCGGGATCTCGATGGCGGCATGGTCGTGTCGATCTATGCGGTCAGCCACGATCCGTTGATACTCTACACGCCGATCGGTGGCGCGCGCCCGCTCTCCACCGTCGCCGCCATCGGCCGGCGCCTGGCCAAGCGGCGCGCGACCTTGCTGCTGTCGCCGAACTGGACATTGGAGCGGCCGCACGTGGTCAGCAGGATGGGCGCGGATCTCGCCTGGTATCGCCAGCGATTTCCGCTTCACGAGCTGATTTTCCTCTGCAACACCGAGGAAGAGCGCCGCCTCGTCGCCGCGGCCGGCGGCACCGCGATCGTCTCTAACCACAATCTCATGGTCTCGGAGGAGATGTTCCGCCCGCTGCCGGATGTGCCCGTTGTGTTCGATGCCGTCTACAATGGCCGCATCTCGCACACCAAACGGCATTATCTCGCGTTGGACATTGAAAGACTGGTCCACATCACCTTTTCGATCGGCGAGGTAGCACCAGCCGGTGCCCGCGCCTTTATCCGCCGCCTGCAGGTGCAATCGCCGCTGCACCACATCGCCAACCCGATCGTCGACGGCATGACCGCCAAGCTGACCACGCCTGAAGTCAATCGCGTCTACAACCAGGCCGCCGTCGGCCTTTGCCTGTCGGCCGAGGAAGGGGCGATGTATTCCTCCATGGAGTATCTGCTCGCCGGCCTGCCGATCGTCAGCACGCCAAGCCTTGGCGGCCGGGACGTCTTTTTCGACCCGGACTATTGCATGATCGTCGAGCCGGAACCGGCCGCCATCAGGCGCGCGGTCGAGCGGCTCCGCGACCGCGCCATCCCGCGCGAGGAAATACGCGGCCGCACGCTGGAAAAAGTGCGAGCCGGACGGCTGGAGCTGACGGCCTATCTGTCGGCACTGAAGCGGCGCCTGGGCAGCAGCGACCCGCCGTTCTCTCAATGGCCGTTTCAGGGTGCCGGAACCCTGATGCGCTGGGCGACGCTGCGCCAGCATGCCCGTGAGATCGCGCCATTCAAACCGCCGCTGCATAGGGTCTGACCGGCCTTGTTCGCTTTGAAGCAGCTTTGCTCAGCTTGGCGGTTTACACGAGCCTGCGCGTGGTCTTAATTCGGAAGCACACAGGCACCCGCTTTCCAAGGAGGTGCTGCACCACCGGCGAGGAAATCAAAAGCATCATGGCCAGGAAAACCGAGAACAGCGGTCCGTCCGTCAGCGCGCAGGAAGCGCTCGAATTCCATGCCATGGGGCGGCCCGGCAAGCTGGAGGTCGTCGCCACCAAGCCGATGGCCACCCAGCGCGACCTGAGCCTCGCCTATTCGCCGGGCGTCGCAGTGCCTGTTCTTGCCATCGCCGACGACCCCAGCCGCGCCTTCGACTACACGACGCGCGGCAACATGGTCGCCGTCATTTCCAACGGCACCGCCATCCTCGGTCTCGGCAATCTCGGTGCGCTGGCCTCGAAGCCGGTGATGGAAGGCAAGGCGGTGCTATTCAAGCGCTTCGCCGATGTCGATTCCATCGACCTCGAGGTCGACACCGAAGACGCCGACGAGTTCATCAACTGCGTGCGCTTCCTCGGGCCGTCTTTCGGCGGCATTAACCTCGAGGACATCAAGGCGCCGGAATGCTTCATCATCGAGCAGCGGCTGCGCGAACTGATGGACATCCCGGTTTTTCACGACGACCAGCACGGCACCGCCATCATCTCGGCCGCCGGCCTGATCAACGCGCTGGAGATCACCGGCCGCGACATGAAGACCACGAAAATGGTCTGCAACGGCGCCGGTGCCGCCGGCATCGCCTGCATCGAACTGATGAAGGCGATGGGTTTTGCCCCGGAAAACATCACTTTGTGCGACACCAAGGGCGTCGTGTTCCAAGGCCGCACCGAAGGCATGAACCAATGGAAGTCGGCGCATGCGGTCAAAACCGAGGCGCGTTCGCTGGCGGAAGCGCTCGACGGCGCCGATGTCTTCCTCGGCCTCTCGGCCAAGGGCGCGCTGACCACCGCCATGGTGCAGTCGATGGCCAAGAACCCGATCATCTTCGCCATGGCCAATCCCGACCCGGAAATCACGCCGGAGGAGGTGGCCGAAATCCGCACCGATGCCATCATGGCGACCGGCCGTTCGGACTATCCGAACCAGGTCAACAACGTGCTCGGCTTCCCCTACATCTTCCGCGGCGCGCTGGATGTCAGGGCAACCACCATCAATGACGACATGAAGATCGCCGCGGCCCGTGCGCTCGCCGACCTGGCACGCAAGGACGTGCCCGACGATGTCGCCGCCGCCTATCAGGGCAACCGGCCGAAATTCGGCCCCAACTACATCATCCCGGTGCCGTTCGACCCGCGCCTGATTTCGGCCATTCCGCTGGCAGTGGCCAAGGCGGCGATGGAGTCGGGCGTCGCCCGCAAGCCGATCCTCGACCTCGACCGCTACGCACAGGAACTCTCCGCCCGCCGCGATCCGATCGCCTCGACGCTGCAGCGCATCTACGACCGCGTGCGCCGCCAGCCCAAGCGCATCGTCTTCGCCGAGGGCGAGGAGGAGCAGGTGATGCGCGCCGCCGTCTCCTATGTGAACCAAAAGCTCGGCACCGCCATCCTGCTCGGCCGCGATGACGTCATCAAGGAAAACGCCAAGCACGCCGGCATCGATCTGAACAAACAAGGCATCGAGATCATCAATGCCCGTCTGTCGCGCCGCAACGGCATCTACACCGACTATCTCTACGAGCGCATGCAGCGCAAAGGCTTCCTGTTCCGCGACTGCCAGCGCCTGATCAACAACGACCGCAACCACTTCGCCGCCTGCATGGTGGCGCTGGGCGACGCCGATGGCATCGTCACCGGCGTGACCCGCAACTATTCCACCGCGCTCGACGATATCAGGCGCGTCATCGACGCCAAGCCGGGTCACCGTGTCATCGGCGTCTCGATCGTGCTCGCGCGGGGCAAGACCGTGCTCGTCGCCGACACCGCCGTGCATGACATGCCCAACGCCGAGCAGATCGCCGACATTGCCGAGGAAGCAGCAGGCTTCGCCCGCCGCATGGGCTACGAGCCGAGGCTCGCCATGCTCGCCTATTCCACCTTCGGCCATCCGCAGGGCGAGCGCTCGGAGCGCGTCCAGGAAGCCGTGCGCATCCTAGACAAGCGCCGAGTCGATTTCGAATATGACGGCGAAATGGCCGCCGACGTCGCGCTCAACGCGCGGGCCATGTCGCAGTATCCGTTCATCAGGCTGACCGGCCCGGCCAATGTGCTGATCATGCCGGCGTTCCACTCGGCCTCGATCTCGACCAAGATGCTGCAGGAACTCGGCGGCTCGACGGTCATCGGCCCGCTGCTGGTCGGCCTGAACAAGCCGGTCCAGATCGTGTCGTTGAATGCCAAGGACAGCGATATCGTGAATATGGCGGCGATCGCGGCTTATACGGCGGGGACTTGACGGGCGGTCCTGGAGGACGGAAGCCAACGATCTAGCACTTCGAACGCGGCGGCGGCCAAGACGCCGTCGCACCCCACCCATAACATATTGATAAGATTCACCTGATATAGGGAAGCTCTTGCCGCATGCCGTAACGGCATCCACGGCGCGCTCAGACCGCCAAATGGGGGTGCGGCCATGAAGCATGACGGAGTTTCTGTATCCGTGGTCCGCGAGCGAGCCCACCACGACGAGCGATTGGATGCTTTGCTCAGCATCACCGGGCGCATGGACGGTTATCTCTACCGTTGCCGCAACGACGCGTCCTACACCATGCTCTACATCAGCGACGGCATTTTCACCGTCAGCGGTTATCGGCCGAGCGATTTCATCCACAACGCGGTGCGTGACTATGTCTCGGCCATCCACCCGGATGACTTGCCCTCGGTCTATGCCGCCGTCGACGCCGCGCTCGAGGCGCGCTGCAACTGGAACGTCGACTACCGCATCGTCCCGCGGGTCGGCGACCCGCTCTGGGTTCGCGAGATCGGCGGCGGTGTCTGGGACGAGGCCGGCGAACTCGAATTCCTGGAAGGCTTCGTCGTCGACATCAGCGACCGCAAGGTCGTCGAGGACCTCAACGCCCAGCTGCTTCTGGACCTGAAGACCGCCAACGAGGAACTGTCAGCGCAAAAGCGCGAGATCGAGGTGGCCAAGCAGCAGAGCGACCATTCGGCCAACCACGATGCCTTGACCGGCCTGCCCAACCGGCGCGCCTTCCACAACGAGCTCAAATCGGTGGTCGCTCGCTGCGGCGCCACCGGCGAGGCGGCCGGGCTTCTGTTCATCGACCTCGACCGGTTCAAGGAAGTCAATGACACGCTCGGCCACGAGGCCGGCGATGCGCTGCTGCAGCGCGTGTCGAGCCAGCTTCGCTCGATCCTGCGCAGCGCCGATTTCGTCGCCCGGCTTGGCGGTGACGAGTTCGCCTTCCTGTTCTCGGCTGACACCGATCTGGCACAGCAGAAGGCCGTGCGTGTCGCCGAACGCATCCTGGAAAGGTTGCGGATCAAGGTCCCCGCGCCCAATGGCGCCATCCAGGTCGGCTGCACCGTTGGCGTGGCCATGTATCCGGCGGAAGCCGGCGATTGCGAAGCGCTGATCGCGCTCGCCGACCGGCTGATGTACATCGGCAAGAAGAGCGGCCGCAACCGGCTGGTCACCGCCAGCGAAATGACGCCGCAACAGCCGTCGTCCGGGCCAAGTCTTCGCAAGACCGCGTAAAGCTATCGGCGCGAATTTGTCGACTCCGATACCCGACCGCGCCGGCTTCAGCCCGGCGCGAACACCCTTGCCGCTTCCACAACGTCCTCGATCTGGTCCTGCCGCAGCAGGTCGATCGGGATGCGGCCGTCGAGCTGCGCGGCGGGCCGCGTCAGCCACAGCCAGGCGAGCCTCGGATTGCCGATCGCTAATGCCGGCCACCGGCCTGCCATCGACGAATTGCGCCAGTGGAAAGACGTGTTTGCGCCCGCCCTTGCGCAAGGCGATGACGTCGCCACGCCTTTGCCAGCGGTGCAAGGTCCAGCCATGAAGCCAGGAAGTAAACATTGGAAATGCCGGCGGGACAGCGCCCCCCCCTCTGGCCTGCCGGCGTTCGTCGTTCGGAAAGCCAAGCAGTTGGCTTTCCGCCCGCTTTGCGGGCCACTCCTCAACCCCCACGAGAGGGAGATCGTCAGTTGCCTCTACAGCAACCCGGCCAGTTCCGCCTCGCGGCGCAGATTCTGCCTTGGCCTTGGGCCGATCTGCTGGATCACCAGCCCGGCGGCCAGCGAGCCAAGGTCGCCGCAGGTCTTGAGGTCGCGGCCTTGCGTGTAGCCATGCAGGAAACCGGCGGCGTAGAGGTCGCCGGCGCCGGTCGTGTCGACCAGTTCCCGGATCGCAGTCGCCTGGATGACCACGGTCTCGTCGCCGCGCACAATGACCGAGCCTTTTTCCGAGCGGGTCACGGCGGCTATTCTGCAGTCCTTGCGGATCTTGGCCAGCGCCTCGTCGAAGGACGATGTCTGGTAGAGCGACTTGATCTCGTGGCTGTTGGCAAAGACAATGTCGACCGTGCCGGAGCGCATCAGGCCGAGGAATTCGTCGCGGTAGCGGTCGACGCAGAACGAATCCGACAGCGTCATCGAAACCTCGCGGCCTGCCGCATGGGCTAGCCTGGCCGTCTGCCGGATCGCTTCCTTGGCGCGTGGCGGATCCCACAGATAGCCTTCGAAATAGGTGACCTTGGCGCCCGATGCCTTGTCGGCCTCGACGTCCTCCGGGCCGAGCTCGACACAGGCGCCGAGATAGGTGTTCATCGAGCGTTCGCCGTCGGGCGTGACGAAAATCATCGAGCGCGCCGTCGGCGGCTCGCCCGTGAGCGGCTTGGTGTCGAAGGCAACGCCCTGCGCGTGGATGTCGTGCGCATAGATTTCGCCCAGCGCATCGTTGGAAACCTTGCCGAAGAAGGCGGCGCGTCCGCCGAAAGAGGCGACGCCGGCCGCCGTGTTGCCAGCACTGCCGCCGGAGGCTTCGATCGCCGGACCCATGCGGCTGTAGAGCAGTTCGGCGCGCTGCGTGTCGATGAGGTTCATCGCGCCCTTGATGATGCCGTTGGTCTCGAGGAAGTCCTCCTCGCACTGGGCTATGATGTCGACAATGGCATTGCCGATGCAAAGCACGTCATAGTCCGGCATCAATGTCTCCACCAAAAACCTAGAGCAATTCCAGGAAAAGTGCTTAGCGGTTTTCCGTCCGGAATTGCGTACAAAGAGAGAGCCGGCTTCTTGCCACGCCCGCGCGGGTCTACAGCATGAGCCCGAAAATTGGCAACCGATTTTCTGTCGTCGCCGGTGTGATGGCAACAGCCAGGCGCTACGACAATTCGACCGTGGACGAAGCATTTCTTCGCGGCGTTGCCTAAAACACACTCGATCACACCCGAAGGCAGCGAGCCCCCCATGTCCGCAAAGAGCGATACGACAACCGACCTGGCATTGCTCGGCGTGTTGGCTGTGCTGTGGGGCGCCTCTTACACCTTTATCAAGATCGGCGTCGAAACGATCCCGCCGGTCACCTTCATCGCCGCGCGCACCTTGATCGCCGGCGGCATCCTGTTCGCCATCATCCGCTGGCGCGGGCTCGCCATGCCGCGCGACATGGCCACGTGGCGCCGCTTCGCCTTCCAGGCCTGCCTCAACAGCGTCATACCGTTCACGCTGATCGCCGCGGCCGAGCGCTCGGTCGATGCCGGCCTCGCCACCATCCTCAATGCAACCTCACCGATCTTCACCTTCCTCTTTACCGCGCTCATCACCCGCCATGAGCCGGTGACGGTGCGCAAACTGATCGGTGTCGGCGCCGGCATAGCCGGCATCTGCCTCATCGTCGGCACCGAGGCGCTGGGTGGTCTCGGTCACGAATTGTGGGCGCAGGTCGCCATCGTCGTCGCAACGATCTGCTATGCGGGTGCCGCGATCTTCGGCCGCGGCTTCAAGGGTCTCGATCCGATGCTGCCGGCGGCAGGCTCGATGCTCTGCGGCGCGGTCATGCTTGTGCCGCTCAGCCTGGTGGTCGACCAGCCCTGGAGGCTTACGCCGTCGACGGCGTCGATCCTGGCTCTGATCTGCCTGTCGGTGTTCTCGACCGCGCTCGCCTTCGTCATCTATTTCCGCCTCATCCACACGCTGGGTTCTGTCGGCACGACGTCGCAAGCCTATCTGCGCGTGCCGATCGGCGTCGGCATCGGTGCGGTCTTCCTCGGTGAAAGCCTGGGGCCAACGGCATGGCTGGGCATGGGTTTTGTCGTGGTCGGGGTCGCGGCCATGACGATCCCGGTAAGAAAGCCAGCTTTCGCTCGGTCGCCATAGGCGCTTGTGCTCGCGACCCGCGCTGCCTATCTCGGGAGCGTTCCGCCTTTCCGGCGGTGTCTGCTGACCTGGGGTTGAAGCACGGTGATTTTCGACGCTGCCCGCACTGCGGCTCTCGAGCTGCTCTCGCCGCCGTTTCGTGCCGTGTTCATCAAGACGCTGGGCCTCACCGTGCTGGCGCTGGTCGCCTTGTGGTTCGGCCTGACCAGCCTTGTCGAGTGGCTGGCCCTGCCATGGCTCCAGACCTTGTTGCCCGGCATACCGTCCTGGGCCGGCTGGCTGGGCGGCATCATCGCGGCGATAGCGCTTGCCTTCGGCACGGCGCTGCTCGTCGCGCCGGTTACGGCGGTGATCGCCGGCCTGTTCCTCGACGATGTCGCCGAAGTGGTCGAGCGCACCGACTATCCAAGCGACCCGCCCGGCCGTGCCATGCCGGCGCTGCGCTCGCTGCTGCTGGCGATTAAATTCCTCGGCGTCGTTATTCTGGGCAACATCGTGGCGCTCATGCTTCTGCTGGTGCCGGGCATCAACATCGCCGCCTTCTTCATCGTCAACGGCTATCTGCTCGGCCGCGAATTCTTCGAATTCGCCGCCATGCGCTTTCGCCCGGAGGACGAAGCCAGGGCCTTGCGCCGGCAGTATGCCGGCACGGTCTTTCTCGCCGGGCTGGTCATCGCGGCCTTCCTTGCCGTGCCGCTGCTCAATTTGGTGACGCCGCTCTTCGCTGCCGCCATGATGGTGCATCTGCACAAGTCGGTTTCGGCGCGGGAAAGCCGCCGATGATTCTTGTGTCGCGTAATTCCCTAGGGAAAGCGCTGCGCGCTTTCCCGGGAAAACCGCGTCACACTTTTCCTGGAATTGCTCTAACCCGGGGATTTGCCGAACAGCGCCTGCAACTTGCCGAACGGCATGGCGGCGCGGGTGAAACCGAATGTGCCGTCCTGCTGGATTTCTCGCGCCGCCGTCTCCAGCATGCCGTAGGCGAAGTTGGTCAGCCACGGCCCGAGCGAAATGCGCTTCACACCAGCCATCGAAAGATCGGCGATGGTGAAGCCTGGTTTCGCCATGACGTTGACCGGCTTGCCGACCGCCGAACAGATCGCGCGCACCATCTCGACGTCGCCGATGCCCGGCGCATAGAGCACGTCGGCGCCGGCCTTCTCGAAGGCCTGCAGCCGCTTGATGGTGTCGTCGAGGTCGGACTTGCCCCAGAGAAAATTCTCGGCCCGCGCCGTGAAGACGAAATCGCGCTTGAGTGCGCGCGCCGCTTCAACCGCCGCCGCGACACGCTCGACGGCGTGTGCGAAATCATAGATCGGCTTGTCGGGATCGCCGGTGTGGTCCTCGATCGAGCAGCCGGCAAGGCCGGCCGCCTCCGCCGCGAAGATGGTTTCGGCGGCCTGCTCGGCGCTGTCGCCCTTGCCTTTCTCGAGATCGGCCGAGACCGGCAGGTCGGTCGCCGCCGTCACCTCGCGGCAATGGTGGATCATCTGCTCGAAGGTCACGGCGCCGTCCGGCAGGCCGCGCGAAAAGGCAAAGCCGGCGCTGGTCGTCGCCAGCGCCTTGAAACCGAAGGAACCGAGCAGCTTGGTCGTGCCCGGATCCCAGGGATTGGGCATGACGAAGGTCGAGGCATGCAGGTCGCGAAAGATCTTGCCCTTGTCCATGAATGCTCCCCATCACGAATACTGGGGCGGATGCTATCGCGCTGTCTGCGGTCGGGCAAACGAATGCGCTTGGTTCAGAAGCGTTTCTCGTTCTCTGCTGCCAATTTCTCGAACGCGTCGGAATCCGCCACGTAGTGTGCCGCCGTTTTGTCCCAGCGGTAGGTCACGGAAATGTCGTTGGACGCAGCCTGTGGGGGCGGTTCATCACAATCCTCTTCGTTCGGCTCGGTCTTGTCGGTTATGGTGGCCTTGATCGCCGCATAGGGTTGGCCGTCGTCCAGCGACTGGAAAGCCAGGTTCTGCGAGCGTTTGTAGGAACAGACATTTTCGTCGAGCGTGTAGATGATGTCGATCAGTTCGAAACGGTCGCTACGCACCAGAATGACCGGTGTCGACAGATAACCCTGGTTCGAATTGAAATGCGTGCTGGAGATCATCAGCGCATCGTCACCTGCGCCCAGGGAGAGTTTGCCGGGGCTGCGAAAGAAGGTGAAACGGTCGGTCGCCACATTGACCGCATCCAGCAGTTTCGGTTTGCCGGTAAGATCGTAAAGCGCCAGCACGGCATAGCCCTCGGCGCTGTCTGGTGACTCGCCGAGATCGACCAGCATGGCCAACCGGTCCTTGCCACCGGCCTTCATGGCAAGCACGCTGGCGCTGAAAACGCTCGATGCTTGCGGCGGCGAGGTGTCATTGTCGGGACCGGCGATGTGCCGCATCGCGATCGGCGAGGAGCCGACAAAATAATCGTCCTTCGCCGTCAAATCCGGGATGAACATCCGGACAAGATCGGCATAGGTGGTGTCCGCGTGGCCCACGATGGGTTTGCCGAGGTCCGGGTTGGCGGCGTCTTCGGCGCCAGCCGTGCCCCACAGCAATGGCAGCAGCAGGCAGGCACAGGCGAGGCGATGCAAAAATCCTGACATGCTGATGTCGTCCCCGGCCGCAAGCACGCGCAAAGCTAGCATAGCTTGTAGAACCGTACAGCTCGCCCTTCAAACCCGGGCAATCAGTGGATTGGCACCAGCCCCGCCAGTTCGCGCATGTCGTCGAACAGGATGCCGCCGGCCTCGATCAGGCCATCGCGGTCGGAATAGGGGTCGCCATGATAGGAAAACACCCGCATGCCGGCGGCTATGCCGGCCTGTGTGCCGGCGACACTGTCTTCGATGACGATGCAATCGGCGGGCGCGAACCCCATGGTCTTGGCCGCATGCAGGAACAGGTCCGGGAACGGCTTGCCGCGCCCGACCATGGTCGAGGAAAACATCGCATCTTCGAACAGCGGCAACAGTCCGGTATGGCCAAGCGTGATGTGCATCTTCGACACCCTGGCCGAAGTGGCCACGCAATAGGTGATGCCGGCCGCGCGGACCGCCTCGATGAACTCCCGCACATAGGGGATCGCCTCGACTCCATGGGAAAACAGGTCCGGCAGGCCGGCATTCCAGCGATCGACAAAATCGGCGCCGAGCCGGACCTCGGTCGTCTCCTCGATTTCCTTCTGCACCGAGAGCATGCTGCGGCCGGAGAAATTCTTGCGGCAATATTCGAAGCTGGTCGGATAGCCGGCAGCCGTCAGCCATTCGGCAAGGCGCCGGTTGGCGAGGTTCTCCGTGTCGACCAGAATGCCGTCGCAGTCGAATATGACTAACTTCGGAACATGCATCAGGCGGTGCCGGTCGATCCGAACCCGCCGGAGCCGCGTGCCGTGCCGCCGGCCAGCGACCGCTCTTCGACGGCCGCCTGCGTGACAACAGCGAAGACGATCTGGGCGATACGCATGCCGCGCGTCACGGCAAAATCCTCGTCGCCGAGATTGATCAACAGCACCTTCACCTCGCCGCGATAGTCGCTGTCGACCGTGCCGGGCGAATTGAGGACGGTGAGGCCATGCTTGAAAGCAAGGCCGGAGCGTGGCCGCACCTGGCCTTCCATGCCTTCGGGTATTTCCAGGATCAGCCCAGTCGGCACCAAAGCGCGTTTGCCAGGCAGGATCAGCAGCGGCCTGTCGTCGGGCACCGCCGCGCGCAGATCCATGCCGGCGGCGCCGGTGCTTTCATAGGCGGGGAGGGGTAGTCCTTCGGCGTGCGGCAATCTGACGAAGCCGACAGTCGGACCGATGACGGAGGAGTTTTGGAGGGCTGCGCGCATAAAATCGATCCTATCGGCGCGATTGCCGATTCGGTCAATTCGCCCGCACCGCTATCAACGGCTTTCTTTCAGGCATCACTATGACCTGGCCAACGGAACAACCGTCGTCTCCTTGATCTCTTCCATCACGAAGGAGGCGGACACGTCGGACAGGGCCACCTTGGCGATCAGCCGCTGGTAGAGCCGGTCATAGGCCTTCACGTCGGCAACGCGGGCGCGCAAGACATAGTCGAGGTCGCCGGACATGCGGTAGACGCCGGTGATCTCGGGAAAGCCGGTCACCGCCGCCCGGAATTTCTGCAGCCAGTCCGGATCATGGTTCGACGTGCGGATCAGGATGAACACCGAGAGGCCAAGCCCGAGCTTTTCGGCATCGACCAGCGCGACGCGGCCGGTGATGACGCCATCCTCCTCCAGCCGCTTGACGCGCCGCCAGCAGGCGTTGCGCGACAGGGCCACCCGTTCCGACAGCAGGTCGACCGACAGCGTGCCGTCGCGTTGCAATTCGGCAAGCAGTTTTCGGTCTATTTCGTCGATGTCCAGCGCCATATTGGGATGCTTGTCTCATCAAATGGCAAAAGACAAGGATATTTTGAGACCGATGAATCGGCGAAGCGTGTCAGGATACTCATATCGGAACGCAAGCGCTGAAGGGGACCTCAATGTCGCTCGCAAGGATTTTCACCTCTCATCCGGCCAAGGTTGGCGAAACCTATTTCGGCCATATGGGTTTTGCCGCCTGGTTTTCCTCGCGTTTGCTGATGGCGGCGGGCGCCGCGCTCATTCACGCTTTCTTGCCATTTCTGTTTGAGACTACCGCCAGCCGAATCGTCCGCGAGCTTTACGAGCGGACACACAACAGAGGCACGCACGCGACCAGGGAGCCGGCGGCTCTTCCGGATCGCGCCTAGAGGACGACAGCAGCGATGTGCCGATGGGCGGCCTATCTCGGTGAAGCGGTCTTTCTCGAAGACATTCTGACCGCGCCCTGTCACTCGCTGATCGCCCAGAGCCATTGCGCCCAGGAAGCGAAGTCGCCGACCAATGGCGACGGTTTCGGCCTCGCCTGGTATGGCGACCGGCCGGAACCCGGTCTCTATCGCGATATCCTGCCGGCCTGGTCTGATCCCAATCTGAAGAGCCTGTGCCGGCAGATCAAATCCGGCCTGTTCCTCGCCCATGTGCGGGCCTCCACCGGCGGCGCCACCAGCCGCATGAACTGCCATCCCTTCATCTCCGGTCGCTGGTCGTTCATGCACAACGGCCAGATCGGCGGCTTCGAGAAGATCCGCCGCGCGCTGGAGAATTCATTGTCCGACGCCGTCTTCGACCAGCGCGAAGGCACCACCGATTCCGAACTGTTTTTTCTGCTGATGATCGACGAAGGATTGGCCGACGACCCGCAGGGCGCGGTGTCGCGCGCCACCAGCCGCGTGCTCGAAGCCTCGCGCCGCGCCGGCCTCGAACCGGCGCTGAAACTCACCGCCGCCTTTTCGGACGGGCAGGCGCTGCACGCGGTGCGCTATGCCACCGATGCGCATGCGCCGACGCTCTACACTTCCTCCTTACGCAAGGGCGGCGGCCGCTGCATCGTCTCCGAACCCTTCGATCGCGAGGGCGGCGACTGGCAAGCGATCCCACCATCGAGCTTCGTCACCATGACCCTGGATGGGATCGCCATTCGCCCGTTCGCTCCCGCCGCGGCGAAGTTGGCGCTGGTCGGGTAAATCCTTCTCTAAGTCGGAACCGCCGAGGCACAGCGCCGCCCTTGACGGACGTGAGCAATTTCAATCAAGCGCTATTCAATACCGAATGCTCAACTACTCTTGAAGCAGCACCGCTGTCCGCCATTTTCCAGGCAAGCGCGGCCAAGCCGGAGTATTTGCCATGGAGCTCGTCTTTTCCTCGACAACTGATCTCGCCGCCGCCATCGCCCGCCGCAAAATCTCCGCCGTCGAAGCACTCGACGCCCATCTGTCGCAGATCGATGCGCACAACGAGGAGATCAACGCCGTCATCTCGCTCGACAGGGAAGGCGCGTACGAACGCGCCAAAAAGGCAGACGCGACACTCGCACGCGGCGACGCGCCCGGACCGCTGCACGGCGTTCCCTTCACGCTGAAGGATACGCACGAGACGGCAGGCATGAAAACCACGGTCGGTTTCCCGCCCTTCGCCGATAACATCGCACAGCAGGACAGCACGGTCGTTGCCAGGCTGAAAGCGGCTGGCGGTGTGCTGATGGCCAAGACCAATGTCGCGATGATGCTGTCCGATTGGCAGTCGGACAACCCGCTTTTCGGCCATACCAGCAATCCCTGGAACCTCCAGCGCACCGCCGGCGGTTCCAGCGGCGGCGCCGCAGCGGCGGTCGCGGCCGGGATGACGCCGTTCGATGTCGGCACCGACATGCAGGATTCGATCCGCCTGCCAGCCGCCTTCTGCGGTGTCTATGGGTTGAAGCCGACGGAGCATCGTATCTCGCTGGCCGGCGCCTTCCCCGATCCGGGCAGCGCTGCGCGCAGCGTGCGGCTGATGTCCTGCCTCGGACCGCTGGCGCGCAGCGTCGACGATCTGGCGTTGATCTACCAGATCATCGCCGGTCCGGACGGGTGCGACACCGATCTCGCACCGATGCCGGTCGAGGCCAAGCCGAAGCTCGACCTGAAGGCACTGCGGATCGCCTTCGCTCCGTCCTTCCCCGGTTTCTCTGTGGCGGGCGAGATCAGTGCAGCGGTCGAAAATCTCGCAAGGCAGTTGCAAGGCGCTGGCGCCATCATTGAGGAAGCGAACCTGCCCAAGCTCGATCTGCACAACGATCTTGAGCAAGGCGGCGCGCTGATCGGTATGATGATGGAGGCCGCGCGGCCCGAGCCGCCGGAGCGGCCGACGGCAGTCTCGCGCTGGTTCGAGGCGCTCGCCCGCCGCGACAGCTCCATTCTCGGCTGGGACCGGTTTTTCGATAATTGTGATGCGCTGCTCTGCCCGGTCGCCATGACCACGGCCTTCCCGCATTGCGCGCCGGGCACGCCGATCATGGTCGACGGGAAGGACCAAAGCTACTGGATGCTGCCGGCCCATGGCGCCGTCTTCAACTACAGCGGCCATCCAGCACTTTCGATGCCGTGCGTAGAAGATCGCGACGGCTTGCCGATCGGGCTGCAACTGGTCGGCAAACGCTGGTCGGAATCGCGGCTGCTTGCTATTGCGGCGGCGATCGAGCCGTTCACCGGCTGCTTTCGCCGCCCGCCGGGCTATTGAGCGAAGCGCGACAACCCATAGGGTGAAAGCAACGGATCGCGCTCGCCGTCAAGAATTTCCCGTGTGGCGAACAGGCCGACGGCCGGCGCCAGCGTGATGCCGGAATGCATGACCGCTATATAGAGGCCGTCCATGCCTTCGGCGCGGCCGATGATCGGAAAACCGTCGATCGGATTGGGGCGGTAGCCGATGGTGTGGAAATCGAGTTCCAGCCCCTCTGCGCCAAGCAATGCCGCCTTCGTGACCGCGAACAGCGCGCGGGCGGTCGCTTCGGCGTCCATACCTGGATCGCCGCCGGCGAAATCCGAGCCGGCGATGATGCGGCCTTCGGCGGTCTGGCGCATGTGCAGCCTCTCGGCGTGCACCAGCCCATTGAGCAGCTTTTTGTATGGCCGCGAATGGACGATCAGACCCGGCGGCGTCTCGATCGGCAGCTTGATGCCGGCCGTCGCGGCAATGGCCGGGGCGCCGACGCCAGCTGCGATCACCACCTCATCGGCGGCGATCAGCCCATGCGAGGTATCCACGCCGGTAACGCTGCCATTGGTGATTGCCAGCGCCGAGACGGTGCTGGCAATCAGCCGCACGCCATGTCGTTCGGCATCCGCCAGCAGGGTCTTGGCCGCCGCAACCGGCTCGGCCACGCCTTCGTCGGCGACATAAACAGCGAATTCGGGAGGCTCGACGAGGCTGGGCTCGATGTGCGCCGCCCGCTCGCGGCCGACGCGTTCGATGCCGTAGCCCCATGAAGAGTGTTCCGCCGCGTAGGCTTCGAGCCTGTCGGCCGGCAGATCCCAGCATAGTCCGCCGCACCAGGCGAGTGGCAGTCCTGGCAGCTCATCCGCCAGCCGTCTCCACTCGACCATGGCGCGGCTGCGCAGCCGGAAATAGATCTCGGGGTTACCCCAGCTGGCGTTGATCCAGGCGAAGGAATTGGGCGTTGCGACGCCACCAGGCGTGCTATCGGCTATGACCGTCACCTGCGCGCCGGCCTTGGTCAGATGCCAGGCAATGGACGCGCCGATGATGCCGGCACCGATGACGATCACTTGTTTCGCCGCAGCCATGGTCGCTCCTCTGTTTCGTGATCCAAGGGATTTCCATCCAAGTGGCATTCCTATGGCCGCTTGCCAATGTCGAAATGCGCGCAGGCTTGACGGATGGATAGAGACGGCATCCGGCGGCGTCCGCGCCGCCGGAGCGGTCGACAGCCCGGCACTACGCTGCTAGAAGCCCGGCCTGTCACACGGAAATCCCAGAGAATGCCCGAAACAATACCAGAGGAAGTGGCGCGCCGCCGCACTTTCGCGATCATTGCGCACCCTGACGCCGGCAAGACGACGCTCACCGAAAAGCTGCTGCTGTTCGGCGGCGCCATCCAGCTTGCCGGCGAGGTCAAGGCAAAGAAAGACAAGATCCAGACCCGCTCCGACTGGATGAAGATCGAGCGCGAGCGCGGCATTTCGGTCGTCACCTCGGTGATGACCTTCGAATATGAAGACAATGTCTTCAACCTGCTCGACACGCCCGGCCACGAGGATTTCGCCGACGACACCTATCGCACGCTGTCGGCGGTCGACTCGGCCGTCATGGTCATCGACGCCGCCAAGGGCATCGAGCCACGCACGCTGAAACTGTTCGAAGTCTGCCGGCTGCGCGACATCCCGATCATCACCTTCGTCAACAAGATGGACCGCGAAAGCCGCGACCCGTTCGAGATCCTCGACGAGATCGAGCAGAAGCTGGCGCTGGACACCGCCCCGATCACCTGGCCGATCGGTCGCGGCAAGACGTTCTCCGGCACCTATCATTTGGCGCTGAACGCCGTGCGCAAGGGCGACGACGAGAAGGAGCGCACGCCGGTCAACGGTGCCGATTCCAACCGCGTCGCCGGCCTGCTGCCGGAAAACGAGCGCGAGGCCTTCATCGAGGAACTGGAGCTGGCGCGCGAAGCGTGCAGACCCCTTGATATAGAAGCCTTCCGCGAGGGCCATCTGACGCCGGTCTATTTCGGCTCGGCGCTGCGCAATTATGGCGTGCGCGACCTGATCGAGGCGCTCGGCGCCTTCGGCCCGCCGCCGCGCGCGCAGGAGGCCGACACCCGCAAGGTCGAGGCGACGGAGGACAAGATGACGTCCTTCGTCTTCAAGATCCAGGCAAACATGGACCCCAACCACCGCGACCGCATCGCATTCGTGCGCGTCTGCTCGGGTAAGCTCGAGCGCGGCATGAAGGCCAAGCTGGTGCGTACCGGCAAGCCGATGAGCCTGTCGGCGCCGCAATTCTTCTTCGCCCGCACCCGCGTCACCGCTGACGAGGCCTTTGCTGGCGACGTCGTCGGCATCCCCAACCACGGCACGCTGCGCATCGGCGACACGCTAACGGAGGGCGAGGAGATCCTTTTCAGGGGCGTGCCGAACTTCGCCCCGGAAATCCTGCGGCGTGTGCGCCTCGGCGACGCGATGAAGGCGAAGAAACTCAAGGAAGCGCTGCACCAGATGGCCGAGGAAGGCGTCGTGCAACTGTTCTCGCCGGAGGATGGCTCACCGGCCATTGTCGGCGTCGTCGGCGCGCTGCAGCTCGACGTGTTGAAAGAGCGGCTGAACTTCGAATACACGCTGCCGGTCGAATTCGAGATGTCGCGCTTTTCCGTCTGCCGTTGGATTTCGGCCGACGACAAGGCCGAGACGCTTCGCTTCATCGAGGCGCATCGCGGCGACATTGCCAGGGATCTCGACAACGACCCGGTATTCCTGGCCCAGCACGCCTTCTCGCTGAATTACGAGGCCGAGCGCTGGAAAGCGATCCGCTTCGCCACGATCAAGGACTATCAGGTCCGCGACAAGGCGGCGTAGGCGCCATCTTTCCCTGGCAATCGACGCCGCCGAAGCACGATAAGGCCAAGCCATCAAATGATCGTTCTTAAAGTTGTTGCAATCATATTGCCGATATTGGGGCTGGTTGTTTTCTCTCTCGCAAACTTGAGACACATCAGCGTCTGTTTGTATTCATCATAGCCGTCGTTTTGAGCCTCGCAGTCGGCTTCGTGCTCTATCTATTTTTCGTCCTGATGCTTTTCGACGGCCATCCACAATGAACTGGCTTTGGGTTGTCCGATTCATCTAGTATAATCGACCTTTCCTTCCCCCTGGAGGGAGAAGGAAAGGTCGCACGGTACTCACCCTCTGGCCGCCTCTTCGATCTTGGCGATGTCGATCTTGCTCATCTGCATCATCGCTGACATCACCCGGCCGGCCTTGGCCCGGTCCGGATCCAGAAGCAGGCGCGGCAATTGCTCCGGCACGACCTGCCAGGAGACGCCGAACTTGTCCTTCAGCCAGCTGCATTGCGACGGTTCGCCGCCGCCTTCGATGAGTTTGTCCCAGAAATAATTCACCTCTTCCTGCGTCTTGCAGTCGATCGACTGTGATATCGCCTCGCTGAACTTGAATTGCGGTCCGCCGTTGAGCGCCTGGAACTGCACGCCGTCGAGTTCGAACGTGGTCACCAGCGCCTTGCCTTCATCGGCGTGGCCTTCAGGCCAACGCATCACGCTCAGCACCTTCGAATTCTTGAAGATGGACACGTAGAAATTCATCGCCTCTTCGGCCTGGTCGTTGAACCACAGGCAGGTGGTGATCTTTTGCATGTCGTGCTCCTCCGTTTGCTCTTGCTGTTGCGGTGAAACGGCTGACTCCGAGAATGGTGCCATTTCCGTGCCGTCTGCCCAAGGACGGCCGTGCGGCACGCGATCCGACAGCTGCATGCAATTTTTTCGGATGCTCTCGCTTTTTCGGGAAAATCTGGCGCATTGCAAAAATGTGGCCAGACCATACTTGCGAGTCTATAACGCCTGCGGTCCGAATTCAGCGCCGCCGCGCCGCCCATCGAGCGCAGCCAGCCAGTCAGCTAAGGAAAAGTCATGCCTGCCTATCGCTCCCGCACCACCACCCATGGCCGCAACATGGCCGGCGCCCGCGGCCTGTGGCGCGCCACAGGCATGAAGGATAGTGATTTCGGCAAGCCGATCATTGCCGTGGTCAATTCCTTCACTCAGTTCGTGCCGGGCCATGTGCATCTGAAGGACCTTGGCCAGCTGGTCGCGCGCGAGATCGAAAAGGCCGGCGGCGTCGCCAAGGAATTCAACACCATCGCCGTCGACGACGGCATCGCCATGGGCCATGACGGCATGCTCTATTCGCTGCCGTCGCGCGAGCTGATCGCCGATTCCGTCGAATACATGGTCAATGCGCATTGCGCCGACGCCATGGTCTGCATCTCCAATTGCGACAAGATCACGCCTGGCATGCTGATGGCCTCGTTGCGCCTCAACATCCCGACCGTCTTCGTCTCCGGCGGGCCGATGGAGGCCGGCAAGGTGGTGCTGGCCGGCAAGACGCAGGCGCTCGACCTGGTCGACGCCATGGTCGCGGCCGCCGACGACAAGATCTCCGACGAGGACGTCAAGGTCATCGAGCGCTCCGCCTGCCCGACCTGCGGCTCCTGCTCGGGCATGTTCACCGCCAATTCGATGAATTGCCTGACCGAGGCGCTCGGCCTGTCGTTGCCGGGCAACGGCTCGACGCTGGCCACTCATGCCGACCGCAAGCGGCTGTTCGTTGAAGCCGGCCATCTCATCGTCGATCTCGCTCAGCGCTACTATGAGCAGGATGACGAGACGGCGCTGCCGCGCAGCATTGCCTCGAAAGGCGCCTTCGAGAACGCCATGACGCTCGACATCGCCATGGGCGGATCGACCAACACGGTGCTGCACATCCTGGCCGCCGCCCACGAGGGCGAAGTCGACTTCACCATGGAGGACATTGACCGGCTGTCGCGGCGGGTTCCGGTGCTCTGCAAGGTGGCACCGGCCAAGTCGGACGTGCACATGGAAGACGTCCATCGCGCCGGCGGCATCATGGCCATCCTCGGCCAACTCGACAATGCCGGGCTGCTCAACCGCGACCTGCCGACGGTGCATACGGCGAGCCTCGGCGAGGCGCTTGATCATTGGGATATTTCCCGCACGACGAGCCAGAATGTCCGCGATTTCTTCCTCGCCGCCCCCGGCGGCGTGCCGACGCAGGTCGCATTCAGCCAGGACCGCCGCTGGGACGATCTCGACCTTGACCGTGAGAAAGGTGTCATCCGCTCGGCGGAGACGCCGTTCTCCAAAGATGGCGGCCTTGCCGTGCTGAAAGGCAATCTGGCGGTCGACGGCTGCATCGTGAAGACGGCCGGCGTCGACGAGTCGATCCTGAAGTTCACCGGCCCCGCCCGCGTGTTCGAAAGCCAGGACGCCTCGGTCAAGGCGATCCTCTCCAACGAGATCAAGGCCGGCGATGTCGTCGTCATCCGCTATGAAGGCCCGCGCGGCGGCCCCGGCATGCAGGAAATGCTCTATCCGACCAGCTATTTGAAGTCGAAAGGCCTGGGCAAAGCCTGCGCGCTGGTCACCGACGGCCGCTTTTCCGGCGGCACGTCGGGCCTGTCGATCGGTCATGCGTCGCCGGAAGCCGCCGAAGGCGGCACGATCGGGCTGGTGCAGGAGGGCGATACGATCGAGATCGACATCCCCAACCGTACCATCCGCCTCGCCGTCAGCGACCAGGAGCTTGCCAGCCGCCGGGCCGTGATGGACGCCAAGGGGGCCTTGGCCTGGAAGCCCGAGGAAAAACGCAAACGCAAGGTGACGACTGCACTGCGTGCCTACGCCGCCTTCGCCACCAGCGCCGACAAGGGCGCGGTACGGCACGTGCCGGAGTAGCGCAGCGCGGCCTTATACCCCCCCTTGTGGGAGGTCGGATCCAAGGTCCGGGGTGCGGCGCCGACCCCCCGCTGCTTCGCAGCGACCCTCCCCACAAGGGGGAGGGTAAGCCGCCTCACGGCATCAACTGGTACTCATAAAGCTTCTGGTAAAGCCCGCCCTGCTTGAGCAGCGCACGATGGGCTCCGCTCTCCACCACCTTGCCGCCCTCCAGCACCACGATCGTGTCGGCCTGGTGCACGGTCGACAGGCGGTGGGCGATGACAATGGTCGTGCGGCCTTCGGTCAACTGCTGCAGCGCGTCGCGGAACAGCGCTTCGGATTCGGCGTCGAGCGCGCTGGTGGCTTCGTCGAGCAGCAGGATTTCGGCGTCGCGCAGCATGGCGCGCGCGATCGAGATGCGCTGGCGCTGGCCGCCCGACAGCAGGCCGCCATTCTCGCCGACATCGGTGTCATAGCCTTTCGCTTGCGCGATGATGAAGTCATGCGCGTTGGCGGCCTTGGCGGCGGCAATCACCTCTTCGTCGGTCGCGCCCTCTCGCCCGAGCCGGATGTTGTGCATGATGGTGCCGGCAAACAGGAACGTATCCTGGCTGACATAGGCGATCTTTTCCCTGAGCGAGGCGAGTGTCGCATGCGAAATGTCCTGACCGTCGAGCAGCACCTTGCCGCTCTTCGGATCATACATGCGCATGATCAGGTTCAGGATCGTTGACTTGCCGCCGCCGGAAGGCCCGACCAGCGCCGTCATCTTGCCGGGCGCAAGGGTCAGGTCGAACCCTTCGAGCACCGGCGGACCGTCCTGATAGGCGAAGCTGACGGCATCGAACCGGATTTCGCCGGGCCCGGCCCGAAGCGATCTCGCATCGGGCGTCTCCGCCAGCGTCAGCGGCGTGTCGGCGAGCTGGAACATCATGCGCACGCCGACAATGCCGCTTTCCAATGAGATCCGGACGCGCGCCAGGCGCTTTGCCGGCTCATAGGCGAGCAGCAGCGCTGCGATGAAGGCCATGATGTTGCCCGGCATCTGGCCGCCCTGCAGGACAAGGAAACCGCTGACCATGACTGCGCCGGCGATCGCCAGGCCGGCCAGCGTCTCCATCACCGGGCTTGTCACCGCTTCCAGCGCAGCGATGTTGTTGGCCCGGTCCTCGACATCAGCCACCGCTTTGTACATGCGCTTGCGCATCAGGCCTTCGAGGTTGAAGGATTTCACCACGCGCACGCCGATCGCGGTTTCCTGCATCACCTGAATGATCTGGCCGACCGAGCGGAATTCCATCGCGGCGAACTTGCGCACACGCTTCAGGATCCGGTTGACGCCATAGATGGCCAGCGGCCCGACGACGAAGCAGATCAGCGACAGCGCCGGCTGTTGCCAGACCATGACACCAATCAGGGCAAGCAGGGTCACCAGGTCGCGAACATAGGAGGTGACGATTAGGTCGAGCACGTTGCGTGCCGCCTGCGCATTGTTGGTCATGCGGGTGATCAGGTCGGATGACGAGGTCAAATGGTAAAATTCGATGCCTTGCGCCAGGATGCGGTCGTAGATCTTGCGCTGACGGTCGGCGATGATGGCGTTGCCGACCCTGCTCATGAAGTAGGCTTGGATGAAATTGGCGAGGCCCTTGAGGATGAATATCCCGGCGACCGCCAGGGCAATCATGTTGACGCGGTCGATCCGCCTGTCGATCACGAATTCATTGGTGATTTCGCGCAGGATCCAGGCGCTGGCAGCTGTCGTGCCGGCCACCACCAGCATTGACAGGATGGCGGCGCCATATCCGAACTTATGCTGCCCAAAGGACTCTTTGACCAGCCGCACGATAAGGCGCTGGTTTTCCATCGAGCGTTCGTCGCGTTTCAGGAACGTCAAGTTCAAGTTCACACGGGGCTTCCATGGTTTGCGAATGTGGCCTTGAGTCCGAAGCCGATCGCTGCGTGGACGAAAGGCGGCTTATAGAGCGAGTTACCGCCGGAGGGAACCTTCGCGGCCGCCTAAAGAAACGGCTGCGGCAAGCTGTCTTTTGCGCCACCATGGCTGGGTGATTCTGGAAATGGGATGACGACAGATGGATTTCGACCTTATCGTTCGTGGCGGCACGCTGCCTGATGGCGGAATTGCCGACATCGGCATCAGCGGCGAGACGATCACGGCGATCGAGCCCAAACTGCAGGCGTCCGCGCGGACCGAGGTCGATGCCCGCGGCAATTTGGTCTCGCCGCCCTTTGTCGACCCGCATTTCCACATGGATGCGACGCTGTCCTATGGCATTCCGCGCATCAACGCCTCGGGCACGCTGCTCGAAGGCATTGCGCTATGGGGTGAACTGAAGCCGCTTTTGACGCGTGAGGCGGTGCGCGACCGCGCGCTGGCCTATTGCGACTGGGCGGTGTCGATGGGCCTGCTGGCCATCCGCACCCATGTCGACGTCTGCGATGACCGTTTGCTGGCGGTCGAGGCCCTGCTCGACGTCAAGAAGATGATCGCCCCCTATATCGACCTGCAACTGGTCGCCTTCCCGCAGGACGGCTTCTACCGCTCGCCGAAGGCGCGTCAAAACACCATTCGCGCGCTGGATATGGGCGTCGACATCGTCGGCGGCATTCCGCATTTCGAGCGCACCATGGCCGATGGCACGCGTTCGGTGACCGAGCTTTGCGAGATCGCGGCAAAACGCGGCCTGATGGTCGACCTGCATTGCGACGAGACCGACGACCCGCTGTCTCGCCACATCGAGCAACTGGCCTATGAAACGCAGCGCCTGGGGCTGCAAGGCAGGGCGGCCGGCTCGCATCTCACCTCGATGCATTCCATGGACAATTACTATGTATCGAAGCTGCTGCCGCTGATCGCCGAGGCCGGCGTCTCCGCCATCCCCAACCCGCTGATAAACATCATGCTGCAAGGCCGCCACGACACTTTTCCGAAGCGGCGTGGCATGACCCGGGTCAAGGAGATGCAGGCGCTGGGCATCCGTGTCGGCTGGGGCCAGGATTGCGTGCTCGATCCCTGGTATTCGCTGGGCACCGCCGACATGCTCGACGTCGCCTTCATGGGCCTGCACGTCGCCCAGATGTCGAGCCCGGCCGACATGGCGCGCTGCTTCGACATGGTCACCAACGTCAATGCAGCCATCATGGGGTTGGATCATCTGGGCCTGGCTGTCGGCAAGCGCGCCAGCCTTGTCATCCTCGACGCCGGCAATCCGATCGAGGCTCTGCGCCTGCGCGCCGAGCGCATTTGCGTCATCGCCAGGGGCAAGGTGGTGGCGGAACGGACGAGGCAGGATACCAGGCTTTCCCTGCCGGGCAGGCCGGCGCAGGTGAACCGCAGGCACATAACAACCTAGATACAGCCGATTCCCGGCGCTGGCCTTGCCGATTTCGGGATTTCGCCTCGTCAAAGCAGCCGCTTCGGTCTAGGACGCGGCTTGGAGCAATTCCAGGAAAAGTGTGAAACGGTTTTCCGTCCGGAATTACTCTAACTGAGGGAGGAATCGGGATCGGCATGACGCAACCCGTGACGCAGAATTCCACAATCAGGAACGTGCTTCTGGCCGGCATCCTTCTGATGCTGGCCGGCGATTTCCTCTTTGCGCTGAACGATGCGATGGGCAAATGGCTGGTCGCCAGCTTCTCCGTCGGCCAGGTCGTGCTGATCCGCTCGATTGGCGCCTTTATCGTGCTCGGCCCGATGATCGCTAACCAGGGCGCTAGCAAACTGTTCCAGATGGAGCGCCCGGGGCTACAGATCCTGCGTGTGGTGGCGACGACGCTGGACACCGCTTTGTTCTACGCAGCCGTCGTGTATCTGCCGCTCGCCGATGTGATGAGCTTCTACATGGCCGGCCCGATCTATGTGGCGGCGCTGTCGCATTTCCTGCTTGGCGAAAAGGTCGGCTGGCGTCGCTGGGTGGCGATCCTGCTCGGCTTCAGCGGCGTGGTGATCATGCTGAAGCCCTCATCGGCCGCGTTCTCGCTGTCGTCGAGCTTCGCGCTCGTCGGCAGCCTCGCCTTTGCCTTCGCCATCATCCTCAACCGGCGGCTGCGCGGCACCAGCGATACCAATCTGGTGACATGGCAGACCATCGGCACGCTGGTGGTCGGCGGCGTGATGACCCTCGGCGCATGGCGCACGCCGTCTGCACTCGATCTCAGTGCCATGCTGCTGCTCGGCATCGTCTCCTGCAGCGCGCATCTGATGATCACGCGGGCGCTCAAGCTGGCGCCGGCCTCGACACTGGCGCCGCTGCACTACACGCTGCTGCTATGGGCCGTGGTGTTCGGACTGGTGTTCTTCGGCGACGTTCCCAGTCCGCGCATCCTGATCGGCTCAGGCATTATCGTCCTGGCCGGCCTGTTCATCTTCCACCGTCAAAAGGTGGTCGACACCACGGTGCCGCCCGAAAACGTGCCGAAGGGCGTGAATTAGCCCTGACGCACGGCCGCCAGATACCTTGAAAACTCCGGCGTCTCCATCAGCGCCTTGCAGCGGGCAAAACGGCCGTCGGCATAGGCGCGGAAATCATCGACGGGATTGTTGTTGGCGAGCTGGATCAGTCCCCATAGCGTCCACAACAGGTCGCACATTGCCTTGTAGATGACGACCCGGCCGCGCTCCGCCGGCCTCGCCTCGGCGCCGAAATAGGCACGCATCAGCTCCTCGTCCTGGTCCGCACGGAACTTGCCCTCCACGCTGAGGTCACCGAGATCCCAGAGCGGGTCGTTCATCCCCGAATATTCCCAGTCGACGATCCACATCCGCTCGCCTGTATCGAGAAAGTTCTCGCACAGCGGGTCGCAATGGCAGGCAACGAGGGGGAGCGGATGGGTGGCCAGCGCCGAGCGCACGCTGCCGGCCTCGCGCATCACGTCGTGATAGCCGGCGGGCAGGGTAACGTCCTTGGTCGACAGCACCTTGAGATAGTCGTCGATCATCGCGAACAGTTCGAAGCGGAATGGGAACACCGCACCGGAATTGTGCAGCTTGCGGAAGGCTTCGCCCGCACGGGCCGGACTGCCCGGCCGCTCCCTGAATTTCTCCGGCGACATCGTCACGGCGCCGGCGATGAAGCGCGTCACCATCACGCCGGTGCCGGCATCGGCATGCAGCACTTCCGGGCTGACGCCGGCTTTGGCCGCTTCGCGCGCGGCCACCGTTTCATTGGCGCGGTTGATGTATTCCTCGGTGCCTTTGCCTGGAATGCGCAGGCAGAGATCGCCGGCCTTGAAGACGAGGTTGGTGAGGCCGCCGAGCCGGTCCAGTGGCCCGGTGTAGCCGGCCAGAATCGGAATGGCGGCCAGTTTTGCCCGCGCCTCGTCTGTCACCATACCCGCGCCCCCACGCCGTTATTTCTCGCCGCAACGGTTCCACAATTTTCGCCATTTGGCTATCATCGGATCGAAGGCAACTCGATCAGGCGACAAAGCAGCGATGACGGACGGTAAACACCTGGGCGCGCTCAGCGCGGCCTACGCAGCCAAGCGCCCGGAAGAGGTGGCTGCCCTCTATGATCGCTGGTCGCAGACCTACGATGCCGATATGTCGGCCGCCGGTTATCGTCATCCGACGATCTGCCTTGCTCTGCTGACCCGCCATTTGCCCCGGGGTGCGGCGCCGTTGCTCGATGCCGGCGCCGGCACCGGGCTCATCGGCGAATGGCTTGATATTGCCGGCTACCCGCAAGTCGAGGCGCTGGACATCTCGCAAGGCATGCTGGATCAGGCTGCCCGCAAGGGCGTCTATTCCGCGCTGCATTGCCTGGCGATGGGTGGGCCATTGCCCTTTGCCGACGATGCCTATGCCGGAATCGTTTCGGCCGGCGTCTTCACCTCAGGCCATGTCGGCGTCGAAGGGCTGGACGAGCTGATCCGCATCTGCCGCCCGGGCGGGGTAATCGTGCTGACGGTCAAGAACACGCTGTGGGATCAAGGCTTTGCTGCCCGCATCGCCGAACTCGAGGCGCAAGGTCTTGTTACCCGCGCCGAGGAAACGCGTCCCTACGTCTCCATGCCGGGCGAGGCCGATACCGTGCCCAGCCGTGGTCTCGCCCTGCGGGTGAACTAGGCCTTTACCCTCGCCGCTGCCGGATCGTACATTGGCTCGAGATGGATTTTGGCCGGTGTCCGCTCCATCGCGACCACCAGCTCATAGTCGCCCGTAGCGAGAAAATCGTCGCTCACCCCATCGGCGTTGCGCACGTAGCCGTAGCCGATGTTCCTGCCCAGCGTGTAGCCATAGCCGCCGCTGGTGAGATAACCGACCGGCTCGCCATTGCGCAGGATGGTCTCCCGGCCAAGCAGCACGATTTCGGGACTATCGACCGTGAAGCCGGCAAAGCGCTTCTTTAATGGCGCGCCACCAACCTTCTCGAGCGCGCGCCGTCCGACGAAATCGGTGTTCTTGCGCAGCTTGACCGCCCAGCCGAGCCCGGCCTCCTGCGGTGTGTCGTTGGGCGTGATGTCGGAGCCCCAGGCGCGATAGCCCTTTTCCAGCCGCAGCGATTCCAGCGCGCGGTAGCCTACCGGGCGGATGCCGTGCATCTTGCCGGCCGCCATCAGCGCGTCGAAGACTTCGCCTGTCGCCGCGATCGGCACGTGCAGTTCCCAGCCGAGCTCGCCGACATAGGTGACTCGCAGCGCCCGAATTGTATAGCCGGCGATGGTGATCTCGCGGACATGGCCGAACGGGAAGCCGGCATTCGACACATCGGCCTCGGTCACATCAGAAAGCACGTCGCGGGCGCGCGGTCCCATGAGCGACAGCGTGCCGAAATCCTCGGTGACGTCGGTCAGCCCGGCATCGAGGCCTTCGCCGATATGGTCGCTGATCCATGAGGCATCATGCGTGCGGAAACCGGTGCCGGTGACGATGTAGAATTTGTCCTCGGCCAGCCGCGCCACGGTCAGGTCGGCCTCGATGCCGCCGCGTGTGTTGAGAAGCTGGGTGTAGGTCAGCCGGCCGACCGGCTTGCTGACGTCGTTGGCGCAGATCCAGTCCAGCGCCCTGGCCGCGTCGGACCCGATCAATTCATATTTGGCGAAGGACGACTGGTCGAAGATGCCGACATGCTCGCGCACATGCCGGTGCTCGTCGCCGACCGCCGCGAACCAGGTCTGCCGTCCCATGGAATAGATGTCGTGCGGCTCGACGCGTTTGGGCGCGAACCAGTTCGGCCGTTCCCAGCCGAGCTTGGAGCCAAACACGGCGCGCTGCTGTTTCAGCCTGTCGTAAAGCGGCGAGACGATGCGCGGCCGGCCTGAGGCATACTCCTCGTGCGGGAAACCGATCGTGTAGTGCTTGCCATAGGCCTCCAGCGTGCGTTCGCGCACCCATTGCCGGTCGCGGTGCAGGTTGGAAAAGCGCCTGATGTCGACCACCCACAGGTCGAGCGGCGCCTCGCCATCGACCACCCACTGCGCCAGAACCCAACCGGCGCCGCCGCCCGACGCGATGCCAAAGGCGTTGAAGCCGGCGCCGACGAACATGTTCACGCATTCGGGTGCTGTGCCGAGAATGAAATTGCCGTCCGGCGTGAAGCTTTCCGGCCCGTTGATCATCTGCTTGACGCCGACGGTCTCCAGTGCCGGCACGCGCGCGATCGCCTGGCTCATATGCTGCTCGAAATGGTCGTAATCGTCGTCGAACAGCCGGAATTCCCAGTCGTTGGGCACGTCGCCGCCGGGGAGATCGGTCGTCCACGCCTGCGGATTGGGCTCGTAGCCGCCCATCACCAACCCGCCGACTTCTTCCTTGAAGTAGGTGCGCCGGTCGGGGTCGCGCAGCGTCGGCGCATCGGTCGCCAGGCCATCGATCTTCTCGGTGATGATGTATTGGTGCTTCACCGGCTGCAGCGGCACGTTGATGCCTGCCATGGCGCCGACCTGCCGCGCCCATTGTCCGGCGCAGTTCACCACCTTGTCGCAGGCGATGTCGCCTTGATTGGTTTTCACCGCCATGATGCGGCCATCCCTCATTTCGAAGCCGGTGACGCGGACGTCCTCGAACAGCCTGGCGCCATGCATGCGTGCGCCCTTGGCCAATGACTGGGTGATGTCGGAGGGGCTCGCCTGGCCGTCGGTCGGCAGCCAGGAGGCGCCGACGAGGTCGCCCGTCTCCATCAGCGGCCACATCGCCTTGACCTCGGCCGGGGACAAAAGATGCATGTCCATGCCGAAGCTTTTCGCCGTCGTGGCCAGCCTCTTGTACTCGGTCCAGCGGTCGGCATTGGTGGCGAGCCGCAGGCAGCCGGTCATCTTCCAGCCGGTGGCGAGGCCGGTCTCGGCCTCCAGCCCCTTGTAGAGGTCGACGGAGTATTTGAGCACGCGGGTGATCGAGGCAGACGAGCGCAACTGGCCGACCAGGCCGGCGGCGTGCCAGGTCGAGCCCGAGGTCAGGTTGCCCTGTTCCAGCAGCACGACGTCGGCCTTGTGGTCGCGCGCCAGATGATAGGCCGTCGAGCAGCCGATGATGCCGCCGCCGATGACGACGATCGCGGCCTGGCTGGGCAAGGTCATGATTTCAGGATCCCGTATTTTGTCCGGTAGTTTTCCAGCGCCGCGTCCAGCCGCACCAGGTTTTCCTCGGTGTAGGCGACGTAGTCGATGCCGGGCGCGTCGAGATAGAGTTCCGACACCATGCTCCACATCGCCTCGCGCAGCAGCGAGGCGCATTGCATGGCAGCGTGCGAGCGGCGGATCGCCTCGTCCGGCTCCTTCATGAAATAGGCGGTCAGGAAGGCGAAGGATTCCGCGTCGCTCATGCCGGCGTTCGAGGCGACACCGGCGAGGTCGAACATCGCCGTGTTGAAGCCGGCATATTCGAAATCGATCAGCCACAGCCTGCTGCCGTCGTCGAGGATATTAGCCGGCAAAAGATCATTGTGGCCAAAGACGATCGGCAGCAGTTTCTGCGCCCGCTCCAGTTCGTCGGCCAGCATCAGCAGCCGCGGCAAGTCGCTGCGCTTGCGGCTGCCGCCTTCTTCAAGCGTGCGTGCGTAGTCGCGGATGACGTGGAACACCCAGAACATGAAGCCGGCGCCGGAAATATGGTTGGGCATCTCTCGATGGAAGCCGCGCATCAGCGCGGCGACGCGGCCAAGATTGGCGCGCACATCCTCGGCCAGATACGTCCTGGCGCCGAGAAACGCCGTCACCATGATGCCCGGTTCGGCATAATGCACAGCCGGCGCGAAACCGGCGGCGTGGGCCGCCCGCGCGGTCATCACCTCACGCTCACGGAAGACATGGTGGAATGGATAGTCCTGGCCGAAGCGCACGACATGCCGCCCGGCAGCGTCACTGACGACATAATTGGCGTTGCTCAGGCCGCCGGGAAGGGGGGCGATCTCGATGGCGCCGGTCCAGCAGGGCAGGGCGCGGATGCGATCTTCGGCAATCACGGAATCATCCCTGGTTTGCTGGCCTGGTTTGCTGGGCTTCGACAAGGCGCCATGGACAGCGCAGCGACGGCGGGGAGAAGCGCAAAAATCTCGTCGGTGCGGGACGCCAGGACTGGTATCCCGCACCGCACCGACGAGCCCCTTGGCCAGGTTTCTGATCCCGGCATCCGCCCCCGCGGATCTCTAGATTCCTTGTGACAGGCACGTTCAAGACTGCCTGGTCAGTGAGTTGCGGCTCTGCCATCGCCCTCCCGTTTGCAGCTCCGAACCCCTGTTGATGCCTGGATTTCACGCCAGGGTTGCTCGGTTGTCAACAAAAACATGTGACTTTTTTTGGGTGTTTTGCCCGAAAGAAAGGTCAATCCCTTTAAAAGCACTCGAATTACCTTAGAACCGGTCAAAATCCTAAGTTCGGGAAAACCAAATGGCCCATTCCAAACGCCACGGCGAAATCCTGCGGCTGCTGCAGGAAGAGGGAACTGTCACCATTGCCAGTCTGGCCGACCGGTTGGGTGTTTCGCTGGAAACCGTGCGCCGCGACGTCAAGCCGCTCACCAGCGATGGCTCGGTGCTGAAGATGCACGGCGCCATCGGCCTGCCGTCGATGATCGGCGAGGCGCCGTTTGAACGGCGCATGCGCGAGAATGCCGATGCCAAGCGCGTCATTGCCCGCATGGTCGCAGCCACCATCCGCGACGGCGAATCGGTCATGATGGACACCGGCACCACGACCTCGTTCCTGGCGCGGGAACTGCTCGGTCACCGGCGCCTGACGGTCGTCACAAATTCGTCTGACATCGCCCGCACGCTGGCCACCATCAACGGCAACAAGGTCTATATGGCCGGCGGCGAACTGCGCAGCGATTCAGGCGCTGCCTTCGGAACCTCGGCCATCGAGTTCGTCAGCCGCTTCTCGGTCAGCCACGCCATCATCTCCACCGGCGCCGTCGATGCGGTGACCGGTGTCATGGACTATGATTTGGAAGAGGCAGAGTTCGCCCGCATGGTGCTGTCGCGCGGCCAGCGCTCGCTCGTCATCACCGACCACACCAAATTCGGCCGCCAGGGCCTGGTCCAGGTCTGCGGCTTCGACGGCTTTTCCGAACTCGCCACCGACCGCTCGCCGCCGCATGAGATCGCCGCCGCCCTGGCGCAAGCCGGTGCGCGGCTCAGCATCGCCGGCGGCGAAGCCGGATTCTGAGCCGAACACCATCGGTGGGTGAATTCCTATGCGGACAGGGCGCGAAAACTCATCCTGAAGCAGGCGCCGCTCGGTTTGCCGTCGAAAATCTCGATGCGCCCGCCATGCAGTTGCATGATTTCCTGCACCAGGTTGAGGCCGAGCCCGGCGCCATGATCCTGAGGACGCAGCCGATAGAAGGGCTCGAAGATGCGTTCGCGCTCGCCCAGTGGCACGCCGTCGCCTTCGTCCCGCACCTCGATGACGGCTGGCGTTGTGACACCCACGGTGATCTTGCCCGCGCGGCCGCCATGCTCGATGGCGTTCTGGACGATGTTGGTCACGGCACGTTCGATCGCGGTGCGGTCGCCGCTGGCGAAAACCGTTTCCCGTTCCGGCTCGAACGACATCTCGTACCCGGCCGAGAAGGCCATCGGCGCGAGGTCGACAATGACGCCGCGCGCGATCGCCACCAGGTTGACCGTCTCGAAGGATGCGGTTTGCCGGTCGAGACGTTGCAGGTCGAGCAGCTGGTCGGTCAGCGTTGAAAGCCGTGCTGCATCCTGCAGCAGCCGTGCCCGCTCGGGTGTTGCCGGCAGCGAGGCCAGGCGCGTGTTGAGGATGGCCACCGGTGTCCTCAACTCATGGGCGGCGTCGGTCAGGAAACGCTTGTGGCGTTCATAGCCTTTGTCGAGTCGCGCAAGGGCGGCATTCACCGCCTTCACCAGCGGCGTGACTTCCTTTGGCACGTCCTTCAGCGGCAGCTGTACACCGCGCTGGTCGATGTCGATGCGTTCGGCCTCGGCGGCCGCATGGCCAAGGCCCGACAGCGCGCCGCGCACCACCCAGGGCGTCGCAAACAGCGTGGCCAGCGCCATCAGTCCGGCGAGCGGCAATATGCCCTGCAGGAAGAATTGCGGCGCCTGTCCGAGCAGACGCAGCAGCGAAAGCCCGCCCTTGGTGCCGGAGAAGATCTGTACGTTGCCGGCCGCGGTGTCGGTCCAGCGGATTTTCCCCTCCGGCGGCGCGCTTTGCCCGATTGTATGGTCGATACGCGCATCACTGATGGTGTCCAGCAGCCCGACAAAGGGCTGGAAGATGGCCGGCACCGTGCCCTCCTGCAGCCGCTGCCCCTGCTTGTCGCGGATGATGAACCAGAGATCGGGGACATCGGATCGCAGCTTCGTCAGATCCGAGGTCTCCCGCAGGGCAAGCTTGCCGCCCGCGTCACGCGCCACCGCATCCGCCAGCACGTCCATCGTGCCGTCTTCGTAGTCGTGTGGAATGAGGCCGGTAGCCAGCAACGCACCGAGAATGCCGACAATGATCAGCGTCAGCATCGCGCATTGCAGCAAGGCGATGCGCAGCACCAGGCTCCATTTGAGCGAACGCGGGCGCCTGATACTCATGGCTCGAGGCTCATGTCGTCTCACGCAGGAGATAGCCGACGCCGCGAATGCCGTTGATCGTCACCCCGGCATCGGCGTCGGTGAGCTTGCGGCGCAGGCGCGAGACATGGGTGTCGAGCGCGTTGGACTGGATTTCGTCGTCGAGGCCGAACACCGCTTCCATCAAGGCCTCGCGCTGCACCATGCGGCCGGTGCGCCGCATCAGCGCCTCCAGCACCAGGAGTTCGCGCCGTGGCAGGCTGAGCGGCTCGCCGCGGATTGCAGTCTCGCGATGCCCGACATCGAGCACCAGATCGCCGGCACGAATGAATTGCGACTGCATCGGCGCCGGCCGCCTGAGCAAAGCGCGCAAGCGGGCCAGCAATTCTTCGAAGGCGAACGGCTTGGCCAGATAGTCGTCCGCGCCCATGTCCAGCCCATCGACCTTGTCAGACGTTTCGCCCTTCGCCGTCAGCACCAGAACGGGCGTCGTGTTCTTCGCCGAGCGCAATCTCGGCACAAGCGACAGCCCGTCGCCGTCCGGCAACTGGCGGTCAAGCAGGATGGCGTCGTAGCTGTCGACGGCAACGAAGCCCTCGGCCTCCAGCAATGTGCCGGCGTGGTCGACCACCATGTCGTGACGTTTCAGCGCTGCACGCAGCGCCGAGACCATTTCGGGTTCGTCCTCGACCAGCAAGATACGCATCCACCATCTCCCGGGTAATCACATCGGGTCGGGCGCTACCGCGCCAACATTGCGTAGACATGGCAAAGCCGAATGCACCGAGGCCGGCAAGTTCTTTCTTTGCGCCCGCGATGTTGCGCAATGTCTATGCAATCCAGTGACGGCAAACAGCGCCGGTCGGCAGGAACCGCCCATGCCGGCGTCAAGGCGTCGGGCCCGGATATGCAGCAACAGGTTCGGGTCCGACGCCGAAACGAAATCAGAACGCCACACCAAACTGGTTGGCATGCTGTCGTCCGCAATTGAGGTTTGGTTATGTCTGCAAATGACGCTCTGTCTTTTCTCATGGCCTGGACCATGGCACCGTTCAGGGTCGGGTCCGTCACGCCATCCAGTTCCAGCCTGGCGGCCTTGATGACGCGCGACATCGGTCCCGAGACTGGCCCCGTGCTGGAGCTCGGTCCCGGAACCGGTCCGTTCACACGGGCGCTGCTTTCGCGCGGGGTGAGGGAAGAGGATCTGACTTTGATCGAATCCGATCCGGATTTTGCGGCACTGCTCATGCGGCGCTTTCCCGCCGCTCGTATTTTCGAAATGGATGCCGTCGGTCTGCAACATCTGTCGCTGTTCCAGAGTCCGGTCGTCGGTGCTGCCGTCAGCGGGTTGCCCTTCCGTCTGATTTCGCCGCGCAAGACGCTCGCCATTCTCGAAGGCGTTTTCGCAAACCTTCGCCCGGGCGGGGCGCTCTATCAGTTCACGCTCGGCCGACGCTGCCCGTTCGACCAGTCGCTGCTCGACCGGCTCGATCTCGAGGTCACGCGGGTCGGCCATACCTTTCGCAATTTTCCGCCGGCAACGGTATACCGCGTCGCCAGGATCAAGACGCTGGGAATCTATGATTGGCGCTTCGCATGACAGGTCCTTTGTCGGTCATTCTCGGCTTCGGCCTGTTCGGCGTCTTCTGCCTTGCCTTCACCGAGAAGATTCTGCCGGTGCCGCCCTCGCATGTGCTGTTGCTGTTCCTGGGCATGACGGCTGCGCCGGATGTGTCCACACTGGCGATCCTGCTGACGGTGACGACGCTTGCCTCCTTTTCCGGCTGCCTTGTCTGGTATGGGGTCGGCCGCCGGATCGGATTTGACCGTGCCGACAGGCTGATCGAACGTGCCGGCAGATATGTCTTCCTGCGCCCTGCAACCTATCGCAAGCTTGGCCAGGCCTACCGGCGCAATCATGTCTTTGTGTCCCTGCTGGCGCAGTTCATCCCGACCGTGCGAAATTACCTGCCGATCGCGGCCGGCGCGCTTTGCCTGCCCGCTCTGCCCTTCGCGGCCGCGACGCTGCTCGGCGCTACGCTGTGGAACTTGGGCTTTCTCGTAACCGGCTATCTCCTGCACGGCAGTGGCCAGGGTACCTTCACGGTGGGCTTCCGCATCATTGTCATCGTGGTGGCGCTGGAGACGGCCTTTATGCTGGCACTACGCTATGGTCCCGCATGCCGGCGGCGCATCAGGCTTATGCTCGGCTGAGCGCCAGCTCTCCAGTCATGGGATAAGCTCCGCCATCGGCTTTCCTTCGCTTGTCCGCCGGTGTTTAGTCCGGCCATGGCTTTCACCATCCGCCAGTTGCAGTTCTTCATCGCCGTCGCCGAGCAAGGCACGGTGTCGGGCGCGGCGCAGAACCTTTCCATTTCGCAATCGTCGGTCACCGAAGCCATCAAGGAACTCGAAAGCGATCTCGGCGTCGAGCTGTTCGAGCGCCATCCGCGTGGCCTCAACATCACCCACAAGGGCCATCAGTTCCTGCGCCACGCGACCAAGATCCTCGCCGATGTCTCCGACGCCCGCCGCTCTTTTTCCGGAGAACAGGCAGTGGCGGGCGGGCGGCTGCAGCTCGGCGTTACGTCTTTGGTCGCCGGCTATGTCCTGTCGGATCTGCTCGCCCGCTACCGCCGCGCCTATCCGGGCGTCGAGGTCTCGGCCATCGAGGACAATGGCGATTATCTCGAACATCTCCTGATCGGCGGCAAGCTCGACATCGCCGTCATGGTCACCTCGAACCTGCGCGACCGCACCGCGCTGCAGTCGGAAATCCTCGAGGTCTCGGCCTACCGCCTGTGGCTGCCGCTCGGCCATTCGCTCGCCGGCGCCGACATCATAAGTATTGGCGACATTGCCGGCGAGCCGCTGATCATGCTGACCGTCGACGAGATCGAGGAGAACACGGGAAAACTGCTGACGGCGATCGGCGCCAAGCCGCATGTCGCCTTCCGCACCCGCTCGGTCGAGGCGGTGCGCAGCCTGGTCGCCACCGGTGCCGGCGTGGCGCTTTTGCCCGACCTCGTCTACCGGCCCTGGTCGCTGGAAGGCGACCGCATCGAATCGCGCGATATTTCGGGCTCCTTGCCGGTGGTGCAGGTCGGCATGGTCTGGCGTCGCGGCTCCGGCCTGCCGCAAGCGGCGCGCGATTTCATCGGCCTTGCCCAGTCGCAGCGGACGGTCCGCCAGCGCCCCTGATTGAAGGGTGTCAATCTATCGGGAAAACCGATATCGCCTTTCTGATAAATGAATTTGCGAAACCGGAATTTTCCAAGCACCTTCCGTTTCAGGGGCCAAAGCCGCCACAAGAGCGACATCAAGTCCACAGGACGAACCGGCAGTTTTACAGTCCGCGCGTGATCTTGGCGAAAACCGGAGCGGTTTCGG
This sequence comes from Mesorhizobium sp. NZP2077, assembly GCF_013170805.1. Taxonomy (NCBI): domain Bacteria; kingdom Pseudomonadati; phylum Pseudomonadota; class Alphaproteobacteria; order Hyphomicrobiales; family Phyllobacteriaceae; genus Mesorhizobium; species Mesorhizobium sp. NZP2077. Next base: position 159,426 of record NZ_CP051293.1, on the reverse strand, counting down.
GGATCATGCGCCAAAATGGGAGATCGATGATGAATTCATTCCTGAAGTCATGCACTGCGCTGACGGTCGCGCTGACCTTCTCGGGTCAGGCCGTCGCCCAGGTCAAGGAACTCGGCAAGGGCGAAGGCCAGGTCAACATCGTTGCCTGGCCTGGCTATATCGAGCGCGGCGAGACCGACAAGGGCTATGACTGGGTCACTGCCTTCGAGAAGGACAGCGGCTGCAAGGTCAACGTCAAGACCGCCAACACCTCGGACGAGATGGTCTCGCTGATGAACGAGGGCGGCTTCGACCTTGTCACGGCTTCGGGCGATGCCTCGCTGCGCCTGGTTGCCGGCAAGCGCGTGCAGCCGATCAACACCGATCTCATTCCGAGCTGGAAGGCGGTCGACGATCGCCTCAAGGACGCGCCCTGGTTCACCGTCGACAAGGTCCATTACGGCGTCCCCTATCAGTGGGGCCCCAACATCCTGATGTATAATACCGAAGTGTTCAAGGAAGCGCCGAAGAGCTGGAACGTCGTCTTCGAAGAGATGAAGCTGCCGGACGGCAAGTCCAACAAGGGCCGCGTCCAGGCCTATGACGGGCCGATCCATATCGCGGACGCCGCCAACTATCTGATGTTCCACAAGCCGGAACTCGGTATCAAGGACCCCTACGAGCTGAACGAGGACCAGTACAAGGCAGCACTCGACCTGCTGCGCGTCCAGCGCACCCTGGTCGGCCGTTACTGGCATGACGCCGCCATCCAGGTCGATGATTTCCAGAATGAAGGCGTCGTCGCCTCCGGTTCGTGGCCGTATCAGGTCAACACGCTGGTTGCCGCCAAGAAGCCGGTTGCCTCGACCGTGCCGGAAGAAGGCGTCACCGGCTGGGCCGACACCACCATGATGGAAGCCGACGCGGCGCATCCGAATTGCGCCTATATGTGGCTCGAACATTCGCTGTCACCCAAGGTGCAGGGCGATGTCTCGGCCTGGTTCGGCTCGCTCCCCGTGGTGCCCGCCGCCTGCAAGGGCAATGAACTGCTCGGCGAGGAAGGCTGCAAGACCAACGGCTACGACAACTTCGACAAGATCAAGTTCTGGAAAACGCCGGTCTCGAAATGCGTCACCCAGAAAGACCAGTGCGTGCCGTACTACCGCTGGGTGTCGGACTATATCGGCGTCATCGGCGGACGGTAACGCCATTACCTCCCCCCGCGGGGAGGGTCGACGCGTAGCGTCGGGGTGGGGCCTGTCCGCTAGGTCCGCGCCATCACCTCCACCCGCGGCTTCGCCGCGACCTCCCCCATCGAGGAGGAGGTGAAGTGGCGCGTGAATTTGCCATCCAAGCCATGATTTGCAGGCGAAGATGGTTCAATAGAACCGAACCGACAACAGACTGACAGCCCATGACCTCTGCCGTCTCCTTCCAGAAAGTCTCGCGCCATTTCGGCAGCGTTCGCGCTGTCGACGCGGTCGATCTCGACGTTGCGCCGGGCGAGTTCTTCGCCATGCTCGGGCCGTCCGGTTCCGGCAAGACGACATGCCTGCGCCTGATCGCCGGCTTCGAGCAGCCGACGGCGGGATCGATCTCGATCTTCGGCGAACGCGCCGAGGGCGTGCCGCCCTATCGCCGCAACGTCAACACGGTGTTCCAGGACTATGCGCTGTTCCCGCATCTCAATGTGCTGGACAACGTCGCCTACGGGCTGATGGTCAAGGGCGTCGGCAAGGCCGAGCGGCACAAGGCAGCGGAAGAGGCGCTGTCGCTGGTGCGGCTGCCAGGCTACGGCGCCCGTCGCCCCGGCCAGCTTTCCGGTGGCCAGCGCCAGCGCGTCGCGCTCGCCCGCGCGCTGGTCAACCAGCCAAAGGTGCTGCTGCTCGACGAACCCCTCGGCGCGCTCGACCTCAAGCTGCGTGAGAACATGCAGGAAGAGCTGAAATCGCTGCAGAAGGCGCTCGGCGTCACCTTCGTCTTCGTCACCCACGACCAGGGCGAAGCGCTGTCGATGGCCGACCGCGTCGCCGTCTTCAACGACGGCAGGATCATGCAGATCGGCACGCCGGAGGACATCTATCAGCGGCCGAAGACGCGTTTCGTCGCCGATTTCGTCGGTTCCTCCAACGTGCTGCCGCCGGACTTCGTCCAGCGCTATTCCGGCCAGCATCGCTGGGGCAGCTTGCGCCCCGAATCCATTCGAGTCGGCCGCGCCGCAAGCGGCGAAGGCGTCGCCGCCCGCCTCGTCTCGACCAATTATCTCGGCGCCACCACCAGGCTGGCGCTCGATGCCGACGGGCTCAAGCTGCACGCCATCGTGCCGGCCGGCACGACCCTGCCGGCGGAAGGCGAGGCGGTGGTGCTGACCTTCAACCGCGAGCACCTGCATCTGATGGACGAGCCGGCATGAGCCTCGACGCCACCATGCCGCGCGCCACGGCCCCCGCCATCCTGCCCGGCAGCGGCGGCATGCGTGGTGCGCTGTCGGACCTGTTCTGGCGCCGGCCGCAACTCCTGCTCCTGCTCATGCTTTTGCCGCCGGTGCTGTGGCTCGGCATCGTCTATATCGGCTCGCTGTTCGCGCTCCTGGCGCAGAGCTTTTTCTCCATCGACGAGTATTCCGGCCTCATCAACCGCCAGTTCACGCTGAAGACCTATGGCGACCTGTTGCAAGCCGCCAATCTCGACATCATCCTGCGCACGGTGACGATGGCGGCTCTGGTCACGCTGGCCTCGGCCATCGTCGCCTTCCCCATCGCCTACTATGCGGCGCGCTATGCGCGCGGCCGCTGGAAGGCGCTGTTCTATCTCGGCGTCATGCTGCCGCTGTGGTCGAGCTATCTGGTCAAGATCTATGCCTGGAAGCTGATCCTGGCCAAGGAAGGCATTTTGACCTGGCTGCTCGCCAAGCTGCATTTGCTGTGGCTGCTTGATGCCTGGTTGTCGCTGCCGGTCGTCGGCGGCAACTCGCTGTCGGTGTCGTTCACCGGCACCTTCATCGTCTTCGTCTATGTCTGGCTGCCGTTCATGATCCTGCCGGTGCAGGCAGCCCTCGAGCGCGTGCCCGGCAATCTGGTCGAGGCTTCCTCCGATCTCGGCGCATCGCCCGGCCAGACCTTCCGCAATGTGCTGTTTCCACTGGCGTTGCCCGGTATCGTCGCCGGCTCGATCTTCACCTTCTCGCTGACATTGGGCGACTACATCATCCCGCAGATCATCGGGACGTCGCGGCTGTTCATCGGTCAGGCCGTCTATTCGCAGCAGGGCACCGCCGGCAATATCCCGCTCGCCGCCGCCTTCACCGTCGTGCCCATCGTCATCATGGGTTTCTACCTCTGGGGTGCCAAGCGCATGGGGGCCTTCGATGCGCTCTGATCGTGGCCAGTCCGCGCCTCTTTCGCTGAAGATCGCCGCCGCTTGCGGCCTGCTGTTCCTGCATCTGCCGATCCTGCTGATCTTCGTCTACGCCTTCACGACGGAGGAGAAGAGCTTCGTCTGGCCGCCGCCTGGGCTGACCACGCAGTGGTTCGCCGTCACCTGGAACCGGCCCGATGTCTGGGAAGCGCTGTCGCTGTCGGTGCGCGTTGCCGCCATCTCGACGGCGATTGCGCTGATCCTCGGCACACTCTGTTCAGCGGCGGTGTCGCGGACAAAGTTCTTCGGCCGTGAAACCATCTCGCTGCTGGTCATCCTGCCGATCGCGCTGCCCGGCATCATCACCGGCATCGCGCTGCGCTCGGCTTTTTCGCTGGCCGAGATCCCGTTCTCGTTCTGGACGATCGTGCTCGGCCACGCCACCTTCTGCGTCGTCGTCGTCTACAACAATGCGGTGGCCCGCTTCCGCCGCACGTCGGGTTCGATGATCGAGGCCTCTATGGATCTCGGTGCCGACGGCTTCCAGACCTTCCGGCATGTCGTGCTGCCCAACATTGCCACCGCACTGCTGGCCGGCGGCATGCTGGCCTTTGCCCTTTCGTTCGACGAAGTCATCGTCACCACCTTCACCGCCGGCCAGCAGCAGACGGTGCCGATCTGGATGCTGGAGGAACTGATCCGTCCGCGCCAACGTCCGGTCACCAATGTCGTGGCCATGGTCGTCGTGCTGGTGACGCTGCTGCCGATCCTGTTTGCCTATTACCTGACCCGCGACGGTGACCAGATCGCCGGTTCGGGCAAATGATCTCAAGGGAGAGACTTCCATGGACACCCAGATGCTGATCGGCTCGAAATTCGAGAAGGGCACAGAAGCCGAAGAGCCGATCCTCAATCCGAAGACCGGGGCGACCATTCTCAACCTGCCCGAGGCCAACCAGGCACAGATTGAGGCGGCGGTGCTGGCTGCCGAACAAGCGTTCGTCTTATGGTCGCGCACGACTCCGGCGCAGCGCTCCGGCTACCTCTTGAAGATCGCCGACCGCATCGAAGCCGAAGCGAAAGAGTTCGCGGCACTCGAAGCGCTGAACTGCGGCAAGCCGATCAATGCCGTGCTCAATGACGAGATCCCGGCGATCGTCGACTGCTACCGCTTCTTCGCCGGCGCCGTCCGCTCGATGCCGGGCGTCGTCGCCGGCGAATATCTGCCTGGCCATACTTCGATGGTGCGGCGCGACCCGATCGGCATCGTCGCTTCGATCGCGCCGTGGAACTATCCACTGATGATGATGGCCTGGAAACTGGCGCCGGCAATCGCCGGCGGCAACACCGTCGTCTTCAAGCCGTCGGAGCAGACGCCGCTGACAGCGCTGAAGCTTGCAAAGATTCTTGCCGATATCCTGCCGGAAGGTGTGGTCAATGTCGTGCTCGGCCGCGGCGACAGCGTCGGCAACACGCTGATCAACCACCCCAAGGTCAACATGATCTCGATCACCGGTGACGTCGCCACCGGCAAGAAGGTGCTGCAGGCCGCTGCCAAATCGGTCAAGCGCACGCATCTCGAACTCGGCGGCAAGGCGCCGGTCATCGTCTTCGACGACGCCGATCTCGGTGCCGTCGTCAACGGCTTGCGCGCCTTCGGCTACTACAATGCCGGCCAGGACTGCACCGCGGCCTGCCGCATCTATGCCGGCAAGAAGATCTACGACAAGCTTGTCGCCGATCTCTCCTCCGCCGTCTCGACCATCAAGTACAACCAGCCGGACGACACCGAAAACGAGATCGGCCCGCTGATCTCGCGCCGTCAGCGCGACCGCGTCTCGAGCTTTGTCGAGCGCGCCGCAGAACTGAAGCATATCGAGATCACCACCGGCGGCAAGCCGGGCGTGGGGTCCGGCTTCTACTACCAGCCGACCGTCGTCGCGGGTGCGCTGCAGGAGGACGAGATCGTGCGCCGCGAAGTCTTCGGCCCGGTCGTCTCGATCACCCGCTTCACCGAAGTCGACGAGGCGGTGAACTGGGCCAATGACAGCGACTACGGCCTGGCGTCATCGGTGTGGACCAAGGACGTGTCGCGCGCCATGGCGACGGCGGCCCGCCTGCAATATGGCTGCACCTGGATCAACACCCACTTCATGCTGACCAACGAGATGCCGCATGGCGGGCTAAAGCAGTCCGGCTATGGCAAGGACATGTCGCTCTACGCGCTGGAGGATTATACCGCCGTGCGGCATGTGATGGTTGCGCATGGGTGAGAAGCGGTCCGCGCAGCGGATGAAAAGCCCCCAAATGGGCTGTTCGAGCGACGAACGCCCGGAGCCATAGCGAAGGGCCGGGTGTGGCCATTTTCGCTTCTCCCCCGTGAACGGCAGAGCCATCGCCCGTATGCGATAGCCCTGCCGTTCACGGGGAAAGACCGCTACTCGACGATGCGATAGATGTTCCACAGGCTGGTGCCTGACACGACATAGGGCTCGATCTCCTTGCCCCATTTGGCGTGCGCGTCGATCTTGCCGATCTTTGCGAAGAACGACTCCAACTGGGCCAGGCTCTCGACCTGGTGATGCGACTCGACCGTCGCTTCCCGGGCGCCGATCGATCCCGTCATGATCTGGAACTTCAGATCGGCGAGGCCGACCTGCGAGCCGATCTCGCGTTCCCATTTCTTCAGCAGCTCGAGCACGGTCTGCTTGTGCCCGAATTTGGCGTCGATCTGCCATCTGGCGCTGAACATCTTTTTTCCCTCCGAGATTGCGGCGAGCCGCGGTTGATCTACTCGTCCCAGGCCTGCACGACGGTCTGCCGCGCGATACGCCCGTTCTTCAGCTCCAGCATTGCCGCGGCGAACACTTTCGTGCCGTCCGGATAGGCGCAGGCCTGGGTGAAGGCGAGGCTGTCGCCGTCGGCAATCGTGGTGTCGACCTTGTGGGTCATCGCCCGGCTGCAAATGTCGTCCCAGAAGGTGGCGATCGCCGCGCGCCCGCGGACTTCGCGCGGTTTGCTCGGCGGGTTGTTGCGGTCGATCACCCGCACCACCGCGTCGTCGGCGTAGAAGCTCGACAGCATCTTGCCGTCGCGGCCCTCGATCGCCTTCTTGATCGCCGCGCCATCCACGACTTGAGTCTTGGTCAACATTTTATCCTCCATGTGCCCGTCTTCACGATCGGGCCGTTGATGTTCGGTAGGCGATGCCCGGTGTTTGCCGCCAGGCAGGAATCTTCACTGCGACTTCGCCTTGACGGCCGCGAACACGTCGTCGGTCTGCTTCTTGAAAGTGGCGAGATCGACCTGGCTGCCGTTGAGCATCGTCGACCAGTGGCGCACGATCGCCGCCATCGCGATCGTCTCCTTGATCTCCTCGTCGCTGGCGCCATTGAGCTTGGCCGCCTCGGTGTGGAAGTAGATGCAATATTGGCAGGGGATCTGTGAGGCGACCGCAAGGCCCATCAGCTCCTTGGTCTTCCCGTCCAGAGCGGTTTTCGGATTGAGCTGGACGCCCTTGATTTCGGCCCAGGCGCCGGCGATCGCGACATCGGGCAAGGTCTTGAACATGTCCGGCACCGAGCCGAGCGTTGCCTGAATGTCCTTGTAGGCGGCCGTTGCCGAGGCATCCTCGGCCTTTGCGGGAGTGATCGTGAACAGCGCGCCAATGCTCGCCGCGATCACCAGTGATCTGACATTCCGCTTTGACTTGAGCATTTCATCCTCCGTTCGCAGCGCCTTCAAAGGCGACATCCGCCTGCCCTGCATGGGGAGAATTGATAGCGCCTGCGTCGGCATGGCCGCTTCGCCCGGACGGGCCATGGCTCTCATGGCCCGTCCGGGCCAGTGTGCCGGACCGAGAATGCGGCTGCCGCCGCTCGCGACGGCAGGTCGAGCTTGAGCAATATGTTGGCGACGTGGCGCTTGACCGTGTGCTCGCTCAGCCTGAGTTCGGCGGCAATCGCAGCATTGCTCTTGCCGTCGGCAATCAGGCTCACCACCTCGCTTTCCCTCGCCGTCAGCACGGCCGGTTCGGTCGCTTTGGTCCTGGCGCGGCAGTCGGGCTCCAGATGCTGTTCCGACATTGCCCGCACCAGTGCCATCGGCTCATCGAGATCGTCCAGCGTGACCCGGCTGGCGTCTTCGAAATGAAGGCCCGAGCCGGTTGCCAGATCCGCGACCAGCCGCGACGCGAGAATGTCGCCTCGGCTGGCGTGCGCAGCAAGCTGCATCGTCACGCGCGCCGTCAGCCCCACCGGCGGCCCGCGCAGTTCAATCTCGCCGACATGCGCGCCCTGCGCGCTGGCCACGCCGAGCCCTTTCGCCGCTTCGCGCAGTGCCGCCGCACAGCGTATGGCGCGCGCCGGGCCATCGAAGCGCGAAATCATCATCTCACCCTGCGTGCCCAGCGCGCGGCCGCCATGGCGCCCGACCAGCAACCGCCAGGTTTCCTGGAAGCGCTCGCTGCGTTCGCTCCACATGCGGTCGCCCATCCGCGTCGTATCGTAGATGCGCGTCACCAGAAGGGCCGCCAGCACGCGGTCCGCTTCGGCGACGGCGCGCTCGCCGGTCAGAAACTCCTCGATCAGGTCGGCGACCCGGTCGACGTCGCCGGTCCAGATCGGATGGTCGCGCCCGGGAATCTCGACCAGCCGCGCATTCGGGATTTTCCTGGCCAGGAAGCGGCTGGCGTCGGGATCGACCCGCGCATCGTTGCGGCGATGGATGAGCAGCGTCGGCGCGCTGATCGCCGCCAGCACGCCACGCACGTCAATTTCCGCGTTCATCCGCGCCAGCGCCGCTGCTGCCGTCGGGCTCGCCGACAGGCGTTCGAAACGCGCCCACCACTGGGTAAAATGCGGGTCGTCGACCCGGCCCGGCGCGAAATTGGGCAAGGTGGCGCCCGTGCCCCAGGCCGTGTCGGCCTTGGCGATGAAGGCGTTGAGGCGTTCCGGCGGCATCACCCATTTGTGGAAATGCGCATAGCCGCCATAGAGCGCCAGCGCCCGCGTCCGCTCGGGATAGGTGGCGGCGAACAGCATTGCCATAGGCGCGCCTTCGGACGCGCCAAGCAAGGCAGCCCGGCCGCTGCCGGTGGCGTCCATCACCGCGCGCACATCGTCCATACGCGTTTCAAGACTGGGCAGGTTGTGCGCATCGACACGGTCGGAAAGGCCGGTGCCGCGTTTGTCGAACAGGATCAGCCGCGAGAACGCCGACAGCCGCTTCAAGAGCCTGGAGTAGCCCTCGTCTTCCCAGTGCAGGTCGAGATTGGAAATGAAGCCCGGCACGAAGACGAGATCGAACGATCCCTGGCCGACCACCTGATAGGCGATCCGCACATCGCCACTGAGGGCATATCGGGTCTCGATCGGCCTCACGAGTTTTCCGCCCGGCCTGACGACTTCTGGTCGCTAATCATAGCAGAGCCGCCACGGCTGCGGCAGCTTAAACTTTAGCAGAACGAAATGTAGTCCGACGCCGCCCGGGTTACTTTTGCGAGGCGGCGACGTCGGCTGGAGAGGCGTTCAGCCCGAGCTTGAGATCGGCTTCCGCCGGCGTGATTGGCCGCTTGATCCTGGCCGCGGCTATCACGACGAGTTCGTCAAAACTTTTGTCGCCGCTGTCCAGCATCTCGAAGAACTGCCGCCGCATCCTCGGCTCCCAGAACTTGTTGATATGCTCGGCGACGCCCGCAACACCTTCCTCGCGTGGCCTGGAATGAAAAAAGGCCGCGATCTGGTTGGCCATGCGCACCAGCTTTTCCCTGGTGCTGGTGATGTGGCCTTCGTCATGCGACATGCTGGGTAACTCCCAAGACCACCCGGTCGGGGTGGGTGAAAACATCGAAATCATCGCCGCGCACCAGCGCCACCAGCGTCATGCCGGCTTCTTGCGCGGTGCGGATGGCAAGGGCCGTCGGAGCCGAGACGGCGATAATGAAGGCCGCGCCGATAGAGGCGGTCTTCTGCACCATCTCGACCGACACGCGTGACGTCACCACGACTGCGCCCGACGCACCATCAATGCCGGCTTTGGCCAACGCGCCGGCCAGCTTGTCGAGCGCATTGTGGCGGCCGACATCCTCGCGCACCATGACGACGCCCTTGCCGGGGATGTAGAAGCCCGCGGCATGCACCGCGCCGGTTTCGCTATGCAGCGGCTGCACCTTCGACAAAAGCTTGACAGAGCGGACGATGTCATCGGCATCAAGCGTAAGCTTTGACGCACCAACCGCATCGACGGAACGCATTGCTTCCTCGATGGATTCAATGCCACAGAGCCCGCAACCGACCGGGCCGGCCAGCCTCCGCCGCCGCGCCTCAAAGCGCGTGTTGGCCTGGTCCTTCAGCCGGATCTGGATGTCGATGCCGGCGCCATGGTCCTCGACCTCGATGGCCTCGATTTCCTGCGGGTGAGCAATGATGCCTTCGGTCAGCGAGAAGCCGAGCGCGAAATCCTCGAAATCGGCCGGGCTCGCCATCATCACCGCATGCGTCGTGCCGGCGAAAGAGAACGCCACCGGCGTCTCCTCCGGCACCATACGGTTGGCCGCAGCCGCGCCGCCGGCGCGGTGCGCCAGCCGCGATATCTGCGTCGTGGCTTTGCGGCGCGCGGCCAAGATTACTCCGCCGCTTCCAGAGAGGCGATGCGGCGGCTGTTCTTGGCCTGCTCATCGTACTCGCGCTGCCATTCCGACGGCCCGTTGGAGGCCCCAACCTGCACAGCCGTCACCTTGTACTCCGGACAGTTGGTCGCCCAGTCGGAGAAGTCGGTGGTGATGACGTTGGCCTGCGTGTCGGGATGGTGGAACGTCGTGTAGACCACGCCCGGCGACACCCGGTCGGTGATCAGCGCGCGCAGCGTCGTCTCGCCAGAGCGGCTGGTCAGCCGGACCCAGTCGCCATCGCGCAGACCGCGGTTCTCGGCATCGTGTGGATGGATCTCCAGCCGGTCCTCGCTGTGCCACATGACGTTGTCGGTACGCCTGGTCTGCGCGCCGACATTGTACTGGCTGAGGATGCGGCCGGTTGTGAGCAGCAGCGGGAAGCGTGGCCCGGTCTTCTCGTCGGTGGCGACATATTCCGTGCGGATGAACTTGCCCTTGCCGCGCACGAAACCATCCACATGCATGATCGGGGTGCCGAGCGGCGCCTTTTCATTGCAGGGCCATTGCACGGATCCGACACGATCGAGCAACTCGAAGGAGACGCCGGCGAAGCTCGGCGTCGTCCTGGCGACCTCGTCCATGATCTCTGAGGGATGCTGATAGTTCCAGTCGAGCCCCACCGCGCGGGCAAGCTCCTGCGTCGCCTCCCAATCGGCGTAGCGCGCCTTGGGCTCCAGAACCTTACGCACCATGTTGATACGGCGCTCGGCGTTGGTGAAAGTGCCGTCCTTCTCCAGGAAGGTGGAGCCCGGCAGGAACACATGCGCGTAGTTCGCCGTCTCGTTGAGGAAGAGGTCGTGCACGACGACGCATTCCATCGCGGCGAGGCCAGCGGCGACATGTTTGGTGTCGGGATCGGACTGAAGAATGTCCTCGCCCTGGATGTAAATGCCCTTGAAAGTGCCGTCGACGGCGGCATCGAGCATGTTGGGAATGCGTAAGCCGGGTTCGTCGTCCAGCTTCACGCCCCACAGGCTCTCATAGATGTCGCGCACGGCTTCGCCGGAGATGTGGCGATAGCCGGGCAGTTCGTGCGGGAAAGAGCCCATGTCGCACGAGCCTTGCACGTTGTTCTGGCCGCGCAGAGGGTTCACGCCGACGCCTGGCCGGCCGATGTTGCCGGTGGCCATGGCGAGGTTGGCGATCGCCATCACCGTGGTTGAACCCTGGCTGTGTTCCGTCACTCCGAGGCCATAATAGATCGCGCCGTTGCCGCCGGTGGCGTACATCCGCGCCGCGCCGCGGATCAACTCGGGATCGACGCCGGACAACTTGCCGACGGTTTCGGGGCTGTTTTCCGGCAAGGCGACGAAAGAGGCCCAGTCCTGGAACTCCGCCCATTCGCAGCGTTCGCGGATGAAGGCTTCGTTGAAAAGACCTTCGGTGACGATGACATGCGCCAGCGCCGTCAGCACCGCCACATTGGTGCCCGGCTTCAGCGGCAGGTGATAGTCCGCTTCGATATGCGCCGACTTGACCATCTCGGTGCGACGCGGATCGAGCACGATCAGCTTGGCGCCCTGGCGCAGCCGCTTCTTCAGCCGCGAGGCGAACACCGGATGGGCGGAAGCGGGATTGGCGCCGATGATGACGGCGACGTCGGTGTAATCGACTGAGTCGAAATCCTGCGTGCCGGCCGAGGTGCCATAGGTCTGGCCGAGGCCATAGCCGGTCGGCGAATGGCAGACGCGTGCGCAGGTATCGACATTGTTGTTGCGGAAGCCTTGCCGCACCAGTTTCTGGACGAGATAGGTCTCCTCGTTCGTGCAGCGCGAAGAGGTGATGCCGCCGATCGAGGTGCGGCCATACTGATACTGGATACGACGGAATTCCTTGGCCGTATGGGCGATCGCCTCCTCCCAGCTCACCTCGCGCCAGGGATCGCTGATCTGTTCCCGGATCATCGGCGACAGGATGCGGTCCTTGTGTGTGGCGTAGCCATACGCGAAACGGCCCTTCACGCAGGAATGGCCGTGGTTCGCCTTGCCGTCCTTATAGGGCATCATGCGAATGACCTCGTCGTCCTTCACTTCGGCCTTGAACGAACAGCCGACGCCGCAATAGGCGCAAGTGGTGACGGCCGAGCGCTCCGGCATGCCCTTCTCGAGCACCGATTTCTCACGCAGCGCGTCGGTCGGGCAGGCCTGTACGCAGGCGCCGCAGGACACGCATTCGGAGGCGATGAAGTCCTCGTGCATGCCGGCGACCATGCGTGATTCGAAACCGCGGCCCTCGATGGTCAGTGCGAAGGTGCCTTGCACCTCTTCGCAGGCCCGCACGCAGCGCGAGCAGACGATGCACTGCGCCGGATCGTAGGTGAAATAGGGATTGGATTCGTCGCGGGCGATGTAGTCGACCGCCAGCGAGCCATGGCCGGGCGCGACGCCATCTTCCTGCTTGACGTGGTTGCGGCCCTCGACGCCGTAGCGGTTTTCGGTCAGGCCAACCGACTTGGCCACCGTGTCGAATTCGCTCGCGCCGGTGCCGGCCTTCTCGTTCCAGCCGGTCGGATGGTCGGAGACGTAAAGCTCCATGACGCCGCGGCGGATAGCGTCGAGCCGGTCGGACTGCGTGCGCACCACCATGCCTTCGCCGACTGGCGTCGTGCACGAGGCAGGCGTGCCGCCGCGCCCTTCGATCTCGACCAGGCAAACGCGGCACGAGCCGAAAGAATCCAGCATGTCTGTGGCGCAGAGTTTTGGGATCTCGACCCCGCCTTCCATCGCCGCACGCATGATCGACGTGCCTTCCGGCACGCTGATGCTGCGGCCGTCGACGACCAGTGTGACCTGCTTTTGCGCCCGCGATTCCGGGGTTCCGTAGTCGATCTCTTCGACGAGCGATGGGAAGTCGGCCTTGATGTTCATCTGCCAGCTCCTATTCAGCAGCGACGCGCGCGGGCGCGGGCTTGAAATCTTCAGGGAAATGCGTGATCGAACTCATCACCGGGTAGGGCGTGAAGCCGCCCAGCGCGCACAGCGATCCGAACTTCATCGTGTTGCAGAGGTCGGTGACCAGAGCGAGGTTCTTTTCTGGTTCGATGCCGGCGGCAAGCCTGTCGATGGTCTCGATGCCACGTGTCGAGCCGATGCGGCAGGGCGTGCACTTGCCGCAGCTTTCGATGGCGCAGAATTCCATGGCAAAGCGCGCCTGCTTCAGCATGTCGGCGGTGTCGTCGAACACGGTGATGCCGGCATGGCCGATCAGCCCGTCACGCTTGGCGAATTCTTCGTAGTCGAACGGCGTGTCGAACAGTCCGCGGGGAAAATAGGCGCCTAAGGGACCGCCGACCTGCACCGCCTTGACCGGACGTCCCGTCGCCGTCCCGCCGCCGATGTCGTCGACGATTTCGCCGAGCGTCAGGCCGAAAGCGGTCTCGAACAGGCCGCCATTCCTGACATTGCCGGCGATCTGGATCGGGATCGTGCCGCGCGAACGGCCCATGCCGAAATCCTTGTAGAAGGCGGCGCCCTTGTCCATGATGATGGGCACCGAGGCCAGGCTGATGACGTTGTTGATCACTGTCGGCTTGCCGAACAGGCCCTGGATTGCCGGCAGCGGCGGCTTGGCGCGCACCACGCCGCGCTTGCCTTCCAAGCTGTTCAAAAGCGACGTTTCCTCGCCGCAGACATAGGCGCCGGCGCCGACGCGGATTTCAATGTCGAAGGCATTGGGCGAACCCAGCACATTGACGCCGAGCACGCCGGCCTTGCGGGCGATTTCGACGGCCTTGTTCATTGTTGCCACCGCGTGCGGATATTCCGAGCGGATATAGACGAAACCCTTGGTCGCGCCGGTGGCGATGCCGGCGATCGCCATGCCTTCGATCAGCACGAAGGGATCGCCTTCCATGATCATCCGGTCGGCGAAAGTCGCGCTGTCGCCCTCATCGGCGTTGCAGACGATGTATTTGCGCTCGGACGTCGTATCCAGCACGGTCTTCCATTTGATGCCGGTCGGGAAGCCGGCGCCACCGCGGCCGCGCAGGCCTGACTCGGTAACTTGCTTGACGATATCAGCCGGCGCCATGGCGACCGCGTTCTGCAGACCCTTCAACCCGCCGAGCGCCTTGTAGGCGTCCAGCGACAGCGGGTCGTTGATGCCGCAGCGGGCAAAAGTCAGCCGCGTCTGCTTGGCCAGGAAGGGGATCTTGTCCGGCGAACCAAGCCAGCGCTTGTGGTGGCCACCGGTGAGGAAGCCACTGTCGAACAGGCTTTTCACGTCGGAAGGCTTGACCGGTCCGTAGGCGACACGGCCATTGGCGGTCGCCACTTCGACCATCGGCTCGAGGAAATAGGCGCCGCGCGACCCGTTGCGCACGATCTTGGCCTCGATGCCGCGCTCGGCGAGTTCCGCGCGAACAGCCTTGGCGACCTTTTCGGCACCGAGCGCCAGCGCGCCGGAATCGCCGGGAATGTAGATGCGGGGGATCATGAGCGCACCTCGGTAAGGATCTCGTCGATCTTGTCGTCATCGAGCCGGCCGATCACCTCACCGTCCAGCATCGCCGACGGCGAACAGGCGCAAAGCCCGAGGCAATAGACCGGCTCGAGTGTAACCGATCCGTCGCGGGTGGTCTCGTGGAAGCCGATGCCCAGCAGTTGCTTGATCTTGGCGGCGACGGCATCCGAACCCATCGACTGACAGGCTTCCGCCTGGCAGAGCTTGAGGACATGCCGTCCGGCCGGCCGGACACGGAAATCGTGATAGAAGGTGACGACGCCGTGCACCTCGGCCTTGGAGAGGTTCAGCCCGTCGGCGATCACCGGCAGTGCTGCCTGCGGCACATGGCCGAATTCTTCCTGGATCTCGTGCAGGATGGGCAGCAGCGGGCCTTCGAGGCCTTTTAGCTCTTGGATAATCGCCGCCGTGCGAGATGCGATCTCGGTACTTGCAGGCTGCATCGTCATGCAGCGCCCTCCCTGGTCGGTAGCGTTCTAGCGCTAAGTCGTTACAAAAACAGAGGAAACCCGCGAAATCAATAAAGCTGATCCGTCGCTTGATAGAAATCTTCTATCAATCACGATCAGCCGCCTTTCTCTAACCTAGCGATGGGTGCGGAAATCGTCTGCCAGCGCCATTGCCTCGTCCAGCAGCGCCTGCACCAGCGGCGTGTGCGGCTCGCGCGGCGTGGCCACCAGCCCGACCGTATGGCTGGCATCGGGCTCGACGATCGGGATGGCTCGGATCGGCTCCGAAAAGCCGAATGTTTCCGCGAGGTTGAGCGGCATGATCGACGACCATTTGCCGGTGCGGATGTGCGAGAACAGCACGATCATCGAGTTGGACTCGAGCGTCGGCCGCACCTGCACGCCGGCCTCGGCCAGATGCTGGTCGATGAGGCGGCGGTTCTGCATGTCAGGCGTCAAAAGGCAGAGCGGCAACTGACTGATCTCGGCCCATGTCACTTTGTCGCGGTCGGAATAGGGGTTCCCGACCGCCGTGATCAGCTGATAGCGCTCATCATAGAGCGGCACGCTGGTCACCCGCCCAAGCGGTTCGTTGTCGAGATAGGTGATGCCGGCGTCGATGTCGAAATTGCCGAGCAGCGACAGCACTTCGATCGAGGTGCGCGACAGCACCGAGAAGGTGACGCCCGGATGCTTTTCGCGAAACGGCGTCGTCAGCCGCGCCACCATGGCCAGCGCCGTTGGAATGGCGGCAATGCGGATGCGCCCGGAAAGACCGTGGCGCGCCGCGCGCATCTCCTCGCGCATGGTCCTCGTGTCGCCAACGATGCGGCGCGCCCAGACCAGCACCTGCTTGCCCTCCGGCGTCAGCCCCTGGAAACGCGACCCGCGATTGACCAGCATGACGCCGAGCTGACCCTCCAACTGCTTGATGCCGGCCGAAAGGGTCGGCTGGGTGACGCCACACGCTTCCGCCGCCCGGCCGAAATGCTCTTCCTTGGCCAGCGCGATGAAGAATTCGAGTTTGTCGATCATGCCGCGAGCCCTTTTCGCGTAGCTGCAACATCCTGCCGCTCAGCGCTCGTTAATCATCGTGGATGAGGCAGCCGATAGTGGCAACAGCCAATAACCAATTGATAATATTTGGCTTGCCATCATGGTCGATGCGGGTATCGCGGCAGGGGGCGCCGAAGACAGGTTGGTTCGCATGCTCCAGGAGCATCCGCCGGAAATACAAGCGCCTTCCGCTGCCGATCTGCGGGAGGCGGCGCGCCTTCGGGCTGTCGAGCGCTTCGATATTCTGGACACGCCGCGCGAAGCGTCGTTCGACCGCATTACGCGATTGATCAAGACTGTCTTCGATGTCCCGATCGCCATCGTCTCGGTCATTGACGGGCACCGCCAATGGTACAAGGCCTGCGAGGGCCTGGTGACAAATGAAGTCGCACGCAAGGACACATTCTGCCAGTACACGATCCTTCAGGACGAGCCCCTGATCGTCGCCGACGCGACGAAGGATCCACGTTTCGCCGGCAATCCCCTCGTCACGAACGATCCGCATATCCGCTTCTACGCAGGCGTCCCCTTGTGCAGCCGTGACGGCCACAACATCGGCAGTGTCTGTGCGATCGGTTATGCGCCGAGGGAATTCGGCGAGCGCGACATCGCAATCCTCCAGGATTTCGCCGACCTTGCCATGGATGAGCTGGAGCTGCGCCAGCATGCCTCCAGCGATGCGCTGACAGGGGTACTGTCGCGGCGGGCATTCGTCGATCAGGGCGGCAGGGCCTTCGCGCTGGCGCAGCGGCAGCGCTTCGACTTCTCCTGTATTGTCTTCGATGTCGACCATTTCAAATCGGTCAACGACAATTTCGGCCATGCCGCGGGCGACAAGGTTCTGGCTGGTGTGGCCGGGCAATGCAGCGCCACCTTGCGGGACGTCGACATATTCGGACGCATCGGTGGTGAGGAATTCGCGGTGCTTCTCTACGCCGGCCGCAACGGCGCGCTTGAATCCGCCGAGCGGCTGCGCGGCACCATCGAGGCCATGCGGCTCGCGCACTGCGCGGATGAAATACCGGTCACGGCAAGCCTTGGTGTCGCCGCGTTCGATCCCGCGACCAGCAGCCTGCAGGAGCTGATCGAACGCGCTGATGCGGCCATGTATCGCTCGAAACACGCCGGCCGCAACCGGACCACGGCGTGGAATCCCCCCGTGGGCGATCAGGCGCGGCCGCGGCGCAGGGTGCTGAAAGCCGGCCAGATCGTCTTCAACGCCCGCATGTCGACCATCGACTGCACGGTTCGCAGCCTCGGCGAGGACGGCGCCACCATCGACGTTTCGAACATCGCCGGCATTCCCGGCCAGTTTTTGCTCGCCATCAGGGCGGATCGGTTCGAGGCGAAATGCCGGGTCGTCGCCCAGGCCGAACGGCGTCTGGAACTCGCTTTCGATTGAACCAGCATCGTTCGATCTGCTCACCGCCGCTTGGTGTTGGCGATGAACTGCATTATCTCAGGCCAGCCGCCGAGCCACTGTCTGAGGAAATGCCGTCATGTCCGTCACCAAGGAAATCGTCACCGAGCGCCTGAAGACGGTCAACGGGCCGGACTTCACCGGCAACATCGTCGACCTCGGCATGGTTTCCGAGATTTTTATCGCCGATTCGAAAGTGTTCTTCTCGATCACCGTTCCAGCTGCCCGCGCGCAGGAGATGGAACCGCTGCGTGCCGCTGCCGAGCGCGTGGTGAAAGCCATTCCCGGCGTTGCCGGCGCGGTCGTCGCGCTGACTGCCGAGAAGAAAGGCGGTGGCATGGAGGCGCCGGTTCCATCGCGGCCTGCGCCCAGGCCAGCACCGCCGGCTCCGCCAGCTGCGCCGCGCACCACTCCGCACGCGCCGGCATCCCAGAGTTCAGGCAAGCGCGGCGTGCCCGGCATCGAGGCGATCATCGCGGTTGCCTCGGGCAAGGGCGGCGTCGGCAAGTCGACCACCGCCGTCAACATTGCGCTTGGCCTTGCCGCCAATGGTCTGCGCGTCGGCGTGCTCGATGCCGACATCTACGGCCCGTCCATGCCGAAACTGCTCAATATCCATGGCCGGCCGCAGACGGTCGACGGCAAGATCCTGAAACCGATGGAGAATTACGGCCTCAAGGTGATGTCGATGGGCTTCCTCGTCGACGAGGAAACGCCGATGATCTGGCGCGGGCCGATGGTGATGTCGGCACTGACTCAGATGCTGCGCGAGGTCGAATGGGGCCGGCTCGACGTCCTCGTCGTCGACATGCCGCCCGGCACCGGCGACGCCCAGCTGACCATGGCGCAGCAGGTGCCGCTCGCCGGCGCCGTCATTGTCTCGACGCCGCAGGACCTGGCGCTGATCGATGCCCGCAAGGGCCTCAATATGTTCAAGAAGGTCGACGTGCCGCTGCTCGGCATCGTCGAGAACATGAGCTATTTCATCGCGCCGGACACCGGCAAGCGCTACGACATTTTCGGCCATGGCGGCGCGCGGCGCGAGGCCGAACGCCTCGGCGTCACCTTCCTCGGCGAGGTGCCGCTCGAAATGGGCATCCGCGAAAGCTCGGATGCCGGTGAGCCGGTTGTTGTCTCGAAGCCCGACAGCACCACGGCGAAAACCTATCGCGACATCGCCGCCAAGGTCTGGGACAGGGTCAATGAAGAACGCGGCGCGGCCGAAGCGGCGGTGCCGAGCATCGTCTTCGAGTGATTTCTGCCCTTCGTGGGCTCAGCCGCCGACTTTCTCGCCAAAACTCGAGAAGAACTGCCCCGCCAGTTTTTTCGAGGTCGATTCGATCAGCCGGCTGCCGAGCTGGGCGATCTTGCCGCCGACATCGGCCTTGGCCGCATATTTCAACACAGTGGCGTCCGGCCCGTCCTCGGTCAGCGTCACGTCGGCGCCGCCTTTGGCGAAGCCTGCAATGCCGCCCTTGCCTTCGCCCTGGATGGTATAGGAATGCGGCGGCTTGAGGTTCTTCAGCGTCACTTCGCCGTTGAAGGTCGCCTTGATCGGCCCGATCTTCAACACCACCGTCGCGGTCATTTCGGTCGGCGACTTCATCTCGAGGCTCTGGCAGCCGGGAATGGTTGCCTTCAAAACCTCGGGATCGTTCAGCGCTTCCCACACTTTTTGCAGGGGTGCGGCAATGCGCTCCTCGCCTTCGATCACCAAAGCCATGAAAACCTCCCAGACAAGACTGCCCGAAGGCCTAACGCACCGCTGGGGGCGTGTCTATCGCACCAAAGTCCCGATTCAGAACGCGCGTGCCCCTTGCTTGCGTTGACGCGTTGTCATATCGATTTGTCATACAAATACGGAGACCGTGATGGCCGGCGCCCCCACCAAGAAGAAAAAATTTCGCTCGCAGGAGTGGTTCGACAACCCCGACAATCCGGGCATGACAGCGCTTTATCTGGAGCGCTACCTGAATTACGGGCTGACGCGCGCCGAGCTGATGTCGGGCAAGCCGCTGATCGGTATCGCCCAGACCGGCTCGGATCTGTCTCCTTGCAACCGGCACCATATCGAGCTCGCCAAGCGCGTGCGCGAGGGCATCGTCTCGATGGGCGGCATCCCTTTCGAATTCCCCTGCCATCCGATCCAGGAGACCGGCAAGCGCCCGACCGCCGCCCTTGACCGCAACCTCGCCTATCTCAGCCTGGTCGAGGTGCTCTTCGGCTATCCGCTCGACGGCGTCGTGCTGACCATCGGCTGTGACAAGACGACGCCGGCCCTGCTTATGGCGGCGGCCACCGTCAACATTCCGGCCATCGCGCTGTCGGTCGGCCCGATGCTCAATGGCTGGCACAAGGGCAAGCGGACCGGGTCGGGCACCATCGTCTGGGAATCGCGCCAGCGCCTGTCGGCCGGCGAAATCGGCTATGACGAATTCATGGACATCGTCGCGTCCTCGGCGCCGTCCACCGGCTACTGCAACACCATGGGCACCGCCACCACGATGAATTCGCTGGCCGAGGCGCTCGGCATGCAGTTGCCCGGCTCAGCCGCCATCCCCGCGCCCTACCGCGAGCGCGGCCAGATCGCCTACGAGACCGGCAAGCGCATCGTCGACATGGTGCATGAGGACCTGAAACCGTCTGACATCATGACGCGCAAGGCCTTCGAGAACGCCATCGTCGTCAATTCGGCGATCGGCGGCTCCACCAATGCGCCAATCCACCTCAACGCTATTGCCCGCCATCTCGGCGTGCCGCTCGACAATGACGACTGGCAGGCCATTGGCCTCAAGGTGCCGCTCATCGTCAATTTGCAGCCGTCGGGCGAATATCTTGGCGAAGACTACCATCATGCCGGCGGCGTACCCGCCGTGGTTGCCGAGCTGATGAAGGCGGGACTGCTGCCTTATCCCGAGGCCATGACTGTCAACGGCAAGTCGATCGGCGACAATTGCAAGGGTGTCGCCAACGAGAATAGCGATGTCATCCGCACCGTTGCCGAGCCGTTGAAGGCCAATGCCGGCTTCATCAACTTCAAGGGCAATCTGTTCGATTCGGCGATCATGAAGATGAGCGGTATCTCGCAGGAGTTCCGCGAGCGCTATCTGTCCAACCCGAAGGACCCGGAAGCCTTCGAAGGCAACGCCATGGTCTTCGACGGGCCGGAGGATTACCACGCCCGCATCGACGATCCGGCGCAAGGCATCGACGAGCACACGATCTTATTCATGCGCGGTGCCGGCCCGGTCGGCTACCCCGGCGGTGCAGAGGTCGTCAACATGCAGCCGCCGGCCTACCTCATCAAGAAGGGCATCCACGCGCTGGCCTGCATCGGCGATGGTCGCCAGTCGGGCACCTCGGGCTCGCCATCGATCCTCAACGCCTCGCCGGAGGCGGCAATAGGCGGCGGTTTGGCACTGCTCAAGACAGGCGACCGCGTCCGCATCGATCTCAGGAAGGGCACCGCCAACATCCTGGTCAGCGACGACGAGATCGCCAAGCGGCGCGCGGCGCTGCAGGGCAATGGCGGCTATCACTATCCCAAGCACCAGACGCCATGGCAGGAAATCCAGCGCGGCATGGTCGACCAGTTCGACCAGGGAATGGTGCTGAAGCCGGCGGTGAAATACCAGGACGTCGCCCACACCAGCGGCGTCCCCAGGGACAATCATTGATTGCTCTCGGGGACATCATCTGATTGCTCCGGGGACAATATCTGTGCGCAAGTACTTACTTTGAAGACAAAGGGCGGCGTGATCCGGATCACGCCGCCGTTTGCCATCCTTGACAAGCGCGCCCAACAAATCCACTGTCCCGACAAGGGGTGCATCGCGACGACCCCGTGAGGCGTCAGCCCAACGTTCGCGTCCAAGCTTCTCTATCAGGAGGTGGACGCCATGCCGTCAACAACCGCTATCACCGTATCGCAACTATCCCGCCTCATTGGGCTGCCGGACATGCCCGTGATCATCGACGTCCGTATCGATGAGGATTTCGACGCCGATCCGCGCCTGCTGCCGGCCTCGATCAGGCGCGACTTCAAAACCGTTTCGACCTGGGCGTCCGAATTTGCTGGCAGGCAAGTCTCGGTCGTCTGTCAGAGAGGTCAAAAACTCTCGCAAGGCGTGGCCGCATGGTTTCGGCACGAGGGAATTTCCGCTGAATCCCTCGAAGGCGGCTTCGAAGCCTGGCGCGACGCAAATGGGCTTTTGGTCCGCACGGAAAACTTGCCGCCGCGCGATGAAAAAGGCCGTACCGTGTGGGTGACGCGGTCCCGCCCGAAGGTCGACCGCATCGCTTGCCCCTGGCTAATCCGGCGTTTCGTCGATCCGCACGCGGTCTTCCTGTTTGTCGAGGCGGCCGAGGTGGCTGCCGTGGCCGACCGTTTCAAGGCCGTACCGTTCGACATCGACACTGTGTTCTGGAGCCATCGCGGCGAACGCTGCACCTTCGACATCATGATCGAGGAGTTCGGGCTGCAATCCACAGCGCTCGATCGCCTTGCCGTGATTGTGCGCGCCGCCGATACTGCAAGCCTCGACCTCGTTCCCCAGGCCGCCGGCTTTCTGGCTGCCTCGCTTGGCCTGTCGCGGATGTTTCGCGACGATCTGGAACAGTTGGAAGCAGGCATGCTGCTCTACGATGCCTTCTTCCGCTGGTGTCGCGACGCCACCGAGGAAACGCACAACTGGCCGAGCGCAGGTAAACCGTCATGAGCGCAGTTGTGCCTGCACACAGGTCGGGCAACGTCGGGGCGCCGGCTGTGCCGACCTTCACCGAAGCCGCGAAAGTCTGGGCGAAGATCGGATTGCTCTCCTTCGGCGGGCCGGCCGGGCAGATCGCCCTGATGCACAGGGAATTGGTCGAGGAGCGGCGGTGGATCGGTGAACAGCGTTTCCTGCATGCGCTGAACTACTGCATGCTGCTGCCTGGCCCGGAGGCCCAGCAACTCGCCATCTATATCGGCTGGCTGCTGCACAAGACACTCGGCGGCTTAGTCGCCGGCATCCTCTTCGTCGTGCCCGGCGCGCTCGTCATGCTGATCTTGAGCAGCCTCTACGTGCTCTATGGCGACATGCCGCTCGTCGAGGCGCTTTTCCTTGGGGTGAAGGCGGCGGTGCTTGCCATCGTCATCGAGGCGGTGATCCGCATCGGACGCCGCGCTCTGAAAAACCGGGCCATGGTGTCGATCGCGGTTGCGGCGTTCATCGCCATCTATGCGTTGAATGTGCCGTTTCCGCTCATCATCCTGCTCGCCGGCCTGACAGGATGGCAGGGGGACCGCGTTGCTCCCGGCCTGTTTTCCGGGTCCGCGCATGGCAAGGGCGATGTTGTCGACATCAAGGGAGCGGTCGACCTGATGTTCGAGCGCGGCGAACTGACCCACGTCGTGCCGACGAAATGGCATGCGCCGCGCACTGTCGCGATCTGGCTGCCGATCTGGCTCGGGCCTGTTCTGCTCATCTGGTGGTTCACCGGCTCTGCCAGTGTGTGGACCGAGATAGGCAGGTTCTTCAGTCTGATGGCGGTCGTCACCTTCGGCGGCGCCTACGCGGTGCTGGCCTATGTCGCGCAGGCAGCCGTGCAGTCCTTCGGCTGGCTCGCCCCCGGTGAAATGGTCGATGGTCTCGGGCTTGCCGAGACCACGCCCGGTCCGCTCATCCTGGTGTTGCAGTTTGTCGGCTTCATCGCCGCGTTCCGCCACTCCGGCTCAGTGAACCCGTTGCTTGCCGGATCGCTTGGAGCGCTGCTGACCTTGTGGGTGACGTTCACGCCGTGCTTCTTCTGGATATTCCTCGGCGCGCCCTATATCGAGGCCCTGCGCGGCAACAGGGCCTTGTCGGCCGCGCTCGGCGCAATCACCGCAGCCGTTGTCGGCGTCATCATGAATCTCGCTTTGTGGTTTGCCTTGCACGTCGTTTTCCGTGAGGTGCACGCAATGAGCCTCGGCATGACCATCCCGGTGTTTTCGTCGATCGACTGGCGCGCGGCGCTGCTTTCCTGTGCCGCGATGATCGCCATCCTGAAGCTCAAGATCGGCATGCTGCCGACGCTCGCCGGATCAGCCCTTGCCGGTGTCTTGCTGCTGGCGGTAGGTGGCTAGATATTCGCATGCCTTTGTATTCCGCTTGCCTACCACTTAAGTGGTTGAAAAACGGATTGGACCATCATGGCGCAACGACGCTCTTCCCTCGGTTTTCTCGGCATGTTCGGACGCTCGGGTGATCTCAGGCAGCTCGACGACGCCCTTCGCGGCGCCGACCTGCATCCTGCCCTCGTGCCGGAGGGGGTAAAACTCACCATCGTCAATCTGATGAAGGATCACTGGCCCGACGAGCCGCCCAGCCAGGCCTATCCGGACGTGGCGCGGCTGTTCAGCTATTGCATTGCCGGACCGGAAACCTTCGAACGCTCCCACGGTTTGCAGCAGCGGCAGGACGTGGAGCGCCGTATCGAGGCCGCGGTTGAGGCCGGCGACAGTTTCGATGCGCAAATCGTGCTGATGGCGCTACACGCCAAGCTGATCAATGCCGAGGTCGTCGAGCACTACGGACTGGGCGCGGACTGACGAGAATCGGACCTACCCGCCCATATTGGCGCGCGGCAGCTTGATCATGTCGCCGAAGCGCATGCGCAGTTTGTCGTCGAGCAGCTTCGGCACATGGCGCGGGAAACGCTCGGCAAGGACGCGCTTTTTCTCGATGATCGCGCGCTGCAATATGTCGGGCCGGCCCTTCTCGTTCCATTCCTTTGGCGAAAAGCGGTCGCCGACGGCCGGGTAGAAATATTCGGTCTGCATCAGCCTGAGCGTCTGCTCGTTGCCGAGATAGTGGCCCGGGCCATTCAGGCAGACCTCTGCGATGGTGTCGATCGACAGCGATTCATCTGACACTTCGATGCCGCGCACGCAACGCAGGCAATGGCCGAGCATGTCGTTGTCGATAATCAGGCTTTCCAGGCAAAAGCCGAGCAGCGAGGCATGCATGCCGGCCGATTCATAGACGAGGTTGAGCCCGGCAAGGCCCGCCATCACGTCGGTGATGCCTTTTTCGTAGCCGGACTGGATGTCGGGCAGTTTCGAATCCGTCATGCCGGCGGCCGAGCCGCCCGGCAGGTCGTAGAACTGCGCCATCTGCGCGCAGGCCGCAGTCAGCACCGCCTGCTCTGCCGAGCCGCCCGACATGGCGCCGGTCCGCAGATCCGACACGAACGGCCAGGTGCCGAAGATCGCGGGATGTCCCGGCTTGATGGCATTGACATAGACCAGACCGGCCAGCACTTCGGCCACGGCCTGCACCACAGCGCCGGCAATCGCCGCCGGAGCGGTCGCGCCGGCCTGGCCGGCCGACAGCAGCAGGATCGGGATGCCGCCCTCGACGCAGGCCTCGAGCACGCCGCAGGCGTCCTCTGCGAATTTCATCGGCGGCACGACGAAGCAGTTCGAGTTCGACACGAACGGCCGGGCGCGGAAATTCTCCTCGCCGCCGGCGATGGCATAGAGCATTTCGAGCGCCGGCTGCACGTTCTCGCGCACCGTGAACGAGGTGCCGACATGCTTGGACGTGCCCATCACGCAGGCATAGAGCGTGTTGAAGTCCATTTCGAGCGGATCGGGAATGTCGCGTGGCACCATCGGCCGCTGAAAGAAATGGATGTTGTCGAGGCCTTCGACGAGGCGGGCCGCGTCATAGATGTCCTGTAGCAGCGATTCGCGGTATTCGCGCTTCTCGACATCGACCAGATGCACGGCGGCCCCGGCCGTGCCGTAGTGCACGCGCTTGCCCTGGATCAACATGTCGTGTTTCGGGTCCTGGCCGTGCAGGGTGAAATTGCGTGCCGCCTTCTTGATCGTGTCGAGCACCAGTGCGCGCGGGAAACGGATGCGGCCGTCATCGCCATAGGTGGCGCCGGCCTTGGTCAGCGCCTCGATGCAGGAGGGGATGGCATTGGCGAAGCCGACGGTCTCCAGCAACGTCAGCACCGCCTCGTGGATGCGTTCCTGGTCGTTGTGCTTCAGCGGTCCGTAGCTGCCGCCCTCGAGGCCGGCGCGTACCGGCTTGATGTCGTCGGCCAGGGGCGCTGCCCGCATGGCGCGGCGCGCTTCGCGTCCTCCGGAGCGACGCGAGCGCTGATCCGCCGCCGCATCGTGCTTTTCAAGAACCACTGACATGGAGACACTCCACCTTTTCTCGGAAACAGGGCGGCGGTTGGTCCACCATCGGCTGCTTCTTCCCCTTTGTGGCACGACTATGCCGCCAGCATTGGCACAGCCTATGGGCCAGCCTGTCCGGTTGCATGTGCCAGAGCAAAAGGAGCCGGAGCCGTATCTGTGCGGCCCCGGTCAAAGGATCGGATGAGTGGATCAGGCGGCGGCGGGCCTGCGTCCGGCGGCCGTGGCCAATTCGCGGATGCCGGGCTCGATGTGCTGCAGCGCGATCGAGGAAATGCCCAACCGCATGAAACGCGAAGGCTTTTCGGTGCGGTCGAAGAAGCGGTCCCCCGGCTCGATGATCACGCTGCGCGAGGCGGCGGCCTCGGCCAGACCGCGCGAATCGGTGCCGCGTGGCCCCTCGAGCCAGAGCGACGTGCCGCCGGCCGAGTCGGTCGAGCGCCATTCCGGCAGGAAGGCGGAAATCGCATGGACCAGACGCTTGCGCCGCTCGTCGAAGGCGCTCGATAGACGCCGCACCAGCGCTTCGTGATGGCCGAGCGACAGGAACAGTGCGACGGCGCGCTGGTTGTTGGCCGGCGGATGACGCAGCATGAAGCGGCGCAGCGCCCTGAGCTCGGAGATTAGTCCAGCCGAGGCGACGATGTAGCCAAGCCGCAGGCCGGGAGCCAGCGTCTTCGACATCGAGCCGACATAGACGACGCGGCCGGAACGATCGAGGCTTTTCAATGCCTGCTGCGGTGCCTCGTCAAGAAGCTGGCTGTCATAGCCGTCCTCGATGATGATCTGGTTGTGCCGGTTGGCGCGCGCCAGCAAATCCTGCCGCCGCTCCGCCGACAAGGGCACCATGGTCGGGCAATGATGGCTCGGCGTGACGAAGACGAAGCCGGAATCATTGGGGATAGAAGAGGTTACGATGCCGGATTGGTCGACCGGCACCGGCTGGATCTCGGCGCCCGCAAGCCGGAAAATGCTGCGCGCATCGGGATAACCGGGATCTTCCATCGCCACCTTGGAACCCTTGGTCATCAGCAGCGTCGCCAGCATATAGAGCGCGTTCTGGGCGCCAAGCGTGACGATGATCTCGTCGGGATTGGCGAAAATGCCGCGCCGCGGCAACAGCCGCGCCTGGATCTGCTCGATCAACAGCGGATCGTCGCGGTCGACCATGTCGGACGCCCAGTTGCGGATTTCAAGCACGGCCAGCGCCATGCGGTTGCACTCGCGCCACTCGGCGGTCGGGAACAGCGCCGGGTCGAACTGGCCGTAGACGAAGGGATAGGACGACTTGATCCAGTTCTCGTGCTTGGCCGGCGGCGGCATATCGCTGGCGGCGATCTGCCGGCGTGCCTTCCAGTCGATCTCGTTGGCCTGGTCGGGCGCCTTCTGGTGCGGCTTGGCCGGTGTCGCCAGCACGTCGGGATTGACGAAATGGCCGCGCCGCTCGCGCGCCACCAGAAAACCCTGGTCGACGAGCTGCTGGAAGGCCAGCACCACGGTGCCGCGTGCCACGCCGAGTTTTTCGGCCAGGATCCGGCAGGAGGGAAGTGGCATCGAAGCGGCGATCTGACGGTCGAGAATGGCGGCCACGATGGCTTGGCGGATCTGCGCCTGCAGGGTCTGGCCGGATTCAGCCGAAATCCGGAACAGGCCGGACCATATCGCCGTGTCGTTTCTCTGTGGCATGGAAGATGTTCCTCGATGGCCAGCTTTTTTCGCTTGGCTGGACCAGTCGAATGTAACGGTGGCACAAGGGGTTGCGCCAATCAATTTTTCTGATCTTTGGGATTTATGCCAGTGATCCTTCCGGCCGAAATCGGGCGCTGCAACCGCCCGGAGCGACACATTGTGTCATCGCATCGTGATGCGATGCGGCATCGCCGCGTATTGACCGCACGGAGTTCGGCTCAATAGTTGTGCCGCGACGACACGCGCCGGAAACATCCGGTCTGATATGGTGCATCCAAAACGCCAGGAGCTACCCGCCAGTGGATAAGTCAGCCTTCCAGAAACAGCTTGCCGCCTTGCGCGACCATCGCGCCGCGGCACCGGCCAGCATGCGCCAGGCCTTCGCCGCCGATCCGCAGCGGTTCCAGGCATTCTCCGCCACCGACGACAATTTGTTGCTCGATTGGTCGAAATGCGCCGTCGACGCGACCACCATGGACTTGCTGGAAAAGCTGGCTGGCGCCGCCGATCTCGAGGGCCGCCGCGCCGCCATGTTCGCCGGCAAGAAGATCAACATCACCGAAGACCGCGCCGTGCTGCACACGGCGCTGCGCAACCTCTCAGGCAAGGGTGTCACGGTCGATGGCCAGGACGTCAAGGCGGATGTCCTTTCCGTGCTCGACGCGATGGGCGCCTTTGCCGATGCCATCCGCTCCGGCAAGGCGCCAGGTGCCACCGGCAAGAAGATCACCGACATCGTCAACATCGGCATCGGCGGTTCCGACCTCGGCCCGGCCATGGCGACGCTGGCGCTCGCCCCCTATCATGACGGGCCGCGCGCGCACTATGTCTCCAACATCGACGGCGCCCATATCCATGACACGCTGAAGGGCCTGTCCGCCGAAACCACACTGTTCATCATCGCCTCCAAGACCTTCACAACGGTCGAGACGATGACCAACGCACAGACGGCGCGCGACTGGGTGCAAAAGGCGCTCGGCAAGCAGGCAGTCGGCAAGCATTTCGCCGCCGTCTCGACGGCGCTCGACCTGGTGGCCAAGTTCGGCATCGAATCCGATCGCGTCTTCGGCTTCTGGGACTGGGTCGGCGGCCGCTATTCGGTCTGGGGCGCGATCGGCCTTCCCGTCATGATCGCCGTCGGTCCAAGGAATTTTCGAGCCTTCCTCGATGGCGCGCACGAAATGGACGAGCATTTCCGCGCCGCGCCGATCGCCAAGAACCTGCCGGCGCTGCTCGGGCTGGTCGGCTGGTGGCATCGCGTTATCTGCGGCTATCCGGCCCGCGCGGTTATCCCCTATGACCAGCGCCTGTCCCGGCTGCCGGCCTATCTGCAGCAGCTCGATATGGAATCGAACGGCAAGGGCGTCACGCTCGACGGCACGCCGGTGACGACGCCGACAGGGCCGCTGGTCTGGGGCGAGCCCGGCACCAATGGCCAGCACGCCTTCTTCCAGCTCCTGCACCAGGGCACCGACTTCATCCCGGTCGAATTCCTTGCCGCGGCCGTCGGCCACGAGCCGGAGCTCAAGCACCAGCATGATCTGCTGCTCTCCAATTGCCTGGCGCAATCGGAAGCGTTGATGAAGGGCCGCACGCTGGACGAGGCGCGCGCGCAGATGCTGGCCAAGGGCATGAAGCCGGCCGATGTCGACAAAATAGCGCCGCATCGTGTCTTCTCCGGCAACCGGCCTTCGGTGACCATCCTCTACCGCAAGCTCGACCCGCGCACCTTCGGCCGGTTGATCGCGCTCTATGAGCACCGCGTCTTCGTCGAGGGGACGCTGTTCAACATCAATTCCTTCGACCAGTGGGGCGTCGAGTTGGGCAAGGAACTGGCGACGGGCCTGTTGCCTGTCGTCGAGGGCAAGGAAAGTGCCGCCAAGCGTGACGCATCGACGGCTGGCCTTGTGGGATACATCCACCAATTGCGTGGTTCGGAGTGAAAAGTTTGGCAGATATCAAGGGCATACTGTTCGACAAGGACGGGACACTTGTCGACTTCAACGCGACCTGGCTCGGCGTCGCCGACTTCATGGCCATGGATGCCTCCGACGGCGATCGCTGGAAGGCCGACAGGCTGCTCGCGGCGGCGGGCTTCGATTTCGCCAACCGGCGCTTCAAGCCCGATTCGATCTTTGCCTCCGGCACCAACATGGACGTCGTCGAGCTGTGGTTCCCGCGTCTGTCCGACGAAGATCAGATGCTGGCCGTCGCTCGCTTCAACGAGATCACCTCGGTGCAGGGCTCGACGATGGCGGTGGCGCTGCCGGGCATCGTCGACACGCTGGCGACACTGCACAAAAGATCCTACCGGCTGGGCGTCGCCACCAATGATTCCACCAGCGGCGCGGAAAAGACCTTGGTCACGCTCGGCGTTGCCCAATTGTTCGACGCCGCCTATGGTTACGACGCGGTGGCCAATCCCAAACCCGCGCCCGACACCATCCAGGCCTTTTGCGACCTCACGGGCCTGAGAGCGGCGGAGATCGCCATGGTCGGCGACAACCGCCACGACCTCGAAATGGCGCGCGCCGGCGGCTGTGGTCTGGCGATCGGTGTGCTCTCCGGCACCGGCACGCGCGAATCGCTAGCCGAGATCGCCGACGTCATCCTGGATTCGGTTGCCGACCTGCCCGACTTCCTGTCGGCGCGGGTCAGGGAGACGGTCTAACCGCCAGGTTCGGTCTCGAAGCGAAAGACGCCGCTCGGCCTTGGGGTTGCGTCTTTCGCGTCGCCGAAATCCGGCACCGTGTATTCGGCAAGCAGGCGCAATCGCGAGCGCGGCAGATAGGCTCGGCCCGGATCGCCGACCAGCACCCCGATGCCGGCGGCGAGGCAGCGGTCGAGAAAAGGCATGACGCGCTCAGTGACGTCCTGCCCGTAGAAGACATCGCCGGCAAGCACGAGGTCGACCGCCGGCGGCGGACCTTTCGTGATGTCGTCTCCGAAAACGGTTATTGAGACGCCGTTCGCCGCCGCATTGAGACCGATCGCGGCAACGCCATTGCGATCAATCTCGGCGGCAATCACCTCGCGCGCCCCGGCATTCGCGGCGGCAATCCCGACAATGCCGGAGCCCGCGCCGAGATCGAGCACGCGGCAGCCTGCCACGCTCACTGGTTGGTCGAGGATGTAGCGCGCGAGCACCGTGCCGCCGGCCCAGGCATAGGCCCAGTAGGGCGACTGCGGTTCGGGCGTGTCCTCGTCGGCATCATCTTCAGGGTCGACGAGGCGCCGCAACCCGCTGCCCGGATGGGCCGTGTAAAACTGGATTTCGGGAAGCCCGGGCACCGGAACAAGGCGCATGTTCGCCTTGATGAATTCCGCCGGGTCGAGGCGCGAGTCCCGATTGAGCGCATTGTCTTCAGCAGCATCCACTATTCGCGCAGCGCCCGCCGCAGGATCTTGCCGACCGGCGTCTTCGGCAGCTCGGTCCTGAACTCGATATATTTTGGCCGCTTGTAGCCGGTCAGGTTCTCGCGGCAGAAAGCGGTGATGGCTTCAGCGGTCAGGGCCGGGTCCTTTTTGACGATGAACAGCTTCGGTACTTCACCGGAATGCTCGTCCGGCACGCCGATCGCCGCGACTTCGAGCACGCCCGGATGCATCGCCACGACCTCTTCGAGTTCGTTCGGATAGACGTTGAAACCCGAGACCAGGATCATGTCCTTCTTGCGGTCGACGATCTTGGTGTAGCCACGCTCATCCATGAAGCCCATATCACCGGACTTGAAGTAGCCGTCCTTGGTCATCACCTTGGCGGTCTCGTCAGGCCGGTTCCAGTAGCCCGCCATCACCTGCGGTCCCCTGATGCAGATTTCGCCGACCTCGCCGAGCGGCAAATTGTTGCCGTCGTCGTCGCGGATGGCGATTTCCGTCGAGGGCAGCGGCAGGCCGATCGTGCCGGTGAAGTCGCCGGAACTGAACTTGTTGGCGGTGGCCACCGGCGAGGTTTCCGACAGGCCATAGCCTTCAGTGACAGGGCAACCGGTCAACGCCTTCCAGCGGTCGGCGACACCCTTTTGCACCGCCATGCCGCCGCCCAGTGTCAGCACCAGCGGCTTGAAGTCGAGCTTGCGGAAGTCCTCATTGTTGAGCAGCGCGTTGAACAGCGTGTTGAGGCCCGGAAAGACATGGGTCGGATATTTTGCCAGTTCCTTGACGAAGCCGGGGATATCGCGCGGGTTGGGAATGAGCACGTTGCGGGCGCCTTGCTGCATGCCCATCAATGCGTTCACCGTCAGCGCGAAGATGTGATAGAGCGGCAGCGCGCAGATGAAGTTCGGGTGCGCCGGTTTCGGCTTGATCGTATAGGCGTCTTCCATCCACTGCGCGTTCTGCACGACATTGGAGAGCACGTTGCTGTGCAGCAGCGTGGCGCCCTTCGACACGCCTGTGGTGCCGCCGGTATATTGCAGGAAGGCGACATCGTCGGCTGCAACCTTGACCGGCTTGAAGCCAAGGCCGGCGCCGGCCTTCACCGCCACGTTGAACTTGACATGCCCGGGCAGCGACCATGCCGGCACCATCTTCTTGACGCGGCGCACGACGAAGTTGACGATCGTGCCCTTGAGGCCGCCGAGCATGTCGCCCATGGCCGCCACCACGACATGCTTGACCGCGGTTCTGGCGATTACCGCCTGCAAGGTGTTGGCGAAGTTTTCCAGAATGACGATGGCTTGTGCGCCGGAATCCTTGAGCTGGTGCTCCAGCTCGCGCGGCGTGTACAGCGGATTGATGTTCACCACGACATAGCCGGCGCGCAGGATGCCCATCATCGCCACCGGATATTGCAGAACGTTAGGCATCATCAGGGCGACGCGCGCACCCTTTTGCAGTCCCTTCGATTGCAGATAAGCACCGAAGGCCGCCGACAACTGCTCGACATCGGCGTAGCTGATGGACTTGTCCATGCAGGTGAAGGCCGGCTGGGCGGAAAATTGCTTGCAGGCGCCGACCAGGAAATCGCCGATCGAACTGTAGGGCAACACACCGATTTCGGCCGGCACATTTTTCGGATAGCTCTTGAGCCATGGCTTTTCGGGCAGGCCGGCGGCAAGTTCCGTGAGTGCCTTCGGCAGCCGCTTGGTCGCCTCGACAGACTTCGCGGCGGGCGCGGCTTTCGCCGCATGGTCTTTCGCTGCCGCGTTTTTTTTTGTCGCTACTGCCTTCGGCGGCACTGCTTTCGTCGCGGCGGCCTTTGGCGAAGCGGCTTTGGCCACCGTTTTTACGGGGGTGGATTTCGCTGCCGGTTTCGCCTTCGCGGGTGCGGCCTTGGCGGCGGGCTTCGCTTGCACGTCGGCGCCTGCGGCTGGTTTCGAGACTGCCTTGGCCGACGCTTTCACCGGCGCCTTAGATGCTTTTGCCACCCGTTCCTCCCTAGCAATTCTTGTTCGCCCGTCTCTGGGTCGCCTGTGCCGCGCCCGCCTCTAAATGACAGAGACGTCCTCCGCTGCCGCCAGCATATCCATCTATGTATTGCCTCTATCGGCGGCGGTGCAAGTCTTGCCCTTGCGGCAAGGCGCCGAAAGATTTGCCGTCGAAAATCTTTCCCGCCGGCGACACTTGGAACCGGTCTCTTCCGCATTCGTGGCCGGATGAAGACGGGACGCGGCATTGATGTCGCCAAATGCCAGATCAATAAAAAAATGCGGTCGTTAATAATATTGTGAATGGAAAAAACTGCTAATTTTTTCTGCCATTTAGCAAAATCGCGGATTTTTTTCCTGCTTCCCGAGGGGTAAGCAAACGGGGTGTTCCAAAGCCGTAGAAACGGTGCTTATATGCGCGCTTCGCGAGCCTGATAGAGGGGCTTGGAAGAACATCAGGGAGTGCTCAATGAAAAAGAAACTCGCTTTTGCGGCCGCGTTGCTGGCCGCAAGCGTCCTCGGTGGCATGGCCAATGCAAAGACGCTTGTCTATTGCTCGGAAGCGTCGCCTGCCAATTTTGATCCGGGTACCACGACCGGCGGCAACGATTTCGATGCCTCGTCGCGTACCGTCTATTCGCGTCTGGTCGAGTTCAAGCATGGCGGCACCGAGGTCGAGCCCGGCCTCGCCGACAAGTGGGAAATTTCCGACGACGGCCTGGTCTACACTTTCCACCTGCATCCGGGCGTGAAGTTCCAGACCACCGACTATTTCAAGCCGACGCGCGACCTCAACGCCGACGACGTCGTCTTCTCCTTCGACCGCCAGTTCAACAAGGCGAATCCCTGGAACGGCGACAAGTATCTGCCCAACCTGACCTGGGACTACTACACCGGCATGGACATGCCGAAATACGTCGCCAAGTGGGAAAAGGTCGACGACCTGACCGTCAAGTTGACGCTGACCGAGCCGAACGCTCCGATGCTGGCCAATCTCGGCATGGACTTCGCCTCGATCGTGTCGAAGGAATATGCCGACCAGCTGGCGAAAGACGGCAAGATGGCCGATTTCTCGACCAAGCCGATCGGCACTGGTCCGTTCCAGTTCGTCGACTACCAGCTGGATTCGGTCATCCGCTATGCGGCCAACCCCGACTACTTCAAGGGCAAGGAGAAGATCGACGATCTCGTCTTCGCCATCACGCCCGACGCGACCGCCCGCATCCAGAAGGTGCTTGCCGGCGAATGCGACATCGCGCCATATCCGAATCCGGCCGACATCGGCACGATCAAGGCCAACAAGGACGTGACCCTGATGGATCAGGCCGGCCTGAACATCGGCTACATGAGCTACAACACCACCATCCCGCCGCTCGACAAGCCTGAAGTGCGCCATGCGCTCAACCAGGCGATCGATCGGGAAGCGCTGATCAAGTCGCTGTTCCAGGATGCTGGCGCCACGCCTGCCGAAAACCTGATCCCGCCGACCATGTGGTCGTGGAACAAGGATGTGAAGTCCGATGCCTATGATCCGGATGCAGCCAAGAAGGTGCTGGCCGCTGCCGGGCTGACGGAAATCCAGCTCTGGGCTTCCGATCGCGTTCGTCCTTACAACCCGAACTTCCAGCGCGCCGCCGAACTGATCCAGGCCGACTGGGCCAAGGTTGGCGTCAAGGCCGAGATCGTCAACTACGAGTGGACCAAGTATCGCTCGGAGGGCAAGAAGAAGGATCGTCCCGGCGCGTTCCAGATTGGCTGGACCGGCGACAATGGCGATCCGGACAACTTCTTCGCCACTCTGTTCGCCTGCTCCGCCATCGGCGTCTCGAACTACTCCAGCTGGTGCGACAAGGACTTCGAAGACCTGATCCAGAAGGCCAAGAAGACCAGCGACCAGGCCGAGCGCTCCAAGCTCTACGGAGAGGCGCAGGTCGTCTTCCAGAAGCAGGCTCCGGCCTTCCTGCTGGCGCATAGCCAAGTCTACGCAGTCGTGCGCAAGAATGTCAGCGGTTTCATGATGGACCCGCTCGGCATTCACCGCTTCGACGGCGTTGACAAGGCTGAATAAGACTATAGAGCGGGGGGGGGGGGGGGGGGGGCAATGAAGCCCCCCCCCCCCCCTACATCATGCTCAAATATATCCTCCACCGAATTGCACTTTTGATCCCGACGCTTGTCGGCATCACGATCTGCGCCTTCGCCTTCGTCAGGCTGCTGCCCGGCGATCCTATCCTTGCCATGGCCGGCGAACACGGCGTGGCGCCGGCGCGCTACGAAGAGCTCAAGGAGCAGTTCGGCTACAACCTGCCGATCTGGCAGCAATATGCTCGCTATGTCGGTGAGGTCGTGACCGGCGATTTCGGCGTCTCGATTTCGTCCAAACGCCCGGTGATCGAAGAGTTCAAGACGCTCTTCCCGGCGACGCTGGAACTGTCATTCTTCGCCATGATTTTCGCCATGGTGCTCGGCATTCCGGCCGGCATCTTTGCGGCGATCAAGCGCGGCTCGTGGTTCGACCAGTCGCTGATGGGCACGGCGCTCGTCGGCTACTCCATGCCGATCTTCTGGTGGGGCCTGCTGCTGATCATCTTTTTCTCCGGCTATCTCGGCTGGACGCCGGTTAACGGCCGCATCGACCTGCAGTACTTCTTCAAGCCGATAACCGGCTTCATGACCATCGACACATTGCTCTACGGCAAATGGGATGCATTTCGCTCGGTATTGCGCCATCTGGTGCTGCCGACAATTGTGCTCGGCACCATTCCGCTGGCTGTGATAGCG
Organism: Mesorhizobium sp. NZP2077; assembly: GCF_013170805.1. NCBI lineage: Bacteria > Pseudomonadati > Pseudomonadota > Alphaproteobacteria > Hyphomicrobiales > Phyllobacteriaceae > Mesorhizobium > Mesorhizobium sp. NZP2077. The sequence goes on along the minus strand of NZ_CP051293.1, from coordinate 124,022 downwards.
CGCCAGACGCGCTCCGCCATGCTCGAAGTGCTGGGCGAGGACTACGTGCGGACTGCCCGAGCCAAAGGGCTTTCGTCGGCTCGAGTCATCGGCGTGCATGCTCTGCGCAATGCGCTCATCCCGGTGGTCACCACCATCGGCCTGCAGGTTAGCACGCTGCTCGCCGGCGCCATCCTTACCGAAACGATCTTCTCCTGGCCGGGCATCGGCAGGTGGATGGTCGAATCCATATCCAAGCGCGACTATGTTGTCGTGCAGTCTGGCCTGCTCTTGATCGCCCTTATCGTCATGGCGGTGAACCTGATCGTCGATGTACTCTATGCCGTTATCAACCCACGCATAAGGGCGGCGTGATGAGCCAGTCGACCGAAATCGCCCCGATGGCCGCCGGCAACCCGGATCGCCTCACCGGTCTCAGGACCTTCTGGTTTTATTTCTCGGTGAACCGCGGCGCCGTCATAGGCCTGTTCGTCTTCATCCTGCTGGTCCTGGCGGCGCTGTTTGCGCCGCTGCTGGCTCCCTATGCACCCGACATCCAGGACAAGACCGCATTCCTGCGGCCTCCGGCCTGGCAGGACGGCGGCTCGACACAATATCTGCTCGGCACCGATCCGGTCGGTCGCGACATCCTCTCGCGCCTGCTCTACGGCGCGCGCTTCTCGCTGCTGATCGGCGCGGTCGTGGTCACGCTGGCGCTCACCGGCGGCATTACGCTCGGCCTGCTGGCCGGCTATTTCCGAGGCTGGGTCGACGTGGCGATCATGCGCGTCATGGACCTCATCCTGGCGTTCCCGTCGCTGCTCCTGGCGCTGGTGATGGTCACCATCCTCGGCCCTGGCCTGTTCAATGCGATGCTGGCCATCGCGCTCGTCCTGCAGCCGCATTTCGCGCGGCTGGTGCGCGCGGCCGTCATGGCGGAGAAAAGCCGCGAATATGTCGTGGCAGCGAAGGTCGCCGGCGCCAGCCATGTCAGGCTGATGCTTCGCACCATCCTGCCCAATTGCCTGGCGCCGCTGATCGTCCAGGGCACGCTGTCATTCTCCAACGCCATTCTCGAAGCGGCAGCGCTCGGGTTCCTCGGCCTTGGCGCCCAGCCGCCGACGCCCGAATGGGGAACCATGCTCGCCTCGGCGCGCGAATTCATCCTGCGCGCCTGGTGGGTCGTCACCTTCCCCGGCCTTGCCATCCTGATCACTGTGCTCGCCATCAACCTTGTCGGCGACGGCCTGCGCGACGCGCTCGATCCGAAACTGAGAAGGTCGTGATGGCGCTGCTCGACATCCAGAACCTCGTCGTCGAATTCCAGACCGCGTCCGGTCCGTTCCGGGCGGTCGATGGCGTTTCGCTGCATGTCGACGAGCGCGAAGTGCTGGCGATCGTCGGCGAATCCGGTTCCGGCAAATCGGTCTCCATGCTGGCGGTGATGGGCCTTTTGCCCTGGACGGCAAAGGTCACTGCTGATCGCATGAGCTTCAATGGCCGCGATCTCCTGAAGCTGAGCCCTGCTGAACGGCGCAAGATCGTCGGCAAGGACATGTCGATGATCTTCCAGGAGCCGATGGCCAGCCTCAATCCGTGCTTCACCGTCGGCTTCCAGATCGAAGAGGTGCTGCGCTTCCATATGGGCATGGACGGTGCGCAACGCCGGGCGCGAGCCATCGAACTGCTGACGCAGGTCGGCATTCCCGAGCCGGCGGAACGGCTGAACTCGTTCCCGCACCAGATGTCGGGCGGCCAGTGCCAGCGCGTCATGATCGCAATCGCCATTGCCTGCAATCCGAAGCTTTTGATCGCCGACGAGCCGACGACCGCGCTCGACGTCACCATCCAGAAGCAAATCCTCGACCTGCTGGTCTCGCTGCAGGCCAAATACGGCATGGGCCTGATCATGATCACCCACAATATGGGCGTGGTGGCGGAGACCGCCGACCGCGTCATCGTCCAGTACAAGGGCCGCAAGATGGAAGAGGCCGACGTGCTGTCGCTGTTTGAATCGCCGAAGAGCAATTACACGCGCGCGCTTTTGTCGGCGCTGCCGGAGAACGCCGTCGGCGACCGGCTGCCGACCGTCTCCGACATGCTGTTCGAGCCGGCGCCTTCGGGGGCCAGCGCATGACCAAGGTCGTCGAAGGCAAGAATATCGTGCGCGACTATCATGTCGGCGGTGGGCTGTTTCGCGCGCAGCGTACAGTGCATGCGGTCAAGGGAGTTTCCTTTAGCGTCGACAAGGGCAAGACGCTGGCCATCGTCGGTGAGAGCGGTTGCGGCAAGTCGACGCTTGCCCGCATCATCACGCTGATCGATCCCGCGACGTCAGGTGAACTGTTCATCGGCGGCAACAAGGTCGACATCGCCAAGGACGGGTTGAGCAAGGAGATGCGCCGCAAGGTGCAGATCGTCTTCCAGAACCCTTACGGGTCGCTCAATCCGCGCCAGAAGATCGGTGACGTGCTGGGTGAACCGCTGCTCATCAACACCGGCAAGCCGGCCGAGGAACGGCGCGACCTGGCCATGAAGATGCTGAAGAAGGTCGGCCTCGGCCCCGAGCACTACAACCGCTACCCACATATGTTCTCGGGCGGCCAGCGCCAGCGCATCGCCATCGCCCGCGCGCTGATGCTCAATCCGAGCCTGCTGGTGCTCGACGAGCCGGTCTCGGCGCTCGACCTGTCGGTGCAGGCACAGGTGCTCAACCTGCTCGCCGACCTGCAGGACGAATTTCAGCTGACCTACGTCTTCATCAGCCACGATCTGTCCGTGGTGCGCTACATCGCCGACGATGTGATGGTGATGTATTTCGGCGAGGCGGTCGAATACGGCTCGCGCGAGGAGGTCTTTTCAGACCCCAAGCACAGCTACACCAGGACATTGTTTGCCGCGACGCCGCGCGCCGACGTTGCTTCGATCAAGGCGCGGCTGGCCAAGAAGAAGGCGGCGGCCTGACCCGGACGTCCCTGCCATCTGGCGAGTGCAGGCGAGAGCAATTCCAGGAAAAGTGTGAGCGGTTCTCCGCCTGGAATAGCGTCAAACAAAGAGTTAGACGGGCGCTTCAGGCATCAGCGTCTTTGCGAGCAGGACATTGGCGTGGCCGCGCGGAAAGTCCTCGAGTTGCACCAGCCGCTGAAATCCATGCTTTTCATAGAAGTCCGGCGCCTGGAAGGTGAAGGACGCGAGATGGATGACATGGCACCCGCGCAGCCGAGCCTCCTGTTCTGCGGCTGCAAGGAGGCGCGAGCCAAGGCCTTTGCCGCGCTCGCTGTCGGCGATCCATAGCGTCTTGATTTCGCATACGCCCGCCCAACTGTGTCCGTGCAGGCCTGCGTAGATCGTCCCGTCATTCCTCTTCAGGAAGATCGACAAATAGCGGCCGTCATCGACGCCGGTCGCAGCGACGTTGAAGCCGTAAAGGCCATCTTCCAGGGCGACAATGTCTTCTGGCGTGGGTTCGCTGAGGACAACAAGAGATGTCGCCCCGTTAGCGCCCTCATCATCGGTGTCGCCAAGACCAGTCATGTCACGACAGCTTGGCGATAATCGCCCGCAGCGCCTCGCCGAAGCGATGGATTTCCTCGACCGTGTTGTAATGCACCAGCGAGGCGCGGATGGCGCCGCTGTCCATCGACAGGTTGAGGCGCTTCATCAGTCGTGGCGCGTACATGTGGCCGTCGCGGATGCCGATCTGCATCTCGGCCATCTCCTCGACGATGCGCTGCGGCGAGAGCTTGCCGATGTTGAAGCAGAAGGTCGGCACGCGCTCGTTGATGCGGGCCTCGTCGGCAACGCCATAGATGGTCGCCCCGCAACCTTTCAGCACGCCAAGCATCTCGCGCGCCAAAAGCAGCTCATAGTCGCGGATGGCGCCCATGCCGGCGACGATGTTTTCGCGCCGCGAGCGGTTGTTGGAGGGGGCGAGATTGCGGCCGATCAGTTCCAGATACTGCACGGCGGCATCCATGCCGGAGACGTTCTCGTAGATAAAGGTGCCGGCCTCGACCTTGTAGGGCGGCTCGTCGGGGATGAAGTCTTCCCGAAAAGTCGGCAGCCGCTTGAGCGTTTCGAAGCGGCCCCACAGAAAACCCATATGCGGCGAGAAATTCTTGTAGCCGGAGCAGACAAGATAGTCGCAGTCCCAGGCCTGCACGTCGATCAGCCCGTGCGGTCCGTAATGCACGCAGTCGAGGAACACTTCGGCGCCGGCCGCATGCGCGATCTCGGCCACCGAGGCGACATCGACGATCGAGCCGATCGAATGTGCCGTCACCGTGCAGGCGACGAGGCGGGTGCGGTCGGAAACCAGTGGGCGCAGATCGTCGACATGCAGATTGCCGTCCTCGCGCATGCGCCACCACTTGAATTTGGCGCCGGCGGATTCCAGCGCCAGCCATGTCGCGATGTTGGCGTCGTGGTCCATGTCGGTGATGACGATCTCGTCGCGCCCCCCATCCGTGTCTTTGGCGAGCATCTGGCCGATACCGAGGCTGACCAGGCGGATGAAGGAGGTGGCGTTCATGCCGAAGCAGATTTCCGCCGGGCTGTAGGCGTTGATCAGCAGCGCCACGCTCGTCCGGGCATCGGCGACAGACTGGTCGACAGTGACGCTGCGGCCATAGCGGCCGCCGCGCTGCACATTGTGCGAAACCAGATGGTTGGTCACCGCGTCGAGCACGCTCTGCGGGATCTGCGCGCCGGCGGCATTGTCCAAGAAGATAAAATCGCCGGCCCGCTGCAGGGCGGGAAACATGGCGCGGATGGTGTCGACGGGGAACCCTGAGGCGTTCGCATTGTCGGTTTGGTGCTTGTTCACGGGGTAGGCTCCTACAAGGGACTTGGGCGAGTGGATCAGTTGGCGAGGTCAGCGCGTCTTCTCGGTCTTGAAGCGGTCTTCAAGCAGGCTGACGAGGCGGACCATCGGCCAGAGGAAGATGAGGTAGACCAGCGCTGCGCCGATCAGCGGCGAGGGGTTGGCGTAAAGCGACTGCGCGTTGGTCGCCTCCTTCAAGAGTTCCGGCAACGCCACGGTAGAGGCGAGCGAGGTGTCCTTGAACATCGAGACGCAGTTGCTGGTCATCGGCGGGATGACCACGCGGATCGCCTGCGGCAGCACCACCTTGCGCAAGGTCAAAAGGAACGGCAGGCCGAGCGCCTGCGACGCCTCGAACTGGCCTTTCGGGATGCTCTCTATGCCGGAGCGGAACACTTCCGCCGAATACGCCGACATGATGAAGGCAAACGCGGTCACTGCGGACGCCCAGGACGACAGGCGGATGCCGAGGAAAGGCAGCGCGTAGTAGATCAGGATCAGCACCACCAGCACCGGCAGGGCGCGAAAAATGTCGGTGTAGCCGACCGCCAGCCAGCGCAGCGGCTTCGGCGCGTAGAGCCGCACCAGGCTGATCCCCAGACCGACGGGGATACCGATGCCGATGCTCAAAATGCCGAGCAGCAGCGTGTTCAGGAAACCGCGCAGCAGCGCCGGCAGGCTGGACATGATGACATCGGGATTGAAGAAGGTGTCGATCAGCGACATGGGAGCGTTCCCGAACTGTTTTGTGTCCCGCGACGCCAGAGCAACGGGTGCTCCAGTTAAACCAAACGACCTCGCCTACGGTGAGGCGGTCTGTGCGGCAGCAGGTGCTGGAGCGTGAAATGAATCGTGCCGGCCTGGAGAAGCCGGCACGATTTCAGTGCATCGCCACTCAGGCCTTCGGCAGCGGCATTTCCTTCACCGTCGAGGAATCGGCGGGCGCGTCGCTGCCGAACCACTTCTTGTGGATCGCGGCCAGCGTGCCGTCCTTCTTCATCGCGGTCAGCGCGTCGTTGAGCTTGCCGAGCAGCGGATGGTCCTTGGTCATCATCAGGCCGTACTGTTCACCGGTCTTGATGCGCTGCTTGACCTTCAAATCCTTCATCTTCGTGAACGAGTATTCCATGCCCGGAATGTCGCTGACGGCGGCATCGACGCGGCCGGCGCTGAGGTCGAGCAGCAGGTTCTGCTGCGTGTCATAGCCCTTCACGTCGCTGAAGCCGTCGGCTTCCTGATGCGCTTTGACCCAGGTCTCGCCGGTCGAGCCGGACAGCACGCCGACGATCTTGCCCTTGAGGTCGGCCTCGGTGTTAACAGCGCTGTCGGTCTTGGTGGCGATGCCCATGTCGGAATCATAATAGGGCTGGGTGAAGGACTGCGACTTCAGCCGCTCCGCCGTGATGGTGATCGACGAGATGGCAACGTCGATGCGCTTCGACGTGGTGGCGGCGAACAGCGCCTGGAAGCCGAGATCGGCGATATCGGTGGTCATGCCGATGCGCTTGGCCGCCTCATTGACGATGTCGACTTCAAAGCCTTCGAAAGTGCCGCTCTCGTTCTTGTATTCGAAGGGCGGATTGGTCGGGTAGGCGCCGACATTGAGCACATCGGCGGCTTGAGCCGTGGCAGGGCCGGCGGCGATACCGATGGCTGCGGCAAGAAGCATGAGATTACGGCGGTTGAGCTTCATTGGAGTTCCCTCTGGGGTATTCCCTCTGGTTGTTGATCGGACGGGGCTGGCCCCGCACGGTTTCTTGCCGTCCCACCTCCCAGCGGGGCGTCAATTCATGGGCGCTACGACGTGCGCGGTGGCAATGTTTTCGGTGTGCAGGTCGCGGATCTTGGCGCGTACGCCATCGAAAGCATAGCGCGCGCTGGACGACGACTGGGGCAGCATGAACGTCAAGGACTCCTCCCACCCGAACACAACGATGGACTGGCCGGCAACCCCTCCGGCACGGCAACTGCCATCGATTTTGAATGCTTATCCAAAGTGGGACGCTTTTCAAGGCGAAAGTTTTAAGCTTAAAAAGCTTGGCCGGCCTGTTGCTCCTGCGATACGCTTTTTGCCTGGCCAGGGCCGCCTATGCCAATTCGTCGCGCGCGGCGGCAGAGTTGGCCGCGGCGCCGGCGCCCAGAAACATCGTGTCGCTGGCCAGCACGAAGAAACTCGCGCCGATCGCTGCCCAACGGCTGACAGTCTGTGGGCTGGCGCAAAATATGCCGGCTGCCTTGTCGTGTGCGATCGTCGCGCTGATGATTGTCCGGATCGCCGCATTGAGCTTGCCGGCGCCTTGCGGTCCGATAGCATCGATCGACACCGAAAGGTCGCCGGGGCCGACGAAGATCACGTCGACGCCGTCGACGGCCGCGATCGCGTCGATGTTGGCGAGCCCCTCCGACGTTTCGACCTGGACCGCGACGACCGTTCTGTCGTTGGCGCCGGCAAGATATTCGGGAATGCGATAGCCGTAGCCGGCGGCCCGACCGGGTCCGATGCCGCGCTCGCCCACCGGCGGATAGCGCGAGGCTTTGACGGCCATCGCCGCCTGTGCGGCGGTCGAGACGCGCGGCACCAGCACGCCTTGCGCGCCGCTGTCCAAAGCCGCCTGGATCGCTTCGGGCGCATGGCCGGGAACGCGCACCATCGCCGGCACGCGATGCACGTCGGCCGCGCGCACCATGGCCTCGATCACGTCGCGCGAAATCTGCGCATGCTCCCAGTCGATGCAGAGGAAATCGAGCCCGGCCTGCGCCATCACTTCGACCGCGACGGGATGCGGTATGGCAGCAAAGGAACCGACGAGGTTGGCCTTGCCGACGCATTTCTGACGGAATTCGCTCATGCCGATCCCTTTCTCACTCCGCCGAATTCATATCGGCAAACGATCGCAAGGCGAAGCTATTTCATGCTTGAAATATTTTCGCGGAACCGTAGCGTGCGATCTTCGCCGGGAGGTCGCGACATGAACAAACCACATCCCTTGCACGGCTCCAACAAACTGAAGCTCGGCGTCTTTTCGACCAACGCCGATGGCGGGCTGGCCATCACCGATGTGCCGGAACGCTGGACGGCAAGCTGGCAGGACAATCTGACGGCGGCGCAAATCGCCGACCGCGCCGGGCTGGAATTCATGCTGCCGATTGCCCGCTGGCGTGGCTTTGGCGGCCGCAACAAGGTGCGCGAATGGTCGTTCGAAACCTTCACCTGGGCGGCGGCGCTTGCCGTGGCCACCGAACAGATCGGCCTGTTCATGACCGTGCACGTGCCGTTGGTGCATCCGCTCTACGCCGCCAAGGCGCTGGCGACGGTCGACCACATCAGCCAGGCCCGCGCCGGCCTCAACATCGTCTGCGGCTGGAACCCGAAGGAATTTGCCATGTTCGGCACGCCGCTGGTCGAGAAGGGGTATGACCAGGCGGCCGAATGGATCGAAATCCTGGAAAAGCTCTATGCTTCGGCCGAACCTCTCGACTATGAAGGCACCTATTATCGCCTCAAGGAAGCCGTCAGCCGGCCGGCCGGCCTGCAGGTTCCGCGTCCGGTGACCATGAACGCCGCGTTCGGCGGACCGGGCCGCGATTTCGCCGCCGCCTGCTGCGATTATCTGTTCACGACCTTTTCCGAGATGAGCGATGCCGGCAAGCATGTCGCCGATATCAGCGAGCGCGCCGACAAGGTCGGCCGGGATGTCGGCGTCTACACCGTGGCGCATGTCGTCTGTCGCCCGACCATGGAAGAGGCGCAGGCTTACTACGCGCGCTATGCCGTCGATATGGCCGACCATGATGCGGTCGATGCCCATATGGCCGGCAAGAAGGAATTCTCGCAGTCGCACGACCCGCACGCCTATGACCGCTACCGGCAGCGCTTCGCCGGTGGCGCCGGCACCTATCCCCTGATCGGTACGCCGGAAACAATCGCCGCCGACATGGCTGCCATTGCCGGGCATGGCTATCAGGGCATTGCGCTATCTTTCGTCAACTACACGCAGGAACTGCCCTATTTCTGCGATCACGTGCTGCCGATTTTGAGGCAGGCGGGCCTTCGCGCATAGATTATTCCGGGAACGACGAATTCTTTATTCCGGACGAACGAGTTAGTCCGGACGAACTCGTTCGTCTGGAATGACGGCGGTGGCCTGAATCTCCACCTTGGCACGGTCCTCGACCAGCGCCACCACCTGCATGGCGGCCATTGCCGGAAAATGCCGGCCGATCACTTCGCGATAGGCCTCGCCGATCCCCCTGAGATTGGCGAGGTACTCGGCCTTGTCGGTGAAATACCAGGTCATCGAGGTGATGTGCTGCGGCTCAGCACCTGCCTCTGCCAGCACCGCCACGATGTTCTCGAGCGTCTGACGGACCTGGCCGACGAAGTCGTCTGTCTCGAACTGGCACTGCCCGTTCCAGCCGACCTGTCCGCCGACAAAGATGAGCCGCCCCTGCGCCGCGACGCCATTGGCGTAGCCGACCGGCTTGGCCCAGCCTTCCGGCTGCAAAATCTCGTGCATTTCTAGCCTCCCGGTATTCCCAAAAACCAAAGTCTCAAAATCGAATGCCTGCCAATTTCTTGCCGTCAAGCCGCGCCCATCACTTGCCGCGCGATGACCACCTTCTGCACGTCGGAAGCGCCCTCATAGATGCGCAGCGCGCGGATCTCGCGATACAGGCTCTCGACGATATGGCCTTTGCGGACGCCGTCGCCGCCATGCAGTTGCACGGCCTTGTCGATCACCTCTTGCGCCTTGTCTGTGGCAAACAGCTTGGCCATCGCCGCCTCGCGGGTGACGCGAGCGGCACCCATGTCCTTGGTCCAGGCGGCGCGGTAGACCAGAAGGGCGGCCGCATCGACGTCGAGCGCCATGTCGGCGATATGGCCTTGCACCATCTGCAGTTCCGCCATCGGCGCGCCGAACAGCTTGCGTTCGGCCACTCTGCTGATGCTTTCGTCGAGCGCGCGGCGGGCAAAGCCGAGCGCTGCTGCACCGACCGTCGAGCGGAACACGTCGAGCACCGACATGGCGATACGAAAACCGTCGCCGGGCTTGCCGATCAGTGCAGCGGCAGGCAGGCGGACCTGGTCGAAGGAAAGCCGCGCCAGCGGATGCGGCGCGATCACTTCGAGGCGTTCGGCGATGCCAAGGCCCTTGACGTCACCCGGCACGACAAAGGCGGAAAGCCCCTTGGCACCCGGCGCCTCGCCGGTGCGGGCAAAGACGACATAGAGATCGGCGATTCCGCCATTGGAGATCCAGGTCTTCTCGCCTGAAAGGACATAGCTGTCGCCGTCACAGGTCGCCGTCATCTCCGTGTTGGCGACATCCGAGCCGGAGCGTGGTTCCGACAAGGCAAAGGCCGAGATCGCCTTGCCGGCACGCGTCTTCGCCAGCCATTGCTGCTGCTCCGGCGTGCCGAACAGGCTGAGCGCGCCGGTGCCCAGCCCCTGCATGGCGAAGGCGAAATCGGCGAGCCCGTCGTGGCGGGCAAGCGTCTCGCGGGTGATGCACAGCGTGCGGACGTCGAGCGGTCCTGGACTGTCGGTGTCGAGTGCCGTCGGCTTCAGCCAGCCGTCGCGGCCGAGCTTCGCCACCAGCTCACGGCAAGCGGCATCGACATCATTGTGATCGACCGGCAGGTTCTTCGCGCACCATGCTTCCAGGCGTCCGGCCAGTTCGCGATGACGGTCCTCGAAGAACGGCCAGTTGAGGAAACTCTTGTCAGCCATCAATTGCCCTCGAACACCGGCTTTTCCTTGGCCACGAACGCCTTGTAGGCGCGCTCGAAGTCGCGCGTCTGCATGCAGATCGCTTGCGCCTGGGCTTCCGCCTCGATCGCCTGGTCGAGGCCCATCGACCATTCCTGGTTGAGTTGCGTCTTGGTGATGCCGTGCGCAAAGGTCGGGCCGGAGACGATCCGCGCCGCCATGTCGAGCGCGTCGGCCTCGAGCGCTGTGGCATCGACCAGCCGGTTGTAGAACCCCCAGCGTTCGCCTTCGGCAGCCGTTATTGTGCGGCCGGTGTAGAGCAGTTCGGCGGCGCGGCCCTGGCCGATGATGCGCGGCAGGATCGCGCAGGCGCCCATGTCACAGCCGGCGAGACCGACGCGGGTGAACAGGAACGCGGTCTTGGCCTCCGGCGTGGCGATGCGGATGTCGGAGCTCATGGCGATGATGGCGCCGGCGCCGACCGCGACACCATCGACCGCCGCGATGATCGGCTTGCCGCAATTCAGCATCGCCTTGACGAAATCGCCGGTCATGCGGGTGAAGGCCAAGAGCTGCTTCATGTCCATCTTGACCAACGGGCCGATGATGTCGTGGACATCGCCGCCGGAGCAGAAATTGCCGCCATTGGACAGGAACACCACGGCGTCGACATCGTCGGCATAGACGAGGTCGCGGAACGTATCTCGCAACTCGGCATAGCTGTCGAAGGTCAGCGGGTTCTTGCGCTCCGGCCGGTCGAGCCGAACCTTGGCGATCCTGCCTTCGACTTCCCACAGGAAGTGCTTCGGCTTGAGGTTGGCCATCCCGGTCATTCGCGTCCCTCCCAGTTGCTGCGGAACGAGGTCAGCATGCCGGTCAGCCGGCGGGCATCCTCCTCGCTGACCTTGCCTAGCAATTCGCCGATCCAGCCCTCATGGGCGGCAGCGATGGTGGCAAAGGACTTGGTGCCCTCATCCGTCAGCCGCACCATGGACGTGCGGCGGTCGCCATTGCGGCGGGCGCGGGCGACCAGCCCTTCCGAAACCAGCCGGTCCACAATGCCGGTGACGTTGCCATTGGAGACCAGCAGGAAGCGCGACAGGTCGCTCATCAGCATGCCTTCCGGCACACGGTAGAGGGCCGCCATCACGTCGAAGCGTGGCAGCGTCGTGTCGAATTCTTTCTTCAGGCGCTCGCGCAGTTCGGCCTCGATCGTGCGCGAGGCGCGCAGCAGCCTGATCCACAGGCGCAGCCGGTCCTTGCCGGGTCCTGACGGCGCGGGCAGGGGGCCGGCTACCATGTTTCGCCTCCTGAGATCGAGATTGCCTGTCCGGTGATCGACGCTGCCGCATCGCCGCACAGCCACAGCACGGCGGCGGCAACTTCCTGCGGCTGGATGAAGCGGCCCTGCGGGTTGGTCGAGGCGAGGCTTTTTCGCGCCTCTCCGGCCGAGCGGCCTGTCTTTTCGATAATGCGCTGGATGGACTCCTCCAGCATGCCGGTCTCGACGAAGCCCGGGCAGACAGCGTTGACGGTGACGCCGGATTTCGCCGTCTCGGCGGCAAGTGCCCGCATCAGGCCGACGACGCCGTGCTTGGCCGCGACGTAAGGCGCGACATAGGCGTAGCCCTTCAGCCCTGCCGTCGAGGCGATGAACACGATCCGGCCCGCCTTGCGCGCGGTCATGCCAGCCAGCGCCGGCTTCACCGTCAGGAAGGCGCCGGTCAAATTGACGTCGAGCGTCCGCTGCCAGTCGGCAAGCGTGGTCTTGTGCGCCGGCGTGCTGCCGGCCATGCCGGCATTGGCGACGACGATATCGAAGGGCCCGCGCACGGCTTCCGCCGTTTCGTAAAGCGCGGCCATCGCCGTCTCGTTGGTAACATCGGCGGCGATGCCAAAAATGCGGTCGCTTTCGCCGGCCACCTTGGCGAGCTCAGCCGCGCGGCGACCACAGACGGTGACGTTTATGCCGGCGCCAGCCAATGTCAACGCGATGGCCCGGCCAACACCGGAGCCGCCGCCGGTGACCAGCGCATGCTTGCCGGCGATCGCTGTTGCCGCCGTCATACTTTCAGCCCTGCGGTCGCATCACGCTCGGCTAGCCGGTAGAGCTGGTCGCGCCCGGGCAGATAGGGATCCGGCCATTTGACACCGCGGTCGCCGAGCGTCACCGCCGCATGCAGCGTCCAGTAGGGGTCGGCGAGATGCGGCCGTGCCAGCGCCACCAGATCGGCGCGGCCGGCCATCAGGATCGAATTGACATGGTCCGGCTCATAGATGTTGCCGACCGCCATCGTCGCTATGCCGACCTCGTTGCGGATGCGGTCGGAAAACGGCGTCTGGAACATGCGGCCATAGACAGGCTTTGCCAGCGCCGATGTCTGGCCGGCCGAGACGTCGCAGATGTCGACGCCGGCTTCATGCAGCAGCCGCGCGATCTCCACCGCGTCGGCCGGTGTGACGCCTTCGATACCGACCCAGTCATTGGCCGAAATGCGCATCGAGATCGGCTTCTGAGCCGGCCAGGCGGCGCGCACCGCGCGGAAGATTTCCAAGGGATAGCGCATGCGATTGTCAAGCGAGCCGCCATAGTCATCCGTGCGTCGGTTGGTGACAGGCGTAATGAAGGACGACAGGAGATAGCCATGCGCGGCATGGATCTCGAGCATGTCGAAGCCACAACGGTCGGCCATTTCGGCAGAGGCCACGAACTGGTCGCGCACCAGATCCATGTCGGCGCGGTCCATTGCCTTTGGCACCTGATTCTGCGGCGACCACGCAACCGCCGATGCCGCCATGATGGGCCAGTTGCCGGACGCGAGCGGCACGTCCGTGCCTTCCCAGCCAAGCCGGGTCGAACCCTTGGCGCCGGAATGGCCGATCTGGGCGCAGATCTTGGCCTCGGTCTCGGCATGGACGAAGTCGACCAGCCGCTTCCACGCCACCTCGTGTTCGAGCGCGTAGAAGCCCGGACACCCCGGCGTGATGCGCCCTTCGGGGCTGACGCAGGTCATCTCGATATAGATGAGCCCGGCGCCGCCCTTGGCCCGCTCGGCATAATGGGTGAAATGCCAGTCGGTCGGGCAGCCGTTGACCGCCTTGTACTGCGCCATCGGTGAAACGACGACGCGGTTGTTGAGCCTGAGGTCACGCAGCTTGAACGGCGCGAACATTGGCGCCCGGCGCAGCCTGTTGCCGCCCGCACCCGCCTGGCGCTGGAACCACTCTTCGGCACCACCTAGCCATTCGGCATCGCGCAGCCGCAGATTCTCGTGGCTGATGCGCTGCGAACGGGTCAGCAGCGAATAGTTGAACTGCACCGGATCGAGGCCGAGATAACGCTCGACCTCCTCGAACCATTCCAGCGAATTGCGCGCCGCCGACTGCAGCTTCAACACCTCGGTGCGGCGCGCATCCTCATATCTACGGAAGGCTGCTTCGAGGTCCGGCTCGGTTTCGACATACTCGGCCAGCGCCACCGCACTTTCGAGTGCCAGTTTGGTGCCGGAGCCGATCGAGAAATGCGCCGATGCCGCCGCGTCGCCCATCAGCGCCAAATTCTTGTACGACCAGCGTTCGCACAGCACGCGCGGGAAATTGATCCAGGCCGAACCCCTGATATGGTTTGCGTTGGTCATCAGCGCATGGCCGCCGAGATGCTTGGCAAAGATACTCTCGCAGACGGCGATGGACTCCTGCTGCGTCATCGCGCCGAAGCCGAAGGCAGCCCAGGTCTGTTCGCTGCATTCGACGATGAAGGTCGCGGTCTCGCTGTCGAACTGGTAGGCGTGCGCCCACACCCAGCCATGCTCGGTCTTCTCGAAGATGAAGGTGAAGGCATCGTCAAATTTCTGGTTGGTGCCCAGCCAGACGAACTTGCACTTGCGGGTGTCGATGTCGGGCTTGAAGACATCGACGAAGGTGTTGCGCGCCCTGGAGTTCAGGCCGTCGGCGGCGACAACCAGGTCATGCGTCTCCATGTAAGGCTTGGGGTCGGCGATGTCGGTCTCGAACATCAGCTTGACACCGAGTTCGCGGGCACGGCGCTGCAGCAGGACGAGCAGCCGCTTGCGGCCGATGCCGCAGAAGCCGTGGCCCGACGAGACCGTGCGCACGCCGTTATGGATGACTGCAATGTCGTCCCAGTAAGCGAAATGCTTCTTGATCCAGACAGCGCTGACCGGATCATTCTTGGCGAGATTATCGAGCGTCTCGGCCGACAGCACGACGCCCCAGCCGAACGTGTCGTCGGCGCGGTTGCGTTCGAACACCGTCACATCGTGCGCGGCGTCCCTGAGCTTCATCGAAATGGCAAAGTAGAGGCCGGCTGGTCCGCCGCCGAGAACCGCAACCTTCATGTCTGCGATCTCCTCTTCGCTTGCTGTCTCGTGAGTATCGCGCCGGCGGCAAGATATTTCAAGCTTAAAGTTTTATGTCGAAATCATTATGCGAGCATTGGGCAGCGCGCTTGCGTGTCGTCCCGCAAGCGCGCGCCCGATGTCACTTCTCCGGGTTCTTTGGGCTCCACAGCACCGTCTCGGCACCCTTCTCATAGGCCATGCCGTCGGGATAGCTGATCGCCTCCAGTTGCAGTCCCCAGGGCGCCTGGAAATAGAGAATGGTCTGGCCCGCGGCGGGGCCTTCCTTGACCGGCAAAGGCCCCATCCTTGTCTTGACGCCCTTGCCGTCGAGATAGGCTTTGGCAGCGGCGACGTCGTCGACATAGAAGGCGATATGGAAGCCGCCAATGTCGCTGTTCTTCGGCGTCAAATCCTTCTGGTCGGGCGCTGTGTATTTGAACAGCTCGATGTTCGATCCATAGCCGCAACGCACCATGGTGACCTGCTCGATGACAGCCTTGGGATCGACGCCCAGAAGATCCTGCATGAAGGTGCCCTTGTCGTCGGCGAACGGTCCGAACGACATCGCCTTCTTGCAGCCGACCACCTCTGTGAAGAAGTCGACCGCCTGCTTCATGTCGGGAACGGTGATGCCGGTGTGATCGTGGCCGCGCATGCCGGGGATCGAATCGGCCGAGGCCATGCCGACACTGCCAAGGACAGCGGCGGCGAGCGTTGCATTGCGAAGTATCGTCTTCATGTCAGTCCTCTCCATTGGCGGGACCTGGGTCTTTGCGGTCGCATGTCCGAAACCCGCTTTTCGGCATGCGTATGCATTCATGTCGGCGGCTTGGCGGCGGAAGGCATATCCAGCCAGCCGGCGTCGATTTCAGGCAGTGGAATGGCGGCGATCAGATCGCGTGTGTAGGCCTCTCTGGGATTGTCGAACAAAGCGTCGGTAGCACTGGCCTCGACGATCACGCCTTCGCGCATGACGATCACTTGCTGGCACAGCCGCCGGATCACCGACAGATCATGGCTGATGAAGGCGACAGTCAGGCCCATCTCCGCCGCGAGCTTCTCCAGCAGGGTGAGGATCTGCGCTTGCGTCGACACATCGAGACCGGAGACGATCTCGTCGGCCAGCACGAATTTCGGCGACAGTGCCAGCGCGCGTGCAATGCCGACACGCTGGCGCTGGCCGCCCGAAAGTTCGTGGCGGTAGCGGCTGGCAAAACTCTGCGGCAGGCCGACGCGCTGCAGCGCCTCTGCGACGCGTGTCTTCAAATTGTCGCCAAGGCCGTTCTGCTTGAGTGGCGCTGCGATGATGCTGGCAATGGTGCGACGCGGGTTGAGCGACGACATCGGATCCTGGAAGATCATCTGCAGATTGCGGCGCAAGGGCCGCAGCTCCGCCTCCGGCAGATGGGTGATATCTAGGCCGTCGAAGGTGACGCTGCCGGCGCTGGGCTCCAGCAGCCGCACGAGGGCGCGGCCGAGCGTCGATTTTCCCGACCCTGACTCGCCGACGATGCCGGTCACCGACCCCTTCGGCAGGTCGAAATCCAGGCCTTTCAGGATTTCGGCCAATGGCGCGCGACCGATCAGCGGCTTGCGCGTCATGTCGGGCAGTGCGACCTTCAGCCCGCGCACGGAAAACAGCGGCTCAGCCATGCGGTCGCCTCCAGGCCTGGTCGGCGGAAGCGATCTCAGCGGCAAGTCCGGCCAGCACCGTCTCATCCACCGGCTTCAGCGAAGCGAACGGGTCGGTGTAGCGCGGTGTGGCGGCCATCAGTGCTCGCGTGTAGGGGTGCTGCGGTGCGGCGAATAGAGCAGCCGTGTCGGCCTCTTCCACCACCTTGCCGGCATAGAGCACAGACACCTTCTGGCTGATCTTGGCGACGACGCCGAGGTCATGGGTGACGAACAGGATCGCCGTGCCGTGCTCGCGCTGCAGCGCGGCGATCAGGCGCAGGATCTGTTTCTGCACGGTGACGTCGAGCGCCGTCGTTGGCTCGTCGGCGACGATCAGCCGGGGCTCGGCGGCGAAGGCGGCGGCAATCAGCACGCGCTGGCGCATGCCGCCGGAAAGCTCGTGCGGATAGCTTTTCAGCACGCGATCGGGGTCGCGGATCTGCACCTCGTCCAGCAATTGCCGGATGCGCTTGTCCGCCTTCTCGCCGCTCCAGCCGAGGATGCGCACCAGCCGGTCGGTCATCTGCGGGCCGATGCGGCGCGACGGGTTGAGCGCGGTCAGCGGATCCTGCGGGATCAGCGCCGTGCGGGCGCCGATCAGCGTGCGTCGTGCCTTGGGCTCCAGCTTGCCGAGGTCCTCGCCCTCGAGCTTCATATCGCCTTCGACGATGCGTACGCTCGTCGGCAGCACGCCGAGCACCGCCTTGCCGATCATCGTCTTGCCGGCGCCGCTCTCGCCGACCAGCGCGCGCACCTCGCCGGGCTGCACGGCAAGCGAGACCGAACGCAGCACGCGCTGGCCGTTCGGCAGCACGGCGCTCAGATTGGCGATGTCGAGGCAAGCGCTCATCGCAGCACCGGATCGAAACGGGCCTTCAGTGCCTCGCCGAACTGGCTGAACGACAGCACGGTCAGGATCAGCGTGATCAACGGAAACACCAGCACCCACCAGGCCTGGTGGATCGAAAGCCGGCCCTCGGCGATGATGCTGCCCCAGGTCGGATCGTCCGTCGAGATCGACAGATTGACGAAGGACAGGATCGCTTCGACGATGACGGCGATGCCCATCTCCAAGGACAACAGCGCCACGATCGACGGCACCACATTGGGCAGCACTTCGCGCAGCATGATGCCGATGCGGCCATAGCCGGCGATGCGGGCGTTCTCGACATAGTCCATGCGCGACTGCCCCATCGCCTCGGCGCGGATCACGCGGCAAAAGCGCGTCCAGTCGATGATCGCAATTGCAAGGATGACGGAGCTGAGGCCGGTGCCGAGCACCGCGACCAGAAGGATGGCGAACAGCACCGGCGGAAATGCCATCCAGACATCGACGATGCGCGAGATGATGCGGTCGGCCCAGCCGCCGAAATAACCGGCGATCAAACCCAGCGTCGAGCCGACCAGGCAGGCAGCGATGGCCGCGGCGAAAGCGACGATGAAAGCGATACGGCCGCCGAAGATGAGCCGGGACAAGAGATCGCGGCCGAGACTGTCGGTGCCGAGCCAATAGCCGGGCTCGGCGCCATCGAGCCAGAACGGCGGCAGCCGCTCCAGCATCAAATCCTGCGCCAGCGGATCCTGTGGCGCGACCAGCGGCGCGAAGATCGCCGCCAGCAGCGCCAGCAGCAGCCAGCCGCCGGCGAGCCACAGCCGGGGGCTCAATCCACGTCTTGGGGCTCTATCCATGGCGCAGCCTCGGATTGAGCAGCGCATACATCATGTCGACGGTGAGGTTGATCAGCACGAACAGCAGCGCGAAAACCAGCACGATGCCTTGGATCAGCGGCAGGTCGCGGTTGATGACGGCGTCGATCGCCATGTTGCCGAGGCCTTCGTAGGAAAACAGCCGCTCGACGATGACCGTGCCGCCGATGAGGAAGGTGAACTGCACGCCGACCAGGGTCAGCGTCGGCAAAGCGGCGTTCTTCAGCGCCTCGCGCAGGATGACCTGCGTCTCCGAAAACCCCTTCACCCGCGCCAGCACGACATAGTCGAGGTCCAGCACCTCCTTCAGCGACTGTTTCAGCAGCTGCGAGATGATCGCCGCCAGCGGCAACGCCAGCGCCACCGCCGGCATCAGCATATGCTTCAGCAGGTCCCAGGTCAGGTCGAGGCGCAGGCGTAAAATGCTCTCGAACAGGTAGAACTGGGTAACAAAAGGCAGGTCGAGCTGCGGCGACACGCGGCCGGAAATGTCGAAGATCGGCACCAGCACGCCGAACAGCAGGATCAGCACCAGGCCCCACAGGAAATCCGGAATGGAAAGGGTGGCACCACTGGCGATGTCGATGCCGGCCTCGGCCGCCGTGCCACGCTCACGCGCACCGATTATCGCCGTCGTGCCGCCGAGCCCCACCGCCATGACCAGCGCGACGACGGCCAGTTCCAGCGTCGCCGGCAGCCGGTTGAAGACCAGGCCGAGCACCTCTTGCCTAAGCGAGATCGAGGTGCCGAAATCGCCCCTGACGACGCCGGACAGCCAGATGAAGAATTGTTGCACGATCGTCTTGTCGAGCCCGTAGAGCGCCCGCAGCCGGGCAATGTCGGCCTCCGTCGCGCCGGGCGGCAGCATCATGGCGATCGGATCGCCAGGCGCGACGCGGATCACGACGAACACGACGACGGCCACGCCGAACAGCGTGATCAGCATCGTCAGAAGACGGATCAGGAATCGTTGCAGAAGCATGTAAATCTTTGCGGGAGCCCGTGGGCTCGTATGCCCGATGGAAAATGCGCGCCGTCATTGACGACGGCGCGCGGCAATTCCAGGCCGATATCAGGCCGGGGTCATCAGGGCCGGCAGCAGCGCACCGGAAATGTGCTGGACCACGTTGACGCCCTTGGCGTGCACGATCGGCTGCGCATACTGCATCAGCGGCAGCACATAGGCCTGCTCGGCGATGTATTTGTCGACCGCCTTCCAGCCGGTAATGCGCTTGGCCTCGTCCTTCTCGCCCCACAGCGGGTTGATCATGTCGATCAGGTCCTGGCTGTCCCACACCGAATGCGGGCTTGGGCCATACATGGCAAAGCCGGTCGAGGTGGTCGGGTCGCCGATGGCATTGCCCCAGTTGTAGAAGGCGGCCGGCGCCAGCTTGTCGGCGGCGCGCAACTCGTAATGCTTGGCGATCTCGTAGACCTCGATCGTCGCCTCGATGCCGACCTTGCGCCACATGCCGACGATCGCCTGGATCATCTCGTAGTCCTTGGGCTTGAAGCCCTTGGTCGTCTGGATGGTGAACTTGACCGGCTTTTCCGGCGAATAGCCGGAGGCGGCCAGCAATTCCTTGGCCTTCTCCGGATTGTGCTCGACCTTGATCGACGCATCGTAGGCCGTGTATTCCGGCGTCTCCAGCGTGTCGATGGGCTGGCCGTAGCCGCGCAGCAGGCGGTCGACGAGCAGCTTCTTGTCGATCGACATCACCGCTGCCTGGCGGACGTTCTTGTCCAGCATCGCCTCGATGTCGTTGAAGAAGATCATGCCGATGTCGGAGACGTTCTTGCACGAGCCGGCCAGACCGTCCTTGGCGATCAGCCGGTCATATTCTTCGTAGGGGATTTCGAGCGTCACCTGCGAGGAACCGGACTCGATTTCGGCGACACGGCTCGCCGCGTCGGTTACGAACTTGATCGTCACATTCTCGAATGCCGGCTTGCCGCCCCAATAGTTCGGATTGGCCTTCAGCCGCAGGAAGGCATTGCGCTCGAATTTTTCCACCATGTAAGGGCCGGTGCCGATCGGCGCCTTCTCGAAACCTTCGGCGCCGACCTTCTCGTAATAGGCCTTCGGCAGGATGTAGCCGGTCAGGAACGACATCCACTTGAAATAGACCGGGTCGAACTGCACCACGTCGCCGGTGATCTTGTTGCCGTCGATCTTGAAATTGTTGACGTTCTTCCAGACGAACTGGATCGGGTTGCCGGTCTTTTCGTCGCCCGCCCGCTGCAGCGACCAGACGACGTCCTCGGGCGTGAAGGGCGAGCCATCATGCCATTTCACGCCTTCGCGCACCGTCATCGTCACCTTGGTGCGGTCATCGTTCCAGCCCCATTCGGTGAGCAGGCCGGGTGCGAAGGACAGGTCCGGCTTCTGCGGGATGAATTGGTCGAACACCGACTGGTAAAGGCCCTGGATAGTCGGGTTGACGGCGGAGGGTCCGGTGGTCGGATCCCAGGACGGCAGGTTGACATTGTAGGCGATGGTCAGTTCGCCTGCGGCCGCCTTGGCGATCTGTGGCAAGCCCACGGCGGCTACGCCGAGTGCCGCGGCACTGTATCCCAGCAATTCGCGTCTGTTGATTGTCATGGTCGTTCCCCTTGTTGGTTTTCTGTTTTCGTCGCGCGGCAATGTCACTTCATTGGTTCAGGCTTGGTGGCAGCAGCGCCATGCCCCTCGTCGCCTCTATGCAATCGTCGGTCCTACCTCCCGCCAAGCTGTTGCGCGAGCATGAAGCCGGAGGCCGCACCGGTGCCGGCGCCCGGCCATGTCGCGGCGCCCGTGAGATGCAGATTCGCGAGCGGCGTGTTCCAGCCGGCAAAACCACGCGCCGGACGGAACAAAAAATTCTGCGCCAGATGATGGCTGCCGCAGACCTGGTCGCCGCCGACGAGGTTCGGGTTCTCGCGCTCGAGATCAATGGGTGAGAACACCGCCCGGCCGAGGATTTTCGCGCGCAAGCCCGGCGCATAGGTCTCGATGATGTCGAGTATGCGCTCGGCGTAGCGGTCCTTGACCTGGTCCCAATGCGCGGGCGCGATCTTGCCTGCGGCATCGCCCAGGATTTCGGCAGGCAGCATGCGCACCTGCACCCACAGCACATGCTTGCCTTCAGGCGCGCGCGACGGATCGATCGCTGTAGGCTGGCCGACGACCAGAACCGGCTCGTGCGGCAGCATGCCTGCCATCGCCTGCTGATAGGTGCGCGACATCGCATCGAGCGACGGCGACAGGTGGACATAGGCAAACTGCCGCAACTCTGCTCCGGCGCGCCAGTCCGGCAAATCGTCGAGCGCCAGATGGATCATCATCGTGCCCGGCGCGTAGCGGAATTTTTGCATCGCCGTATCGAAGCCGGCATTGCCGGAACCGTTGGGCAGCAGTTTACCAGTCAGCGCCTTGGGTGCGACGCCGGCGACGACCGCCTTGGTCGCTGTGTGCGTCTCGCCGGATGCAAGCCGCACGCCGGTCGCCTTGCCAGCGGAAATCATGATCTCGGCCACCTCGGCGCCGGTGACGATCTTGCCGCCGGCAGCCGTCACCATGCCCGATAAAGCGTGGATCATGGTGTCGGCGCCGCCCTTGCCCAGCACCATGCCAAAGCTCTGGTTGGCCATCGATTCCAGATAGGGGAACACGGCGCCGCCGGCGATATCGGGCGCGAAATCGAGATGCATGCCCCAGGTGGCGAGCGTCGCGCGCACATGCGACGACTCGAAGTTTTCCTCAAGCCAGGCGCGCGGTGAGGAAAGCAGCAGCCGGCCGGTGCCTAGTGCGCCGGACATGCCCTTCTTGCGCCACAGGTTCCAGGCGGTGCCGGCAAGCGCACGAGCGCTCATCGGCGAACCCAGCAGCCGGAACAGATGCTCGGCCTCCGCCGGGAAGGCGGTAACCAGCTTGCGCCATGTCGCGGCATCGGCTGCGGAGAAAGCGGCCATGCGCGCCGCCGTCCTTTCCAGATCGTTGCTGACGCCGAACCAGCGTCCATCCGGAAAGGCGCTGGCAAAACAGTCGGCGACCGGCGCGAACTCCAGCCCCTGTGCTTTCAATTCATTTGCATATTTCCGGTGGAAGGCAGAGCCGGCAAACAGGCTCAGATTCATCGCGCCGAAATCGTGACGGAAGCCTGGAAGGGTGAATTCGCGGGTCTGGACGGCGCCGCCGATTGTTGCACTGCGCTCAAAAATCCCGGTTTTCCAGCCTTTGAGCGCCAGATGCGCGGCGCATGCCAGACTGTTGTGGCCCGCCCCGACAAAGATGGCGTCGAACTCGCTCACGCCCCGTTCCTATTTCCTTTATGCTTAAAGATAATTGCAGATGCATATGTTTTCGTCTAGTAGGATATTAAGGGCCGAGACGAGCCTTGATCATCACCGAAAAGAGGGAACAGAAGACAATGGACACCCAAAAACTCCTCGGCGAAGTCGCCGGCCAGCTGCTGTCAGGCGCCATCAAGGTGGTGGACCTCTCGGCGCAACTCGGTCCCGATACGCCGCTGATCAAGCTGCCGCCGGAGCTTGCCGTCGACACGCCGAAGGTCGAGATCCACAACATCTCCCGCTATGACAAGAACGGTCCGTGGTGGGCGTGGAACTGGCTGAAGCTCGGCGAGCATTCGGGCACGCATTTCGATGCGCCGCAGCACTGGATCAGCGGCAAGGACTATCCGGACGGCGCCACCGACACCATTCCGGCGCAGAATTTCGTTGGCCCGGTCAATGTCATCGACTGCTCGAAGGAAGCCGCCGCCGACCATGATTTCCTGCTCACCGTCGACCACATCAAGGCGTGGGAAGCCAAGCATGGCGCCATCAATGCCGGCGAATGGGTGGTGATGCGCACCGACTGGTACAAGCGCAACGGCTCGGAAGCCGAGTTCCTCAACGCCAACGACACCGGTCCGCACACGCCCGGCCCGACGGCGGAAGCCATCCAGTTCCTGATCAGCAAGGATATCAAGGGCTGGGGCTCGGAGACGATCGGCACCGATGCCGGCAAGGCCGGCGGCATGGAGCCGCCATTCCCGGCGCACACGCTGATGCACAAGGCCAACCGCTATGGGCTGGCCAGCCTTTGCAACCTCGACCAGCTGCCGCCGAAAGGCGCCATCCTGATCGCGGCACCGCTCAAGATCGAACACGGCACCGGCAGCCCGATCCGCGCCCTGGCGCTGGTGTCGGGAAAATAGAGCGAGGTGGGTCTTCGGGAGAAGATCATGCGCGCAGGCCCGACGGTCGAAAGCTACTGTCAATGAAAGCCCCCGATCACATCATCGTCGGCAGCGGCATCAACGCGCTGGTCTGCGCGGCGATGCTTGGCGGCAAGGGCGCCAATGTGCTCGTGCTGGAGCGCAACGACCGCATCGGCGGCTGCATGCGCACCGAGGAGATCACCGCGCCCGGTTTCATCCACGACGTGATGGCGACGACCTTCGTGCTGTTCATCACCTCGCCGGCCTTTGCGGCATTGGGCGGCGATCTTGCCCGACACGGGCTGGAGTTCTGCCACACCGGCACGCCGACCGGCGTGCTGAGGCCGGATGGCAGTCATGCCGTGCTGAGCACCGATCGCGCCGCCAATATCGCCGCCCTCAACGCGATCGCCGCCGGCGATGGCGATAGGCACGCGGACGATGTCGGCGGCATCGAGCGCAATGCCGGCCTGCTGTTCGGCCTGCTCGGCGGCAGCCTGTGGTCTTATCCGACGGCGAAGCTGCTGGCCGGCGATGCCTGGCGGCGTGGTCCGCGCGGCCTTGCCGCCTTTCTCGGCGAAGCGCTGGTGCCGGCGCGCAGCTGGTTGGAAAGCACCTACCAGTCCGAAACCATCCAGGCCCTGTGGGCGCCCTGGGTGCTGCATGCCGGGCTTGGGCCGGAAGATGCATTCTCCGGCCAGATCGCCAAGGTGATCGCCTTCGCGCTCGAAGCCGCCGGCGCCCCGGTCGTCAAGGGCGGGGCAAAGAACCTGTTGTCGGCCTTCGAGGCATTGATCACCGAGCGCGGCGGCGTCATCTCCACCGGAGCGGACGTTGCCTCCATCATCCTGGCTGGTGGTCGCGCCACCGGCGTGCGGCTGGCCTCCGGCGAAACGGTCCATGCGAAGAAGAGCGTCATCTGCTCGGTCACGCCGACGCAGCTTTATGGCCGGCTGCTCGGTGGCGAGGCGCCCAGGGACAATGTCGAGGCGACGCGGACATACCGCTACGGAAAAGGCAACTTCCAGA
Source organism: Mesorhizobium sp. NZP2077 (assembly GCF_013170805.1). Taxonomy (NCBI): domain Bacteria; kingdom Pseudomonadati; phylum Pseudomonadota; class Alphaproteobacteria; order Hyphomicrobiales; family Phyllobacteriaceae; genus Mesorhizobium; species Mesorhizobium sp. NZP2077. Next base: position 99,536 of record NZ_CP051293.1, on the reverse strand, counting down.
TCCACTACGCCCTCGACAGGCCGCTGGTGTGGCGTGGTGAAGGACTGGATAAGGTGGCGCTGCTGCACCTGACGCCAGGCCTGGATGGTGTGTCGAAGGCCTGCAACGAGGCGGTGCGCGGCTTGCTGCCGGAGATGCCGACCATCTGCGTCGGCCAGCCGCACGCGCTCGACCCGTCGCGCTGCCCGCAAGGCAAGGCGATCCTGTGGCTGCAACTGCCCGAGGCGCCCCGCCATATCAAGGGCGATGCCGCCGGCAAGCTTGAGGCGCCCGCTGACGGACAATGGACCGACGCATTGCGCGAAGCCTATGCCGATCGTGCGGAAGCCATCCTCGCCAGCCATATCGACGGCTTCAAGGATAGCGTGATTGCGCGGCGTGCCTATTCGCCGGCCGATCTCGAAGCGATGAACATCAATCTGGTCGGCGGCGATCCCTATGGCGGCTCCTCGACCATCGACCAGGCGTTCCTGTGGCGGCCGTTCAAGACCAGCCGCAACCACCAGACCGGCATCAAGAACCTCTACCATATCGGCGCCTCGACCCATCCCGGCGCCGGTCTCGGCGGCGGCTCAGGCTTTCTCCTGGCCGGGAGGCTGTGATGGAGCAGAAGGTCGGAGAACAACGCCAGCGCATTTCGACACTCGGCCAGATCGGCCTGCAGCAATTCGCGCCCTATCTGATGAACCGCATCATGGGCCGCTACAACGCCACCTTGCGCGACGATTTCCGCAAACAGGGCCTGACCATTCCGCAGGTGCGCACGCTGGCGGTGCTTTCGGTTGCCGACGGCGTCACCGTCAACGATCTCTCAGTCTACACTGTCATCGAGCAGTCGACCTTGAGCCGCACGCTCGACACGCTGGAGGGGCAAGGCTTCGTGCGGCGCGAGCAGGGCGTCACCGACAGCCGCATCCGCCACGTCTTCCTGACCGACGACGGTCGCGCCGAGTTCACCCGCGCCTGGCCGGCCATGCATGACGCGTTCGAGGCGATGTTCGACGATATCGACGACGCCGAATATGCAGCACTGATCGCTACGCTTCTGAAGATGCTGAAGAACATTCGCAAGCACGACATCTAGACCTACGCGCCGCCGATGCCTGGCGATAACGGGCCGGGCGGTAAGGGAAGGATTGAAAAAATGGCCGAACGGTCTTTTGCCAAGGAAGTCGAAAAACTGAGGCTCGGCGCCGGCGAGGAGTTTGCCGGTGAAGGCATCCTCGCCATCACCAAGGCGCTGCTGCAATGCGGCGTCGGCTATGTCGGCGGTTATCAGGGTGCGCCGATCAGCCATCTGATGGACGTGCTGGCCGACGCGCAGGATATTCTGGGCGAGCTTGGCGTGCATTTCGAGGCCAGCGCCTCGGAAGCCACCGCCACCGCCATGCTTGCCGCCTCGGTGCATTATCCCATTCGTGGTGCGGCGACCTTCAAGTCGACCGTCGGCACCAATGTCGCATCCGATGCGCTTGCCAACCTTGCCTCCGGCGGCGTCACCGGCGGCGCGCTGATCATCGTCGGCGAGGATTACGGCGAGGGCTCCTCGATCATGCAGGAGCGCAGCCACGCCTTCGCCATGAAGAGCCAGGTCTGGCTGCTCGACCCGCGCCCGAACCTGCCGTCGATCGTCAAGGCGGTGGAGGACGGCTTCGAACTGTCCGAGATTTCAAACACCCCGGTCATGCTGCAGGTGCGCATCCGCTGCTGCCACGTCCACGGCCATTTCATCGCCAAGGACAACAAGCGGCCGCCGATGACGGTCGCCGACGCGCTCGACGCACCGCGCCGCGACACCGGCCGCATCGTGCTGCCGCCCGCCTCCTTCCTGCACGAGAAAGAAAAGGTGCAGAAACGCTGGCCGGCGGCGGTGGACTTCATCGCCAAGAACAAGATCAACGAATTCTTCGGCTCGGACCACGGCTCGGTCGGCATCGTCATGCAGGGTGGCATGTACAATTCGGTCATCCGCGCGCTGCAGCGTCTCGGCCTTGCCGACACTTACGGCGAGACGGATGTGCCGCTCTACGTGCTCAACGCCGTCTATCCCCTGATCGACGACGAATTCCTGTCCTTCTGCGAGGGCAAGCAGGCGGTGCTGGTCGTCGAGGAAGGCCAGCCCAATTACATCGAGCAGGCCTTCGCCGCGATGCTGCACAAGGCCGGGCGCGGCACCAGGCTGGTCGGCAAGGAATATCTGCCGATGGCCGGCGAGTATACCGGCCAGGTCATGCTCGACGGCATCGGCACCTTCCTGCGCGCCGAGGCGCCGCACCTGTTGCCGGGCGAAGTGCGCGCGCCCAACAAGGTAGGGGACGGCGTCGACACCGCGGACCTGATCAATGTCGTGCCCGGTCGCCCGCCGGGCTTCTGCATCGGCTGCCCGGAGCGGCCGATCTTTGCCGCGACGAAACTGGTCGAGCAAGAGCTCGGCAAGCACCACATCGCTTCCGACATCGGCTGCCATTTGTTCTCGATCATGCCGCCTTTCGAACTCGGCGCCACCACCATGGGCTACGGTCTCGGGCCGGCCTCGGCCTCGGCGTTCAATTCGCCCGACGCCAAGCGCCGCTCGATCTCCTTCGTCGGCGATGGCGGTTTCTGGCACAACGGCCTGACCTCCTCGATCGGCAATGCGGTGTTCAACAAGAACGACGGCGTCATCGTCATCGTCGACAATTTCTACTCCGCCGCCACGGGTGGGCAGGACATCCTGTCATCGCGCGCCGGCAACAAGACCAAGTCGACAAAGCATCCGATCACCGAGGCGGTGAAAGGCATGGGCGTCAAATGGCTGCGCCATGTCGACCGCACCTATGACGTGACCAAGATGCAGGACACGTTGCGCGAGGCGCTGACGACGGAAGAGAAGGGCCCGAAGGTCATCGTCGCCTCGTCCGAATGCATGCTCAACCGGCAGCGCCGCGAAAAGCCTCTGGTCGACAAGGCGATCAAGGGCGGCGAGCGTGTGGTGAAGCCGAAATTCGGCGTCGACGAGGACATCTGCACCGGCGACCATGCCTGCATGCGGCTGTCCGGCTGCCCGTCGCTGTCGGTGAAATCGCTCGACGATCCGCTGCGCGACGATCCGGTGGCGAGCATCGACCAGAGCTGCGTCGGCTGCGGCAATTGCGGCGAGGTCGCCGATGCGGCGGTGCTGTGCCCATCCTTCTACCGCGCCGATGTCGTGCACAACCCAAGCCGCTGGGACCGCTTTCTGGAAAACGCACGCCGCGCCACCATCGGCCTGTTGCAACGCCGCCGCGAAAGCCGGCGCCTGACTTTCGCCGATGCTTGACGCTGTCCCGCCATTCCGCGCTCGCCCCGGCGCCCATGACGACGAGCGCGTCATCAAGCTCGCCGTGCTGGCCGTCGGCGGCCAGGGCGGCGGCGTGCTGGCCGACTGGATCACCGATGTCGCAGAGCGCAACGGCTACGTCGCGCAATCGACGTCGGTCGCCGGCGTGGCGCAACGCACCGGCGCCACGATCTATTATATCGAGATGGCCCGCGACACCGGCCGGCTGCCGGTCTTTGCGCTGTCACCGTCGCAAGGCGACGTCGATATATTGATCGCCGCCGAATTGATGGAAGCCGGCCGCGCCATCATCCGTGGTTTCGTCACGCCGGAGCGCACGACGCTGATCGCCTCCTCGCACCGCATTGCAGCCGTGTCGGAAAAGATAGAGCCGGGCGACGGTCGCGCCTCGTCCTCCAAGGTGCATGCGACGGCGGAAGCGGCATCCAAACGCTTCATCGCTTTCGACATGGAAAAGATCGCCGCCGACAACGGTTCGATGATTTCGGCCAGCCTGCTTGGCGCGCTGGCTGGGTCCGACGCGCTGCCGTTCACACGCGAAAGCTACGAGCAGGCGATCGGTGCCGGAGGGCGCGGCGTGAAGGCCAGCCTTGCCGCCTTCAGCGCTGCCTACCACCGCGCACGCGGCACGGCGATGCCGGCGCCAAAGCCGGCAGAGCCGGCCATTGTCGAATCCACCCTGGGGGCAGGGCGTGTGACCGGCCCGCAAAACCTGTTGCAAGGCTGGCAGGCGCTGGCCGCCCGCATCGACCTGATGCCCGTAGCCGTGCGCGACATGGCGCTGCGGGGCCTGAGAAAGGTCGTCGACTATCAGGACATCGCCTATGGGCGCGAATACCTCGACCGGCTGAACAAGGCCGTCGCGCTGGATGGCGTCGACCATGCCCATGCGCTGTCCATCGCCGCCGCCAAGCATCTCGCCAATGCCCTGTGCTATGACGACATGATCCGCGTCGCCGATCTGAAGACGCGCTCGACGCGTGACAAACGCGTGCGGAACGAGGTCGGCGTCAAGGACGGCTCGATCCTGCAGGTGACGGAATATTTCCATCCGCGCATCGAGGAGTTTTGCGGCACGCTGCCGGCGGGGCTGGGCAGCTATATCGAGAACCGCCCGAAACTCGCCGCCTTGCTCGACCGTCGCATCAACCACGGTCGGCGTATCCGCACCGACAGCTTCGCCGGCTTCGCTGCCCTCTGGTTTATCGGCGGCCTGCGCCGCTGGCGCCGGAGCCTGCTGCGCCACAAGGTCGAGATGACCCATCTCGATCGCTGGTACGCACTGGCGCTCGGCCATGTGCCGTCGGACTACGCGCTCGCCGTCGAAATCCTCAACTGCCACCGGCTGATCAAGGGCTACAGCGACACCCATGTTCGCGCCCAGTCGAAATTCGACCGCGTGCTTTCGGCGCTTCCCATGCTGAAGGGTCGCGACGATGCCGCCGACTGGATCCGCCGCCTGCGCGAGGCGGCGCTGAAGGATGAGAAGGGCGACATGCTCGACGGCGCGCTGAAGACCGTGGCGACGCTGGGACCAGGTTAGACACCCGGCAACTGAGGCGCCCTGACCCTGACATACGTCACCGGCCGCCGGCCCTTTTTCGGCTTCGGTGAACGCTGTTCATTTTCTGCTTGAACAATGTTCAAAACTTGATAGAGTGCGATTGTGAACGATGTTCATTTCTGGCAGACCGAAAGTCCGTGGATGGGCATCAAGCACAGTAAGGAAGTTTAATCAGCTCGCTGATATCACTGAGATTGAAACACCGCCTCCAACCCGCAGAGCCTCCGGCGCATCGTCGCAGGTCCTGCAAAATGGAAATCGCCATGAACACGCATCTGATGTTGTCCCGGCGCTTTGCGCCTCTGTTCTGGACGCAGTTCCTGTCCGCTTTCAACGACAATTTCCTCAAGAACACGCTGGTGTTCCTGATCCTCTTCACGCTGGCCGCCGGTCAGGCGGCTTCGCTGGTCACTTTGGCGGGGGCCGTCTTCATGGCCCCCTTTCTGCTGCTGTCGGCTCTTGGCGGCGAGATCGCCGACCGCTTCGATAAGGCCCTGATCGCCCGCCGGCTCAAATTCGCCGAGATCGCCGCGGCGGCAGTCTCCGTCGTCGGCATCGCGCTGTCGTCAATCCCGGTGCTGATGACGGCGCTGCTGATGTTCGGCGTCATCTCGGCGCTGTTCGGACCGATCAAATACGGTATCTTGCCCGACCATCTCGAGCGCAAGGAACTCCCCAAGGCCAACGCCTGGATCGAGTCGGCGACGTTTGCCGCCATCCTCGGAGGCACCATCGCCGGCGGCGTCGTTTCCGCCGATGGCATCGGAGTCACGGTCTTCGGGCCAATCATGATGGCCTTGGCCATCGGCTGCTGGTTCGTCAGCCGCTACATCCCGTCCACCGGTTCGGCGGCACCCGACCTTGTCATCGACAAGAACATCTTCCGTTCGACCTGGCGCCAGGTCTCAGAATTGCGCACCGACACGCGCATCTGGCGCGCCGGACTGATGACGTCGTGGTTCTGGCTGATCGGCGCCATCGTGCTGTCGATCCTGCCGACCTTGATCAAGGATTCGCTCGGCGGCAACGAGATCGCCGTCACCGTCTATCTCGCGGTGTTCGCCGTCTCCATCGCGATCGGCTCCGCCATTGCCGCATGGATGTCGCAGGGACGCATCGTGCTTCTGCCGGCACCGGTCGGCACGGCGCTGCTGGCGCTGTTCGGCCTGCATCTGGCCTGGACCATCTGGAGCATGCAGCCTTCGCCCAAGGCGGAGACCCTTGGCCTGTTCTTCGCCGGGCCAAACACGATCCGTGTCGCGATCGACCTCGCCTGCATGGCCATCGCCAGCGCCTTCCTCGTGGTGCCGACCTTCGCTGCGGTACAGGCATGGTCGCCCGAAGCGCGCCGCGCCCGTGTCGTCGCTGCCGTCAGCATCGTCAACGCCGGCTTCATGACCGTCGGCGGCATTCTCGTCGCCGTGATCCAGACGAAAGTCTCGACCGGCGGCATTCTGTTCGGCCTCGCCGTGGCCAACGCCGTTGCTGCCTGGCTGATGTTGAAATTCCTGCCGACCAACGCGTTCCGCGACTTCGTCTCCATCCTGTTCCGCGCCTTCCTTCGCCTGGAGGTCGAGGGCATGGAGAACCTCAAGGCGGCCGGCAAGGCGCCGATCCTGGCACTCAACCATGTCAGCTTCCTCGACGGTCCGCTGGCGCTGACGCTGACCGACGAGGAGCCGGTCTTCGCCATCGATTACACCATCGCCCAGGCCTGGTGGATGAAGCCGTTCATGAAGCTTGCCCGCGCTCTGCCGCTCAACCCGGCCAAGCCGATGTCGACCCGCACGCTGATCAAGGTGGTGCAGGGCGGCGATCCTCTGGTGATCTTCCCCGAAGGCCGCATCACCGTCACCGGCGGATTGATGAAGGTCTATGACGGCGCCGCCATGGTCGCCGACAAGACGGGTTCGATGGTTGTGCCGATCCGCATCGATGGGCTGGAGAAAAGCCCGTTCTCCCGGCTGACGTCGCAGCATGTGCGCCGCCGCCTGTTCCCGAAGGTCAAGGTGACCATTCTGGAGCCGGTCAAGCTCGAAGTGCCGCAGGAGCTGAAGGGCCGCCAGCGTCGCGCCGCGGCGGGTGCGGCCCTCTATCAGGTGATGTCGGATCTCGTCTTCCGCACCCAGGACATCGACAAGACGGTGCTGGAAAAGATCATCCTGACGGCGAATGAACGCGGCATGAAACGGCTCGCCGTGCAGGATCCGGTCACCGGCTCACTGAGTTATGGCAAGCTGCTGACGGCGGCCGCAGTGCTTGGCGAGAAATTCCAGAACCTTTACGCCGATCAGCAGACGCTCGGCATCATGCTGCCCAACGCCAACGGCTCTTGCGCGACGCTGCTTGGCGTCATGTCGGCGGGCAAGGTGCCGGCGATGATCAACTTCACCGCTGGTGCGGCCAACATCCTGTCCGCCTGCAAGGCGGCCCAAGTCCGGACTGTGCTCACGTCTCGTGCGTTCGTCGAGCAGGCAAAGCTCGGCGCGGTGGTCGAGGAAGTCGGCCGCTCGGTTGACATCGTCTGGCTCGACGATCTGCGCAAAACCATCGGTCTCAAGGACAAGTTGCTCGGCCTGCTGCGCAAGTCGACGCCGCGTGCGCCGCGCAAGTCCACCGACCCGGCGGTGATCCTGTTCACCTCGGGCTCGGAAGGCACGCCGAAGGGCGTGGTCCTTACGCACCGCAACATCCTGGCCAATGCCGCGCAGGCGGCTTCGCGCATCGACTTCCACTCGGGCGACAAGGTGTTCAATGTCTTGCCGATCTTCCATTCCTTTGGCTTGACGGCTGGCTCGGTGCTGCCGCTGATTTCGGGTGTGCCGGTCTATTTCTACCCATCACCGCTGCACTACCGCCTCGTCCCGGAACTGATCTACGCATCCAACGCGACCATCATCTTCGGCACCGATACGTTCCTCAGCGGCTATGCGCGCACCGCGCACCCATACGACTTCCGCTCGATACGTTATTGCTTTGCCGGCGCGGAACCGGTCAAGGCGTCGACGCGCATGACCTATATGGAAAAGTTCGGCGTGCGCATCCTGGAAGGCTATGGCGTCACCGAGACCGCGCCGGTGATCTCCATCAACACGCCGATGTACAATCGTTCCGGCAGTGTCGGCAAAATCATGCCCGGCATGGAGTATCGTCTCGATCCGGTGCCCGGTGTCGACGAAGGCGGACGGCTGCATGTCCGCGGGCCCAACGTGATGGCGGGCTATCTGCGCGCCGAGAAGCCGGGCGTGCTCGAAGTGCTGCCGGATGGCTGGCATGACACTGGCGACGTTGTCTCGGTCGACGAGGGCGGCTTCATCACCATTCGCGGCCGCGCCAAGCGTTTCGCCAAGGTCGGTGGCGAGATGATTTCGCTCGCCGCCGTCGAGGCGCTGGCTGGCGAATTGTGGAAAGGATTGTTGTCGGCGGTTGCTTCCGTACCCGATGCGCGCAAGGGCGAGAAGCTCATTCTCATCACCGAGGCTCCCGGCGCCACACGCGCTGAGTTCCTGAGCTTTGCCAAGGCGAATGGCGCCATGGACCTGATGGTGCCTGCCGAAGTGCGTGTCGTCCAGAAAGTGCCGGTGCTTGGCTCCGGCAAACTCGACTTCTCCGGCGTGACCAAACTGGTACGGGGCGAGGACGCGCCGGTCGCCAAGGTCGAGGCCGCCTGATCAAGGCGACGACGAGACGACGCCGCGCTGAACTGTGGCGTCGTCGCTCGGCGAGCGCTTTGTCGCTGACGAACATGTGATCGGACCGCTCACGCGGCTTCAGCCGGCTCAGTGCTATGCTGTTCCCGGGAATGTGAACCATGGAGGACACGATCATGCTCACCAGATACATTCTGCCAATCGCAGTCGCAGCAGGCACGTTGATGCTGTCGAGCATCGGCTCGCAGGCGCTGCCCGTAGCAAAGCCCAACGCCGCTCCGTTGCAGGCCGAAAGCGTCGGCTGGAGATGCGGCCGTGGCTGGCACATGAACCGGTGGAGGCGTTGCGTGCCCAACCATCGTCGCGTGATAATAGTCGGGCCGGGACATTGGCGGCGCCATCACCACTGGTGATCACGGATCGACGCGGCGCCGCCTCCGAAGCGGTGTGGGCGTTTCCGCTAGAGGTGGCGTCCCCTGTGACGCCATATCAATTTCTCATACGACGAGATCCCGCATCGGCTTCACCGCCGCGGACTCCGGAAACACCTTGTCGCCGAGCACTGAGGCCGAGAGTCCGAACTGGTCGGCGAGCAGGCCCTTCAGCACCGCCCTGACATCGCTGGTCGGGGCGAGGTCGCGCTGTTGGTAAAGCTGGGCCGGCTTCAATCCCGGCCAGTCGGCAATGACGCGGCCGCCTTTGATCGCGCCGCCGGCGAGTAGCACCACCGTGCCGGTGCCGTGATCGGTGCCGACCGTGCCGTTGATCTGCGCCGTGCGCCCGAATTCGGTGATGGCGACGATCGCCGTGTCCTTCCAGCGCTCGCCGAGCCCCTTTTCGAACTCCTCGAAGGCGCCGTCGAGGCCGCCGAGCAGCGTAGCGATCCGGCCTGTCGCGCCGCCTTCGTTGACATGCGTGTCCCAGCCGTCGAAGGCGAGTGCCGCAACGCGCGGCCCATCATCGGCCGCGATCAGCTTGGCGGCGCCTTGCGCGGCCTGCCGCATGCCGGCGGCGCTGTCGAGGCCGCCCTTCGACTTCATCACCTTGGCGCCCATCTGGTCGTCGAGCGCCATGCGGTCGGCATCGAGGCCCTTTTGCAAGGCCACCGCCAGCACCGGGTCGCGATGCTGGTAGAGATCGAGAACCCGTGCCGCGAGGTCGCCGGCCGGCGCCGGCAGGGATTGCGGCGCCCAGCCAAGCACAGGGGCAGCACCTCGGATCACCAGCGGCGTCGACGGTCCGACAGCCAGCCCGCCAAGCGTCGCCACGCGATCACCTGCCGGCAGGCTCTCCAGCGCCCGGTTGAGCCATCCGGTGGCGACATGGCCCGGGCCTGCGAAACCGCTTTCCAGCACATCCTGACCGTCGAAATGCGAGCGTTCGCGATAGCCCGTCGCGGCCGCATGCACCACCGCCGCCTGGTTTGCCTTGAACAGCCGCGCAAATACCGGCATCGCCGGATTGACCGCGAAGAAACCATCGAGCGGCAGCGCCGCGTGCGGCCCGGCGAGCGAGAGAGCGATGTCGCCATGCAGGCCGGCATAGTCGGGGTCGCCGACCGGACCGACCGCTGACAGGCCGTCGAGCGCGCCCCGCAGGACGATGACGATCAGCCGCGGATCGCGATTGTCGGCGGCGCGGGCAAAGCGGGGCAAATAGGCCCAGGCAAACAGCGCGCCGCCGCTCGTCAGCACGGCGCGGCGGGAGGGGGTTTCACACAGCAGGCTCATGACTTGGTCTCCATGGGAGTTGTCGGCGCCGGACCTATGGCTCGCGCTATCGTCGCTGGAATTCGGGCGCCATCAGCAGCAGCGCCAGGCCTTGCTGCTTGGACTCGGCGCGGGCGACCGCTTGCCGCGTCTCCGGCGACGCGGAAGGGCCGATGACAGCGTCGAGCATGTCGTTGGGATTGCCGATATCCTTGACCTGGCGGGCCGCCTGCCAGGCGATGTCGAGGCGGATCTTCATGCCTTCCGCGGATGCCCAGCTGTCCGCCTGGTCGGAAAAGCCGTTCGGTCCCGGCGGCTGCCAGAGCGGCTCGCCGAGTGCGTTGAGCCAGTTGAGCGACTGGCCGGGATCGTTCGCCGGACTGGGGCCGGCCGCCCGGCGGATGGCGGCGATGTAGTCGAAGGGCGAGCGCATCTTGGCTAGGGGTGTCGACCAAGCTTCCGGCATGTCGATGAGGGTCGATGCCAGTGCCCGGAGATTGCCGTCGCTCTTGGCGAAAACCTTGGCCAGACGCGCGACCGCCGCCGGCGGCGGCTGATCCGCTATGAAATGGCGGGCGAGCTGGGTAGCGATATGCTGCGCCGTCGCCGGATGGCTGGCGATGTCGTTGAGTGCCGCCTCGGCCTGGCCCATGCCGCCGGCCGGATAGGTCTTGCCCAGCAGCACCGCATCGCCCGGCTCATGGGCATTGGCGTTGAAGACGGAACTGCCGGGTTCGCCCAGCCGCCCTTCGCGCCCGGCCATCGTCCAGCCGGTCAGGATGCGCGCGAAGCTGGTGACATCGGCCTGGCTATAGCCGCTGCCGACGCCCAGCGTGTGCAGTTCCATGATCTCGCGGGCAAGGTTCTCGTTGAGGCCGCGCTGGCGGTTCTTGCCGGCGCGGGAGTCCGGACCGATCGACTGCTGGTTGTCGAGATAGAACAGCATCGCCGGATGCCGCTCGACCGCCATCAGCATGTCGGCGAAACGGCCAAGCACGAAGGGCCGGATGGCTTCCCGTTCGAAGGCACCGGCGCTCGCGCGCACGATGTTGTCCTTCGCCACGGAGACGCAGAAATGGTTCGACCAGAAGTAGACGAGACGTTCGACAAAGCCAGCCTCGGCCCGCAGCGCCTTGTCGAAGCGCGCCTGGGCTTCGGCGCGAAACAGCGCGGCCTCGATTGGCGGCGCGGGCTTTGCCGGGGCTGTGGGCGGCGGCACGGCTTGGGCAGGCGTAGTCGGGACCGGCGTGGCCTTTGCAGGTATATTCTGGGCAGTCATGCTCTGGGTGCTCGCCGTTGCCGGCTGCGCCGTGGCGGCGGCCATATGCTCGCGGTCGAGCTTGCGCTGGAGATTTGCCGCCATGCTGGCTTGGATGGCCGGCGTGCTGCCCGGCAGGCTGGCATAGGCCGGATCGTCAAGCGAGATCAGGGCGATGTCGGGCTGCCGCAGTTCTGCCTTCAGATAGCCGCGCGGGTCGTGGGCCACCCTGTCGCGGTCGCCGGGCCTCGCGCCGAGGCCGAAGCGGTTGAAAGCGACGAGGGCTGGATCTGGCAGGGAACTCGAGGTCGGGATAGCCAAGTCAGCTCTCCATTGCTTGGGCTTCCTGCGCGCGGTGCCGGAAGCCCGTTCGAGCCGTTTCGTGCCTGTTCAACTAGGTCGTGGGGCCGGCGCTGCGGCCGGCCCGGGCGGTCCTACCAGCGATGCCAGCGGTGCCAGTGGTGGTGCGGGTGCCAGACGTAGAAGGCGGGACCAGGCCCGTAGTAATGGCGGGGGTAGACCACCACGCGGTTGGGGACGCAGCGACCCCAGGGATTGGGATGCCAGCCGGGGCCGCAACCCCAGGCGACGTGCTCGACCAGCGCCGGGGTGGCAAGCGGCGCCAGCGGCATCGCCGAGGATGCCGCAACCGTCGCCGCCGTTCCGGTCACCGCAAGAGCGGCGGTGATCGCGTATTTTGTCAGATAGTTCATGACCATGCTCCGAAGTTGTCCGAGGTCGAAAACCTGTCGGCGCCAAATGGTCCGGCAGGTCCTGCCCTTCATCTCGTTAAACGGGTGCCGTCGGCATTTTCCGTCGGCCGTCACGGCGATTTTTTTGGCGTGGCGGATGGCTGTGTCCCGCTGCGTCTTGCGAGGCCTTCCGCCAACACGCTGCGATCCTCGGCGGAACCCGCCGCCGCGAACTCGATGATGCGCTGCTCCAGACGCGTGCGCACGGTGACGTCGGCATTGCGGGCCCGCTCCAGCGCCGCCGACAGCGCTGCCGTGTCGAGGATAGGCTGCCGCAGCAAATCCGCCGCTTCGCGCCTGGCCTGCTGGCCGTCGAGGATGATGTCGCGCGACTCGCGGCGGACTTCGCGCAGCGCCTTGCGGAACAGCGTGCGCTGCTGGTCGGGAAGCCGTCCGCCGGCCGCTTCCAGCGAATAGCCCTGGGCCGGCTTGCCGCTTCTTATCCAGACGACCCCGCCGGCAAGCGCACCGGCCAGGAAGACGTTCGCCACCACCGATGCGATGAGGAGGTTACGGCCGGTGCTCATAGGTCTTCCTCGATCGTCTCCGGCCCGGCATCGCCGAACGCCGTCGCATTGGCATCGAGCACATAACGGTCGGGCTGAACCTCGGGCGTGGCGACGGTCACCAGCGCCAATCCGGCGATGGCGCCGGCGAGTCCAATGCCGGCAAGCCCAAGCCCCAGCCACCAGAACCGCTGGCGCCGGCGCCTGACGATGTGCCGGTCGGCGGTCCGCATGATCTTGTCATGCAGCGCCTTGCCGGGGTGCGGGACGCTGTAGCTGTCAAGCCGGGCGTCAAGCGTGCCGGCCTTTCGCGAAATGGCTTGTCCCGTCTCGCTTGGAGCAAAGGCGGAGGCGGCTTCGCGCTCCGCTTGCGGCCAGCGCCGTAGATCGCCGCCATAGGCCTCGGCGAGCGCCGCGAAGCGTCTGGCGTCCATTGCCGGATCGTCCTCGATGTCTTCAGCCATTGATCTTCCCCTTGCCCTTTGGTGCCGCGTGCCCACGCGGGTTGGAAACGATGCAGCCCCGCCGGACGCCCGCAAGGCGCGGTGACTGTGCGCCATTCATGGTCGCGCCTTTCTCAGTCATGGACGCCATCCCTCGCCAAAATAATATGCAAGGCTCGCCGGCCGCGCGAGAGCAGGCTCTCCAGCGCATCGACGCTGATCTCCAGTGTCGCGGCCGCCTCTATGTTGGACATCTCCTGATAATAGACCAGGATGATCGCCTCGCGCTGGCGTGGCGCGATTGCCTGCAAGGCCTGCTCGATCCCCTGTGGCTCTTCGCGTGCATCGGGAAGCGGAGCAGGGTCTGTCATGTCCGGCAGATCGTCGGTCACCACCTCGCGGCGCCGGCGCAGCCGATCGTAGCAAAGATTGAGCGTCACCCGGTGGATCCAGCTGTCGAAGCGTGCATTGCCGCGCCGCCAGCTCGAGGCATGGCGCCAGATGCGCAGGAAGGTTTCCTGCGCGACGTCCTCGGCCTCCGCCGCGTCGCCCAGCATGCGCACGGCAAGCGAAAGGATGCGCGGCAATTTGCGCGCGACGAGCGCCTGCACCGCCGCGGGATCGCCGGCGCCGACCCGACGAACCAGCTCCTCGTCCGGATCGGGGCTCATCGGCTGGCGCACTCCCGATATTCATCACGCGTCATGGCCTCTTGGTCATTGCTCCGGCTTGGCAGCGGATTTGTGGCTTGGCATCTCGTCGGCGCTCAGAATGCCGTCGCCATTCTTGTCCAGCCTGGCAAAGCGCTTGGCGAAGAACGCATCGAGCTCGGCGCGATCGATGAAGCCGTCATGGTCGGAATCGATGCGCGCGAAGGATTTGGCCGCGTCGCCCTTGGCGTTGCGCTTGGCCTGGAGGGCCTCCCACTCCAGCAGGCTGATCTTGCCGTCACCATCCGTATCGGCGGCCATGATCGCCTTCTCCCGCCGCTTCTGGAACTTGGCCAGCGTGATGTCGGACTTGGCCTTTGGCGCGGCGGGGGCGACGGCTGGCGGCGTGGCACCAGGAGGCGTGGCGGCCGGGGGCTGCGTCGCCGTCTGGGCGAGAGCCGCAACGGTCAGCAGGCTCAAGGCAGCGGCAAGGATCGAACGGCGTATCATGCTTCGGCTTCTCCGGTTCGCGCGTCGGCCGCGGCCCATGCCGTGGTCACGCTTCAACCGTTAAACGCCGGGACGGGGGAAATCCGTCGGTCGCCTGTGCCGATCATCGGATTCGGCGATGTCGCCTCGGTGCTGGTTCCAGGAGCAGCGGCCATGATACCGCATCCGGCGCCATTGGAATTCACGCCGGCCGGGCCCTGGCGAACGGGCAGCCGCTAGGCCGATGGGTCGGCGGCCACCAGTTGGTCTGGTTTGAAGCCCGCATGTTGCGGGATCCAAACATCGCCCTCGCGGTTGAACCAGTGGCAGAGATACATGCCGGAAGCAGCGCCGTCGCTGACCGTCATCTTCGGCCCTCCCGACTTCAGCTTGACGACGTCTCCGGTCTTGAAAGTGTTGGGCATTTTGGACCTCCCATGCTGAGGCCCACGAGTTTCCCACCAAAGCTGAGTCTCGACAATGGCGGATATGGGTCGTCGGCGTCGCGATCCATCATGCCAGGTATCAATCCGCAATCTTGCCCAACGTGTCGGCGACGACGGCGCCGCGCTTGCCCATTGGGCGAGCCGGCCCCGTGGTGGAGTCGATGGCGGTCTGATGCTCCATCTCCGCATTGATGGCGGCACCGGCGATGAGGATGATGACCGAAATCCACGTCCACATCATCAAGCCGACAACCGCGCCCAGCGACCCGTATGTGGCGTTGTAATTGGCAAAATGCTGCAGGTAGAACGAGAACAGCCAGGATGCCGCAATCCACGCCACTGTTGCAATCAAGGCGCCCCAACTCAACCAGCGCCATTTAGCATGTTCGCGGCTCGGCCCGAAGCGATAGAGCAGGGAAATGCCGGTCAGCATGGCGCCGACCAGGATCGGCCACCGAGACACTGCAACGAGCGTTTCTGTCCAGGCATCAAGATAGAAATACCGCAGCAGTGCCGGAACCACGCCCACGGTGAGCAGCAGCACTATACCGATCAGCAGCGCTCCGACCGTAAACAGGATCGACATCGCGTTGAGCATGAGGAAGCTGCGTTTCTCGCGCTCTTCATAGGCGATGTTCATCGCATCGAAGAGTGCTTTCATGCCGCTGTTGGAGCTCCACAGCGCTATGCCAAGGCCAATGAAGAAACCGGTGCCGAGTGCGCCCGGCTTCTGACTGGCCAGTGCTTGCAACTGGCCGCGAATGAGGTCCAACCCGCCCGATGGCAGCAATCCGCCGAGATAGGCGACATGGTCGGCAACCGCAACCGGATCGGCGACAAAGCCGTAAATGGAAATGAACGCGGCCAGCGCCGGAAACAGTGCCAGCAACAAATAGAAGGTGGCGCCGGCCGCGACGAGCAGAACCCGGTCCTTGTTGAATTCTTCCCACAGCCGCCAGAAAATATCCTTCCAGCCGAGAGCAGGTATCTGTGAGGGCCAGGCCGCGTCGCGCCCTCGATCACCCCTCTCCGCCCTCAGCGTCGCCTTGCTATCCTGCGTCGTTGACGCGGCACGACTGGCCGCTGCTTCGTCGATCAACGAGGATTGCTTGCCGGCTGGCTGCGGGCTCTGCTTTGCTTTCGAACCCACGCGGCGCTCCTTACTCAGCGCCGCGTTCGATCAGGATGCCTGCGGCGTCGGCCAGAGCGGCAAAGGCCTCCCTCGCCACCCCCTGTGCGGAGGCGATTCGCTGGATTTCGGCTTCATCACTCAGACGCAGTTTGACTGAAGTGCCGAATACCTTGTCCTTCATGGCCCGCCTCCTTTGCCCGGATCGATATCCGAAGCGCGTATAGCAACGCGAGCGGAGGACTACCTGTTCCCACGATACAGGGCCGATAGCCGTGGGTTGAGGCAATCCACGTCCCAAACAATGTTTTTCGTCAACCCGATGCATCTTTCGGCAAGCTGTGGGCGTTGGAAGCAAGTCCATTGTGAGGTGTGAGTCCCATGAAGGCGTTGACGAAGCATGATCTGAAAACCGAGGCGGACCTTTCCGAAGACGCCGACCTCATCGTCAACCGGGCTGGCCACTTCGTGGAGGATTGGATCGAGGAGCACGTCGTCGAACAATCGACCCATGTCTCCGCTGGGGTCGACGTGGCGCAGGAACTGGCCAGCCAGTGCATCGCCGATGCGCAGGACGAAGGCATCGCCGCCGAAGACATTCAAGATGAGGTCGGCGACCTCAGGGAATACATTGCCGAGGCTATCACCGAGGAGACTGGATCACTGGATTCGGCCAATCTGAAGAAGAGCAGCGCCGTGTGACCAGGGCAGAAATTCCCCAACCGGCAACATCGCCAGAGCGTCGCAGTGCGAGACGCGTACCGATACGGCGCTCGGAGGGCACAAAGCCTTATGCCAGAGACTGTCGAGAATGTGGGAAAAATGGTGCCGCTTAGGTGACTCGAACACCTGACCCCATCATTACGAATGATGTGCTCTACCAACTGAGCTAAAGCGGCCCGGGAGGCCAAGGCCTCCAAGATGGGCTGGGTGATAGACTCAACCGGCCGCGAATTCAAGATGCGACTTGCCAAATCATGCATGAGCGCCCGCGACCACCGAAACCAGGGGTTAGCGCCCCCGTTTGTGCGATAATCGCCGGCACATGCCGATTTTGTTTGCCGGAACATCGCCGAGATGGACTTTGGACTGCCCGTCGAGGCAGAATGCGTAGCCCGCCCGTTGATTGATTGGTCGCCTACGGCTAACCATCACGGAAGTTTGGGCAATTTGCAGAGGGATCCCGCTTGGACGCGATCGAAAAAGCGATCCGGAACGCCTTGGAAAAGGGCAATGCCGAGGACCGCGCGTTCCGCGAGAGGGTCTATCGGTCGGCTTTTGCCGCGCTCGACCGGGCGCTCCAGGCCAATCCCGGGGTGACCGTGGAAGTCGCCATCAAGCGCCGCAAGGCGATCCAGGAGAAGATCACCGAAATCGAATCCGAGTTCCTGCCGGCGGTGCCGAATGTTGGCCTGGAGGTCGACGCACCGGCCGGTGAGCCCGCGGCCACTGCGGCGCCCGCGATCGAGATCGGCGACAAGACGCCATCGCCCGCCGTCACCGTCGACGTCGCGCCGCCCGCATCCGATGCGCCGCGCTCGCGCGTGCTGCCGGTCGTTCCCGACATCATGCCGGACGCGACGCTGCCCGGCGCGCCGGCCATCGACATGTCGGTTCCCGCCTCGTCCGGCGCCGCAACGGAAGTGGCGCCCGATCGCGACGAGCAGCGCATTCGCGGACGCCGCCTGCCGTTGACCGCCATCTTCTTGACCGTGACCCTGCTTGCGGCGGTCGGCATCGGCGTGTTCTTCGCCATCCAGACCGGCGTGTTCAAGACGGCGGCGCAACTCGATACGGCGCCGCCGGAGGCGCCGCCAACCGTCGAAGGCGACGATTTCACGCCGGCCGATGGCGCCAACGCACCGGCCAAGCCCGGTGCCGCGGACCAGTCGCGCAACTGGATCAATGTGTTTTCGCCGACCGACCCGACGCATGTCGCCGCCCCGTCGGACGCCAAGGCCGAGGTGATGAAGGACGACAGCGGTCCGTTCCTGCGCATCCAGTCCGGCGCTTCCGGTTCGGCGGTCGCCTTCGATGTCGGGCAGGGCGTGCTGGAGAAACTCGCCGGCAAGCATGCCGTGTTCGATATCATCGCACGTGCCGAGGACGGCAAGGACACGCAGATATCCGTCGACTGCAATTTCGGCGAACTCGGCGATTGCGGCCGCAAGCGCTACGCGGTCGGCCAGCAACGCAACGAATATCTGTTCGACGTGCAGTTCCCCGACAAGCATCCTGGCTCGGCCGGAACCATCGCCGTCAATTCCGATTTCGACAAACAGGGCAAGGCGGTCAATATCTACGAGATCCGAGTCTCGATCGAGCCGTAAGGATGTCGGCTAGAACTTAGCGGTCGAGCAGGGCCTGCAACGTCTCGATGCGATCGGCTTCGTTGGCCGGCTTGTCCCAGCGCAGCCGTGAAATGCGGGGAAAGCGCATGGCGACGCCGGATTTATGCCGGGTCGAACGGTTGAGTCCCTCGAAGGCGACTTCCAGCACCAGCCCATTGTCGCGATCCGCCCGCACCGAACGCACTGGCCCAAAACGCTCGACTGTGTTGTCCCTGACATATTTGTCGATCTGCTTCAGCTCCTCGTCGGTGAATCCGAAATAGGCCTTGCCGACCGGCACCAGTTCCTCTTCGCCCTCGGCTCCGGACCAGACGCCGAACGTGTAGTCGGAGTAAAAACTCGAGCGCTTGCCATGGCCGCGCTGGGCATACATCAGCACGGTGTCCACCGTGTGCGGATCGCGCTTCCATTTGAACCACGGGCCTTTCGGCCGGCCGGCGACATAGGGCGAATCCCAGCGCTTCAACATCACGCCTTCGATGATCGGATGCGGCGGCGCGCGGCGCAGGTGTTCGAGCACCTGCCAGTCCGCGAAGTCGACGAAGGGCGACAGGTCGAAACGGCCGGGGTCGAGCGTTTTCACGAAGGCTTCGAGGCGGCCACGCCGTTCGCGGAACGATAATGCGCGAAGATCTTCGTCGCCGACCTGAAGCAAGTCGTAGCAGCGCATGAAGGCCGGGTATTGCTGCTGCATCTTCGGCGTCACCGTTTTTCGGTTCAGCCGCTGCTGCAGGTCCGAGAAGGTTCCTGTCGCCTCTCGCGGGTCGCCGACAAGCAATTCGCCATCGAGCGTCGCGGAAAAATCCATCGCGTCGGCGAGGTCGGGAAAGGCGCCGGAGACATCGTCGCCGGTGCGCGAATAAAGCCGGCGGATGCCGCCTTCCGCCACCGCCTGGACGCGGATGCCGTCCCATTTCCATTCAGCGGCGTAGTCCGCAGGGTCAAGCTTTTCGAGATCGCCGTCACCGACCGGGTTCGACAGCATCACCGGGCGGAACAGCGCCAGCGCCGTGTTCTTCGGTTTGTCGGCCTTGCCTTCCAGCCAAGAGAACAGCGCCGTGTAAGGTGGCGACAGGCCGTGCCAAAGCTCCTCGATCTCGGCGACATCGACCTTGCCGAAATCCGCCAGCGCCTGTTTGGCCAGCCGCGCCGAGACGCCGATGCGCAGGCCGCCGGTGACCAGCTTGATTATGGCAAAGCGCGCCGAGATGCCGGCGCTGTCGAGCAAGCCGGCCAGAACCTTGGGTCCGTCGGAGCGGCTTGCCGCCTGCAGTTTTGCCACGACCTCGCCAAGCGTCGGCTCCCGGTTGGGGATCTTGCCAGGCGTCTGTGGCCAGACCAGCGACACCGTCTCGGCGAGATCGCCGACATAGTCGTAGGAATAGCCGAACAGCACCGGGTCCATGCGCTCGGTGACCAGCGTGCGCAGCATCGCCGGCTTGACCGCCGCTATATTCAGATCGCCGGTGATGGCGGCCAGCGCCAGCCCGCGATCCGGATCCTCGACGCTGCGGAAATAGTCGACCAGCAGCGTCAGCTTGCCGTTGCGCGACGGCGTCAGCACCAGCCGGTCGAGGAGTTCGGCGAAGCGGTTCATGCCCTCAATCGCCCTCGTCCTCATAGCCCACCAGATGCAGTGGCTTTGCGGCGATGCCTTCCAGCTCGCACCAGCGCACCAGCGCTTCCTCGCGGCCATGCGTCACCCAGATTTCCTCGGCGCCGGTCTCCTTTATGGTGGCGATCAGTTCGTCCCAGTCGGCATGGTCCGAGATGATCAGCGGCAGCTCGACGCCGCCTTGCTTGGCGCGCTGGCGGATGCGCATCCAGCCCGACGCGAAGCACGAGATCGGGTCTGGAAAGCGCCGCGCCCAGCGATCGGCGAAGGCCGATGGCGGGCCGACCACGATGGCGCCGGCAAAGTCCCCCTTGCCGCCTTCCACTGTCGCCGGTTCGAGTGTCCCCAGATCGATGCCCTGGCTCTGATAGTATTCGCTGAGCCGGGTCAACGCGCCATGGATGTAGAGCGGCTTGTCGTAGCCGGCGTCGCGCAACAGCCGCATCACCCGCTGCGCCTTGCCCAGCGCATAGGCGCCGACCAGATGCGAGCGCTCGGGAAACTGCGCCGCCGATTTCAGCAGGCGGGCGATCTCTTCGGTGTCAGGTGGATGACGGAAGACCGGCAGGCCGAACGTCGCCTCGGTGATGAACACGTCGCAGCGGATCGGCTCGAACGGCGCGCAGGTCGCATCTCTGCGCCTTTTATAGTCGCCTGAGGCGACGATGCACATGCCCTGATGCTCGACCGATATCTGCGCCGAGCCCAGCACGTGGCCGGCCGGATGGAAGCTGACGCTGACGCCGTTGACGGCAATCGTTTCGCCGAGCCGAGCCGCTTGGGTCGTTCCGGCAAAATCCTCGCCATAGCGCAGACCCATAATGTCGAGCGTCTGCTGCGTCGCCAGCACCGAGCGGTGGCCTGAACGCGCATGGTCGGAATGGCCGTGCGTGATCAGAGCCCGGTTCACCGGCCGCACCGGGTCGATGAAGAAGTCGCCCGGCGGGCAATAAAGGCCCTCGGGCCGGGGATGAAGCAGGTCGCTGGCGCGCATGACCCCCAAGATAGGATATAATTCCGCCACGGGAAGTCTGTTGCCACGGACTGCTGACTCCAGCATACAGCACCATCGGCCTCATGCGCCGATAGGACCCATGACATGAAACCGCTTCAGGCCTCGTCCGGCGACTTGAACGCCGATCGCCGCGCCGACTATGCCGAGATGATGCATGCGGATGGCGACCATGCGGCGGCGGCGGAATTGCTGCTCGGGGCACTCGAATTGACGCCGCAATGGTCGATGGGCTGGTTTCGTCTCGGCGAAATGCAGCTGGCGGCGGGTGCATCGGATCTGGCCGCGCAGGCATGGACGGTGTCGCTGCAACTCGATCCGACGGATCGTCAGGGCGCTGGGCTGAACCTGCAATTGATAGGCAAGGCGCCGGCGTCCGACGCACTTCCCAGCGCTTTCGTCGAGACACTGTTCGACCACTACGCCGAGAGCTTCGATGAATCACTGGTCGACAGGCTGGGTTACCGGCTGCCTGAGCTGCTGGATCAGGCCATTCGAACGGCAGGGCCGGGTCGCTTCCCGCTGGCGCTCGATCTCGGCTGCGGCACCGGCCTGATGGGGCAGAGACTGCGGCCCATTGCCGACCGGCTGGAGGGCTATGACATTTCGACCGGAATGCTGAAACGTGCGCGGGCCAAGGGCGTCTACGATTTCCTGGGCAAGGCCGATCTGCGGAATTTTTCCTATGCCGGCCCGAAAGCCGAGCTGGTGACAGTGGCCGACGTCTTCATCTATGTCGGCGCGCTCGGCGACATACTGAAGACGATCGCCGGCTTGCTGGCCGGGGATGGCCTGTTCGCCTTTTCCGTAGAGAGGTTGAGCGGCAGTGGCGATTTCGTGTTGCTGCCATCGCGCCGCTACGCGCACTCTGAAACCTATGTGCGCGAAATCCTGGCCGCCAACGGATTTTCGACCCTGTCCTTGGAAACAACCGTGATCCGGCAGGATCGTCGGGAACCGGTCGACGGCTTGGTCGTTATGGCCGGGAAAATCCACGGGGCCTGAAGCGTTCACAATCGGGCCAATGCGGCGATCCTTCCCAACCCCAAAAGGGTGACCGCTCCACTTGTCTCTGTGAAGCCTCTGCTGCGAAAAAGCCCGAATCGCGTGCGCGGGTAACAAGGGGGCGCGCGCGGAATATCAGGAGGGAGCATATTCGATGCGCTGGAACATGATGATCTTGGCATCTTGCCTGGCAACAGCCGGCTGCGTCGGTAATTCGATGTCCGAACGGCAGGACGCCAACATCGAGTCCTCCCTGCAATACGACACCGTGCCATGCGATCAGTTGCTGGCGCAGCGCGATGGCTTGGCGCAGCAGAACAACCTTCCAGTGACCGCGAAGCCGACCTTCTACAATCCCGCAATGGGTTTCGGCCCGTTCACCCCCGATATGCGCTCCAAGGCCCAGCGCGATAGCGACAAGGCGGCAGGCGACATCGATGCCATGAACCGGTCGATCGAGCGGCGCGACTGCGGCAAGCCGGACAATCAGAAGAAGAAGTTCGCTCTGCCCGCTTGAAGTACGAAACAGCTATTGGTCGGACTTTGTCGCGGACAGCAGGCCGCGTCCTCCTAAGGGTACGATCGGATGAAACTCTCGGACCTTGGTGACCGCATCTGCATTCTGGGGCCGTCCAACAGCGGCAAGTCGACCCTGGCCGACGCGATTGCCCGCAAGCGTGGCCTGGAGCCCATTCACCTCGATCTGCTTCATCATCTGCCCAACACCGACTGGGAGCCGCGCCCAAAGGCCGAATTCATTGCCTTGCATGACGCCGCGATCGCCGGCGAACGCTGGGTGATGGACGGAAATTACTCGGTCGGCATGCCGCAACGCTTTCAGCGGGCGACGGGATTGATCCTGCTGGATATCTCGACGCCGGCTAGTCTGCTGCGCTATTTCAGGCGAACCCTGTTCGAGAAGGAGAGGCGCGGCGCCTTGGCGGGCGGACGCGACAGCGTCAAATGGGACATGATCCACCATATTGCCGTGACCACGCCGAAAAACCGCCGGAGATACCACGCAATGTTCGAAGAGCTCGACCTGCCAAAGCTGCGGCTGTCTTCGCTGCGGGCGATCAAGGCGTGCTTTCGGGAGTGGAACCTAGCCAGATGAGGACGGTGTCCGGCTAATATCCCGCCTTGCGGTCCACCAGATTGTCGAGCTTTTCACCGCGCTCGAAGGCGTCCATCTGGCGCAGCATGGCCGGCACGAGGTGTATCGGATCGGAGGTCGCCGCGGCATGCGGCGTCACGAACACTTTCGGGTGGTTCCACAGCGGGCTGGTCTTCGGCAGCGGTTCGACCTCGAACACGTCGAGGCTCGCCTCCTTCAGCGTGCCGTCATCCAGCGCTCGCACTATGTCGGCGTCCTTCTGCAGGCGGCCGCGTCCGGCGTTGATCAGCACTGAGCCGCCGAGGCCGTTGCGCTTGCGCAATTCCTTCAGCACGCCGTAATTGATGATGCCTTGCGTGTCCGGCGTCAGCGGCAACAGCACGACAAGGATATCGGTCGCCTTGAGGAAGGGAATCAAACCGGCCTCGCCGGAATAGGTCGCGACCCCTTTCATCGGCCGG
The DNA here is from genome assembly GCF_013170805.1 of Mesorhizobium sp. NZP2077. Taxonomy (NCBI): domain Bacteria; kingdom Pseudomonadati; phylum Pseudomonadota; class Alphaproteobacteria; order Hyphomicrobiales; family Phyllobacteriaceae; genus Mesorhizobium; species Mesorhizobium sp. NZP2077. The sequence continues at coordinate 76,063 of NZ_CP051293.1, read as the reverse complement.
TCGTTGCGTGACCAGCCATTGACTGCGAAGCCGAGCGACAGCAGCACCGAGGCCGCGGCGCGGCCGAGATTGCCGAGCCCCATAATGCCCACGGAAATGTCGCCGGCCGGCCTCTGCGGCGGCTCGTGCCAGGTCTTCTTGGGCTGTTGCTGCCGGTAGAGCAGGCCCTGGCGATGGTGATCGAGCACCCGCCAGACGACATATTCGGTCATGTACTGGGTGAGGTTGTCGGCGACGACCCTGACGATCGGCACGTCGGGCAGGCCCGGGTCGGCGAAGATATGGTCGACGCCGGCGCCGATCGAGAAGATGGCGCGCAGATTGGGCAGCGACGACAACAGGTTCGGCTTCTGCTTCCACACCACCGCATAGGTGATCGACGGATCCTTGGCGCCGTCCGGCTCTAGCACCACCTCGCGCTCGGCCGACAACAGGTCGCGCCAGCGCTGCGGATGAAAGCCGGTGACGGCAAGCAGGATACGGCCTTTTTCCATCGCGGTTCGTCCAGTCCCTCTTCACGCTAGAGCGGTTCATCGGTTCACGCCGAACCGCTCCATCTGTTTGTCTTGGCGCAATTCCGGCCGGAAAACCGTTTCACACTTTTCCTGAAATTGCTCTAGTCACTCGCTGACGATGCCGACCGGCGCCGTCTCTATCTTGAAGGCGGCCGAGATCAGTGCCCGAGTATAGTCCGTTTGCGGATTTTCAAAAATCTGCTGGGCAGGGCCGGCTTCGACGATCTGGCCGTTGCGCATGACGATGACGTCGTTGGCAAGCGCCCGGATGACCTTGAGATCGTGGCTGATGAAGAGATAGGCGAGGTCGTACTTGGCCTGCAGGTTGCGCAAGAGGTCGACGACCTGTGCCTGCACGCTCATATCGAGCGCTGATGTCGGCTCGTCCAGCATGACGAAGCGCGGGTTGAGCACCATGGCGCGCGCAATGGCGACGCGCTGGCGCTGGCCGCCGGAAAACTCGTGCGGGTATCGGTTGCGGGTCTCCGGATCGAGGCCGACCTCCTTCAGCACGGCGGCCACCTTGTCGTCGCGCTCATCGGGCGACAGCTTCGGCTCGTGGATCTTCAGCCCTTCCTCGATGATCTCGGCAATCGACATGCGCGGACTGAGCGAGCCGAACGGATCCTGGAAGACGATCTGCAATTCCCGCCTGAGCGGCCGCATGGCGTTGAAGGTGAGCTGGTTGATGTCGCGGCCGTTGAACTGGATGCTTCCGGTCGATGAGATCATCCGCGCCAGCGCCAGGCCGAGCGTCGTCTTGCCGGAGCCGGATTCGCCGACCACACCCAGCGTCTGGCCGGCGCGCACGGTGACATCGATGCCGTCGACCGCCTTCACATGATCGACGGTGGTTCGGAAAAACCCCTTCTTGATCGGGAACCAGACCTTGATGTCCTTGCCGGTCATGACAGGCTTGGCCGCATCGTTGGCGGCCGGCGGCTTGCCCTTTGGTTCGGCCGCCAGCAGATGTTTCGTATAGGCGTGCTGCGGGTTGGCGAAGATGTCCTTGGTCGGCCCGGTCTCGACGATCTTGCCCTTGGTCATCACGCAGACCCGGTCGGCGATCTTGCGCACGATGCCGAGATCATGGGTGATGAACAGCATCGACATGCCCTTGCGGCTTTTCAAGCCCGCCAGCAGTTCGAGGATCTGCGCCTGCACGGTAACGTCGAGCGCCGTCGTCGGCTCGTCGGCGATCAGCAGTTCCGGTTCGTTGGCCAGCGCCATGGCGATCATCACGCGCTGGCGCTGACCGCCGGAGAGCTGGTGCGGGTAAGCGTCGAGACGTTTTTCCGGCTCGCGGATACCCACTTCCTTGAGCAAGGCCAGCGTGCGGGCCTTGGCCGGGCGGTCGGCCATGCCCTGATGCAGCTTCAGGATCTCGACAATCTGGTGCTCGATCGTGTGCAGCGGATTGAGCGAGGTCATCGGCTCCTGGAAGATCATGGTGATCTTGTTGCCGCGCACCTGCCGCAACTGCTTCTCGTTCATGGCCAGCAGGTCGGCGCCCTGGAACAGGATCTTTCCCGAAGGGTGGCTCGCCGTCGGATAAGGCAGCAGCTTCAGCACTGACAAGGCCGAAACCGATTTGCCGGAGCCGGACTCTCCGACCAGCGCTACGGTCTCGCCCTTGGCGAGGTCGAAGGAAATGTAGTCGACCGCCATCGACTGGTTGCCGCCTTGCGTGAAGGCGACGCTGAGATCGCGGACGGAGAGCAGAATTTCGCTCATCTGAATGCCTTGCGCGGATCGAAGGCATCGCGCGCGGCCTCACCGATGAACACCAGCAAGGACAGCATCAGTGAGACGACGATGAAGCCGGAGATACCGAGCCATGGCGCGTTCAGGTTGCTCTGCGCCTGCTTCATGAGTTCGCCTAGCGACGGCGAGCCCGGAGGCAGGCCGAAGCCGAGATAGTCGAGCGAGGTCAGCGTCGAGATCGAACCACTGGTCAGGAACGGCAGGAAGGTGAGCGTCGCCACCATGGCGTTGGGCAACAGATGCCGGAACATGATCGTGCGGTTGGGCACGCCGAGCGCGCGCGCCGCGTTGACATATTCGAAATTGCGGGCGCGCAGGAACTCGGCCCGCACCACGCCGACCAACGCCACCCAGGAGAAGATCAGCATCAGGCCAAGCAGGATGAAGAAGCCGGGCGGCAGGATTGCGGAGACGATGAGCAGCAGATAGAGCACCGGGATCGCTGACCATATCTCGATGACGCGCTGAAACAGAAGATCGGTCCAGCCGCCGAAATAGCCCTGCATGGCGCCCGCGGCGACGCCGATCAGCGACGAGCCGGCAGTCAGGATCAGGCCAAACAGCACCGAGATCCTGAAACCGTAGATAAGCCGCGCCAGCACGTCGCGCGCCTGGTCGTCGGTTCCCAGCCAGTTCCAGTTGCCGACAATGCAGTCGGGATCGGCGGCCTTCTGCGGATACTGGCTGCAGCGCTTGTCCGCATCATATTGCCACGACGGCTTTGCAGGAGCGGCATCGGGGATCGCATTGTTGACGGTGCGATAGGAGTAGCGGATCGGCGGCCAGATCATCCAACCATTGGCGTTGATCTCGTCCCGGATGACCGGGTCGCGATAATCGGTGACGGCATAGAAGCCGCCGAACTTCTCCTCGGGGTAGGCGACCAGCACCGGAAACAGGATCTCGCCCTTGTAGGAGACGAGGATCGGCTTGTCGTTGGCGATCCATTCGGAAAACAGCGACAGACCGAACAAGACAAGGAAGATCCACAGCGACCAGTAGCCGCGCCGGTTGGCCTTGAAATTGTGCCAGCGCCGGCGGTTCAGCGGCGACAGCCAGGGCCGTCTGAGGCGTGTCGGCGTGTTCTCCACAACGGCTTCGGACATCAGATGTCTCTCCGCTCGAAATCGATGCGCGGATCGACCCAGGTGTACATCAGGTCGGACAGCAAGCCGACGAACAGCCCAAGCAGCGAGAAGATGTAGAGATTGGCGAACACGACTGGATAATCGCGCGCTATCACCGACTTGAAACCGAGCAGGCCAAGACCGTCGAGCGAAAAGATGTTCTCGATCAGCAGCGAGCCGGTGAAGAAGGCCGAGATGAAGGCGCCGGGAAAGCCGGCGATGACGATCAGCATAGCGTTGCGGAAGACATGGCCGTAGAGCACCTTGCGCTCCGACAGGCCCTTGGCGCGCGCTGTCACCACGTACTGTTTGCGAATCTCTTCCAGGAAGGAGTTCTTGGTGAGCAGCGTCGTCGTGGCGAAGGCCGACAGCACCAGCGCCGTCAGCGGCAAGGTCATGTGCCAGATATAGTCGGCGATCCTGTTCGGCCAGGACAACTGGTCCCAATTGTCCGAAACGATGCCGCGCAACGGGAACCAGTCCCAGAACGAGCCGCCGGCAAAAAGCACCATCAGCAGGATGCCGAACAGGAAGCCCGGGATGGCATAGCCGATGATGACGACGCCGCTGGTCCACATGTCGAACGCCGAGCCGTCCTTGACCGCCTTGCGGATGCCGAGGGGGATCGAGATCAGATAGGACAGGATGGTGATCCATATGCCGAGCGAGATCGACACCGGCATCTTTTCGAGGATCAGGTCGAGCACCGATATGTCGCGGAAATAGCTGTCGCCGAAATCGAACCTTATATAGTTCCACAGCATCATGCCGAAGCGTTCGAGCGGGGGCTTATCGAAGCCGAACTGCTTTTCCAGCTTCTTGATGAACTCGGGATCAAGACCCTGGGCACCGCGGTATTTCGAACTGATATCGCCGGCCACATCGAAATTGCCACCGGTGCCGGCGTCGCCACCACCGCCGCCGAGGCGATCGGTGCCGCCCTGGTTGGTCAGGCTGGCAATCACCTGCTCGACCGGACCGCCAGGCGCGAACTGAATCACGGCGAAGGATATCGCCATGATGCCGAACAGTGTCGGGATCATCAGCAGGATGCGTCGCAGAATATAGGCGCCCATCAGGCTGCCGGCCCCGCGTTAACGGTCATGTCAGGCTTTGCCAATTTTTGCCGCCTTGCCCTTGTCGACCCACCACAGCGCTTCGACCGGAAAGCCGAAATCGGGTTTCTGCTCGGGAAAGCCGAACATGTCCCAATAGGCGCTTCGGTGATTCGCCAGGAACCAACTTGGAATCCAATCGCGCCGCGCGCGCAAGACCCGGTCGAGAGCGCGCATGGCAATTGTCAGGCTTTCGCGGTCCTTGGCGGCGCCAACGGTGTCGATCAGCGTGTCGATGGCCGGATTCGATATGCCCGGCAGGTTGCGCGAGCCGGATATTGTGGCGGTTCGCGAGTGGAAGAAGGTTTCGAGGTCGTCTCGGGTTGGCGTCGCCGGAAATGAGAACGCAACCGAGACGAGATCGTAGTCGAACGAATTCTGCCGCAACTGATATTGCGCGGCGTCGACCAGCCGGATCGATGCGTCGATGCCGATTGCCTTCATGTTTTCGACCCAAGGCGAATAGACCTGCTCGAAGGTTTCGTCGTCGACGAGAATCTCGGCCGACAGCCGGCCGCCCTTATCGTTGACGACGAAATCGCCGGACCGCTTCCAGCCGGTCTCGGCCAGCAGCTTGGCTGCCTTGCCGAGCAGTTGGCGATCGCGGCCGGAGCCGTTCGAGACCGCCTGGGTCACCGCTTCGCCTAACGCCTCGGGAGGAATCTGGTCACGCAGCGGCTCGAGCAGCGCCAGTTCCTCCGGCGACGGTGTGCCCTCGGCGCGAAAATCGGATTGCTCAAAGCAGGATTGCGAGCGCTCATAGGAGCCGTAAAAGAAATTGCGCCGCGTCCATTCGAAGTCGAAGCAGAGCCCGATCGCTTGCCGCACGCGCGGGTCGCGGAACTGCTCGCGCCGCTGATTGACGGCGGTGGCCTGCATGGAAGGAACCGTTTCGGCTGGGAATTCGTGCTTCACCACCTTGCCGGCATTGAAAGCGGGGAAGTCGTAGCCCGTCGCCCAGACACGCGACACGAATTCCTCCTTGTAGAGGATTTCTCCCTTCTTGAACGCTTCGAAGGCAACGTTGCGGTCCTGGTAGAACTCGACACGAATGCGCTGAAAATTGTTCTGGCCGCGATTGATCGGCAGGTCGTTGCCCCAATAGTCGGCCACACGCTCATATTCGATCCAGGCTCCTGCCGACCAGCGACCGACCTTGTAGGCGCTTGACCCAAGCGGCGGGTTCATCTGCGAGGAATCGAACGGGTTGGTCGTATAGAAAGCCTTCGACAGGATCGGGAACGCAACGACGTTGAGGATGGTGCGGGTTGTCTGCTTGCCGGAGAAGGCAAGCTTCAACGTGTGAGTATCGATGGCGATCGCGTCGTCCAGATGCGTCAGCGGCAGCAAATAGTCCGGATGGCCCTTGTCCTTCAACAGCTTGAAGGTGAAGGCGGCGTCCTCGGCCGTCAGCGGCGTGCCATCATGGAAATGGGCCTGCGGACGCAGCGAGAAGGTAAAACCGTTGCGGTCGTCCGAAATCGTCACACCGTCGGCGATGAGCCCGTAGACGGCGTCAGGCTCGTCGAGCGCTCTCACCATTAGCGAATCGAAGCACATCTCCATGCGCTGCGGCGAATCGCCTTTGGGAACGAACGAATTCAGCGTGTTGAAGGTCAGCGGCGTCTGGTTGGCGCCCCAGTTGCGCGGCAGGAAGTTGAAGGTGCCACCTTGCGGTGCATCGACATTGACATAGTCGAAATGCGTGAAGTCCGGTTTGTACTTAAGGTCGCCAAAGGCCGACAGCCCGTACAGTTTCACGCCGGTCGGGCTGGCGGCGAAAGCCTTGCCCGGCAGCAGCGCCGCGGCGGTTGCCGCAGCGCCGAGCGCCAGGAAGTCGCGACGAGGAAGCATCGGCTGCTGCCCCATCAATCGCCACTCCTGTATTTGGCCGCGAGCGCCTTTTCCTTCTCGGTGTCGATCCACCACGAATCGATATCGGCGCCGCGGTAGCTTGGCTGCTTGTCCGGAATCCCGAACTTGTTCCAGTAGGCGAGCCACACCACCGCACGGTAGTATTGCGGCACGACATAATAGTTCCACAGCAACACCCGGTCGAGCGCATGGGTGACGGCCACGAGATCGTCGCGGTCGGTGGCGAAGATGATGCGGTCGACAAGGGCGTCGACGACCGGATCCTTGATGCCGGAATAGTTGCGCGATCCCGGTGTGTCAGCTGCCTTCGAACTCCAGAAATCGCGTTGCTCGTTGCCGGGCGATTCCGATTGCTGCAGCACGTTGGTGATGACGTCGTAATCGAAATTATTGACGCGGTTGATGTATTGGCTCTGGTCGATGATGCGCAGCGTTGCATCGACGCCGATTTTGCGCAGATTGGCGATGTAGGTGCCGGAAAGGACCTGGTCCGTTTCACTCGAGCCGATGATCTCGAACTTGAACGGCTCGCCGGTCTTGGCGTTGACCATCTTGCCGCCCTTGATCACCCAGCCGGCCTTGGCGAACAGGTCGACCGCCTGCCTCAGGTATTTGCGCTCGGCTTGCGGCGTGTCATAGACCGCCAGCTTGAACTCTTGCGTGAAAAGCTCGGGCGGCAGCTTGTCGCGGTATTTTTCCAGGATTTCCAGTTCCTTGCCTTGCGGCAGGCCGCTCGATGCCAGCTCCGTGCCCTGGAAGTAACTGCTGGTGCGGGTGTTGAAGCCGAAGAACAGCGTCCGGTTCATCGTCTCGAAATCGTACGCATAGGTCAGTGCCTCGCGTACCAGGCGATCCTTGAACAGCGGCCGCCTCTGGTTGAGCATGAAGGCCTGCATCGGCTCCGGCGAGGTCGTCTTGAATTCCTGCTTGATCACGTCGCCAGCCTTGATCGCCGGGAAATCATAAAAGGTCGCCCACTTCTTCGAGCTGTTTTCCGGCTTGATATCGTCGAGCCCGCCCTTCTTGAAGGCTTGCCAGGCGGCATTGTCGTCAAGAATGTAGGTGAAGCGCTGGGTGTCGAAATTCTCGCGCCCGATCTTCACCGCCAGCTTGGCGCCCCAATAATCGGGCACGCGCTGCCAGACGATCTCCGAGCCCGGCTTGAAGCTGGCAATCTTGTAGGCTGCCGAGCCAAGCGGCGGCTCCAGCGTCCCCTTGGTGATGTCGCGTTTCTTGCCGTTGGCGTCGGTGCCTTCCCACCAATGCTTGGGCAGAACGACGAGGTCGCCAAGGATCTTGGGCAGTTCGCGATTGCCCTTTTGGCTGAAATGGAATTCGACCTCGCGGTCGGAAATCGCCACCGCCTCGGTGACGTTCTCGAAATAGCGGCTGTACATCGGGCTGTTCGCCTTCAGCGCCTGGAACGACCAGATCACGTCGTCGACGGTGATCGGCTGCCCGTCATGCCACTTCGCGCGCGGGTCCAGCCGGTAGGTTGCCGAGGAATAGTCGGCCGGATATTTGTAGGCGTCGGCGATCAGCGGATGGCTGACGCTGCCTTCGTCGGTCGCCTGGTCCATAAGCGTGTCGTAGAGCAGGCCGCCGCCGAACGGCAGGAAGCCGGCGGCCGGCGCTCCTTGCACGATGTAGGGATTGAAGCTGTCGAATGTCCCCTGGACGACGGAGTTGTAATTGCCGCCCTTCGGTGCGTTCGGGTTGACGTAGTCGTAGTGCTGGAAAGTGTCGCCGTATTTGGAGTCGCCGATCAGCGATGAGGTGGTGCGCCACTCGTCAGCCCGGGTCGTCTGCAACCCCGCTACCAGCAGGGCCGCCGACAGCAGCGACTTGAGAAGCGTTCGGCCAACCGTCATGCACTATCCTCTTCGCGATGCGTGCCAGATCATCCAGAAGGGCAATCTAGATGATTTGGCGCGCATGAAAACCGCCATGCGCCGGCTTTGTCGCCGCATATGCGTTTTTCCTAACAGAAAAGCCGGGCAGAACCCGGCTTTTTCAAGGTCATCGAGACGCTATTGGTTATTTGGCCGGTGCGGCCGGAGCTGGTGCGGCAGGAGCCGCAGGCTTAGCGGGCGCTGCACCGTCTGCCGGCTTTGCCGGGGCGGCTGCATCGGCCGGCTTGGAGGGCGCGCTGGCGTCAGCGGCGGCGCCAGGCGTAGGCAGCGGCTTGGGATTGTCCGACAGCGTGCGCAGATAGGCGATCACGTTGGCGCGGTCTTCGTCCTTGGGCAGGCCGGCGAAGCCCATCGCCGTGCCCTTTACGAATTTCTTCGGCGAGGTGATGAAGTGGTTGATGTTGTCGTAAGTCCACTTCTCGGTGCCGCCCTTGGAAAATTCCTTCATGCCTGCCGAATAGGCGAAGCCTTCATGCTCGCCGACGGGGCGGTCGACGAGATCCCACAAATCGGGGCCGACCTTGTTGGGGCCGCCCTTTTCGCCGGAATGGCAGGCCTGGCACTTCTTGAAGACGGCGGCGCCCGCCTCGACATTGGCGGTCTGCAGCAGAACGGCGATCGGCTTGGCTTCGGCGGCGGGCGCGGCCGGTCCGCCTTCGGCGGGCTCCGTGACTTCGATGGCGAAGCCGGGCTTTTCCGGGGCCGGAGAGGCAAACAGCGCGTCCGATACCAGGCCGACCGAGAAAACGACGAAAACGGTTCCGAGCAATCCGGCGAGCAGTTTGTTGACTTCGTTGGAATCCATACGCCCCTTGCTCCCTTTTCCGGCGGACCGAACCGTCCACTCCGTCCGTCGGTATCGAGACCTGCCCTCCAGAGCCGGTCAAATCGGGCGGAAACTAGGTCTTTTGCTGCGGCGTTGCAACACCTATAAGGGCGCTGCCAGTGAGACCTTTTGCCACTTTTCCTTGTCCTCTTTTCGAACGTCTTGCCATAGCGATGTCCACTCTGATCCTGATCCCGGCCCGCATGGCCTCCACCCGCCTGCCGGGCAAGCCGCTGGCCGACATATCAGGCGCGCCGATGATCGTTCATGTCGCGCGCCGCGCGGCGGAAGCCGGCCTCGGCCGCGTGGTGGTGGCGACCGACACGCAAAGCGTCGCCGAAGCGGTGCGCGCGCATGGGTTCGAGGCGGTGATGACGCGCATCGACCACGAGTCGGGTTCCGATCGCATCCACGAGGCGCTGCTCGCGCTCGATCCCGGCGGCAAGGTCGAAACGATCGTCAATGTCCAGGGCGACCTGCCGACCATCGATCCCGGCATCATTGCCGCCTCGCTCAGGCCGTTCGAGGACGCAGCCGTGGATATCGCCACGCTCGGCGTCGAGATCGTCCGCGAGGAGGAAAGGACCAATTCCAACGTCGTCAAGATCGTTGGTTCGCCGCTATCGGCGACGCGGCTGCGAGCCCTCTATTTCACCCGCGCCACAGCACCTTGGGGCGAGGGGCCGCTCTATCACCATGTCGGCCTCTATGCCTATCGCCGCTCGGCACTCGAGCGCTTCGTCGCGTTGAAGCCGTCGCCGCTCGAACGCCGCGAGCGGCTGGAGCAGTTGCGGGCGCTGGAAGCCGGTATGCGCATCGACGCCGAGATCGTCCAGTCGCTGCCTCTCGGCGTCGACACGCCGGAAGACCTTGAGCGCGCCCGAACCATCCTTTCAAACTGAGAAACCCCTTCGACCCCTTGAATCGAGACCCGGCCATGCCTGAAAAGACCAACAGAATATCCTTCCAGGGCGAGCCGGGCGCCAATTCCGACACCGCCAGCCGCAACATGTTCCCGTCGATGGAGCCGTTGCCGTGCCCGACCTTCGAGGATGCCTTCAACGCGGTCGAGACCAACAAGGCCGACCTCGCCATGATCCCGATCGAGAACACCATCGCCGGGCGCGTCGCCGACATCCATCATCTGCTGCCGGAATCGAAGCTCCACATTGTCGGCGAGTATTTCCTGCCGATCCACTTCCAGCTGATGGTCCTGCCGGGCGTCAAACGCGAGGAGATCAAGACCGTCCACAGTCACATCCATGCGCTGGGGCAGTGCCGCAAATACATCCGCAAGAATGGCTGGAAGCCGGTGATTGCCGGCGACACAGCGGGCTCTGCGAAGCTGGTGTCGGGGCTCAAGGACCGCACCATGGCCTCGCTCGCCCCGGCGCTCGCCGCCGAGCTCTACGGGCTCGACATCATCGAGAGGAATGTCGAGGACACCGATAGCAACGTCACCCGCTTCGTCGTCCTGACCAAGGACAAGCGATTGGCCGAACGGCCCTCGGCTGACATCAAGATGATGACGACCTTCATGTTCCGCGTCCGCAACGTGCCGGCCGCGCTCTACAAGGCCATGGGCGGCTTCGCCACCAACGGCATCAACATGACCAAGCTGGAGAGCTACCAGCTCGGCGCCTTCACGGCGACGTTGTTCTATGCCGACATCGAGGGTCATCCTGATGACCCGCTGGTCAAGCTGGCGCTGGAGGAACTGCGCTTCTTCTCCCGCGAGGTGCGGATTCTCGGCGTCTATCCGGCCAGCGAGTCGCGCGAGCAGTGGAAGGTCGCGGATTAGTTCCTATTGAGCATGAGCTCTTCCGAAAACCGGTTTCCACATTTCGGGATCATGCTCTAAACCACCGAGCCCAGCGGCACGTAATCGATCTCGAGAAATTTCTCGACCTCCGGCACCCAGCGGTCACGCACGAAGGCGACATGGTCCGGATGGTCGTTGTATCTGGTGTAGGCGGCCTGGTCGGCGAACTCCATCGAGAAGCCGAACTGATAGTCGTTCTTGGGGCTGATCTGCCGCAATTGCTCGAAATGCGTGACGCCCTTGATCGCGGTGAGGATCTTCTTGGCGTCGACGAGGAACCGCTTTTCGTCGAGCGAGTGCGGCGGGTGCTTCAGCGTGAAGACGACGGTGTGACGGATCATTTGTCTCTCCTGCAATGACTTTCAGTATCTATTCGCTGTCGACCCAGGCGCGGATGAGGTGGTGTGCGATCGCCCCTTTCGGCGGCGTGACGAGATCGTCGGGATGCTCCCGCGCCAGCATCAGCCGCACCTCGTCGCGGCCAAACCAACGGCAGTCTTCCAGTTCGTTGAGGTCGGCCTGGATGTCTTCATTGAGCGGTTCGCCGAAGCAGCCGATCATCAGCGAGTAGGGGAACGGCCAGGGCTGGCTGGCATGGTAGACGACGCGGCCAAGCCTGATTCCGGCTTCTTCCAGCGTTTCGCGGCGTACCGCCGCCTCGATTGTCTCACCCGGCTCGATGAAGCCGGCAAGTGCGGAATACATGCCCGGCGCGAAATGCCGACCGCGCCCGAGAACGCATTTTTCCCGGGTCGCCGTCAGCATGATCGCCACCGGGTCGGTGCGCGGAAAATGCTCGGTGCCGCAATTCGGGCAGTGCCGCTTGTAGCCGCCGGCCCGCATCTGCGATTCGGTGCCGCATTTGCTGCAGAAAGGATGGCTGGCATGCCAGGCAAGCAGGGCGGCCCCTTGCGCCATCGCGCCGGCCGCCACTTCGTCGATCAGCCCTTGCATGTAAACCGACCGGTAGTCGATCGCCTTGACGCTCTCGGGCAGCTGTTCGGCGTCGATACCGACTGGCATCGCCAGCACAGGCCCCTGTTCGGAAAAGCCAAGCAGGATACCCCCGGCGAAGGAAGGGTTGAAGGGCTCGCTCTCGCTGGCGCCGAACCAGGGGTCGAGGCCGCCGCCCCCGTGGAGCTTCAGGTGCAACCGGCCGCCATTCATCAACAGCAGCCGCGTCGTCGGATCGGCCAGCGCCTTCTCGACCGAATCGTCGGCGCGGTTCTCGGATTGCCGGTCGATCGTGTTGCCGGCAAAGCCGACAAACTGGCTCGGCTCGCGCAGGGGCGCGTCAAACAGGCGGAAGCTCATGCGGACTCTGATGCTCTGGGATGGACATGTCTGGGGATGAACATGTTTTTAGGATGGATACCGGCGAAGGCTTATAGCGCTGCCCTTATCGTTTCGGCAAACCGGCGCAGGTCGGAACGCTGATAGGGTTCGCGCAGGCCGTGTCCCCACACCGGGCCGGGCCAGCCGGGATCGCCTTCGGACCGGGCGATGATATGGATATGCAATTGGCGCACGATGTTGCCGAGCGCGCCGGTGTTGATCTTGGTGCAGCCGCTGACTTTCTTCAGCGCCTGCGCCACCATATTGGTCTCGAAGGTCAGCATCGCCTGGTCGAGCGGCGTCATGTCGTGGATTTCTTCCGCGCCCGGCCGCTGCGGCACCAAAAGCAGCCATGGCCAGCGACGATCGTTCATCACCCGCAATTCGCACAGCCCAAGCCACATCAGCTGCTCGCTGTCCGCCTCCAGCCGGGCATCCAGCGTGAATCCGGCCTTCAGGCCCGGCAGCATCGGCGTTTCCCTTGCTTTTCTTGGTTTCCTCAAACTCATGAACGCTAGAGCGCTGGCACGGGGGCTGCAAGCGAATCATTGTTCCACTCACGGTTTGGTGCAGCAAATTGCCTGCGCACTTGCATTTCGTCGCGCAATTGCCGATATGGATAGCGGGAGGTTGGTGGTGGACGATCCACTCGCCAACCGGGTCAGGTCCGGAAGGAAGCAGCCCTAACGAGCCCGGAACGGGTCATTGTTCCAGCCTCCCACCTCATCGGCCCTCCTCGCGACATTGACGACGCATTGCAGCGCGGGCGAGACTATGCGCAGGAATCGGCGCCTTTGGGCGCGGCCTTTTGGAGCTTAACGGGCGAATGAGCGAAGCCGGAAATTCGGGGCCGAAAAGCCTGGAGAATGGAAAGGCTGCCGCCTATCGCGTGCTGGCGCGCAAATACCGCCCGTCGAATTTTTCCGAGCTCGTCGGCCAGGAGCCGATGGTGCGCACCCTCACCAATGCCTTTGCCACCGGCCGCATTGCCCAAGCCTGGATGCTGACCGGCGTGCGCGGTGTCGGCAAGACCACCACGGCGCGCATCCTGGCGCGGGCGTTGAACTACAAGACACCAACCGTGGACCAGCCTTCGGTCGACCTCGCCGTGCTCGGCGAGCATTGCCAGGCGATCATGGAAGGCCGCCATGTCGACGTTATCGAGATGGACGCCGCCTCGCACACCGGCATCGACGACATCAGGGACATCATCGAGCGCGTGCGCTACGCGCCGGTCTCGGCCCGCTACAAGGTCTACATCATCGACGAAGTGCACATGCTGTCGACACAGGCCTTCAACGGCCTGCTGAAAACGCTGGAGGAACCACCTCCGCACGTCAAATTCATCTTCGCCACCACTGAAATCCGCAAGGTTCCGATCACCGTCCTGTCGCGCTGCCAGCGTTTTGACCTCAGACGCATCGATGCCGGCGCGCTGGTCGCGCATCTCTCCTCGATCGCCGGCAAGGAGGGCATTTCGGTCGACGACGACGCGCTGGCGATGATTGCGCGCGCGGCGGAAGGCTCCGCTCGCGATTCGCTCTCCATCCTCGACCAGGCGATCGCGCACGGCGCCGGCTCCGTCAGCGCCGAGGCGGTTAGGGCCATGCTGGGCCTGGCCGACCGTGCCCGCATCGTCGATCTGTTCGAACATGTGATGAAGGGCGATGTGGCGGCAGCGCTCGCCGAATTCCGCACGCAATACGACACCGGCGCCGATCCGGCCGCCGTACTCACCGATCTTGCCGAGTTCAACCATCTCGTCACCCGGCTGCGTTTCGTGCCGACCGCCATGGACGACGCTTCGCTGTCGCAGGACGAGCGCGAGCGCGGCGCCGATTTCGCCAGGGCGCTGTCGGTCAGGGTGCTGTCGCGGACCTGGCAGATGCTGCTCAAAGGCATCCCTGAAGTGCAGTCCTCCAACCGGCCCGTCAGTGCCGCCGAAATGGTGCTGATCCGGCTGGCGCATGCCGCCGACCTGCCGACGCTGGATGAAGCGTTGCGGTCGCTTGAGGGCACCGGACCGGCACAAAATGGCGCATCGCGCCCGAATGGCGCGCCTGCGGGTTCCGGCAACGGCAATGGCGGTGGGGCCAGCGCGGTGGCGCAGACGCGTATGCCATCCGGGTCCGGCGGCGCGCAGACCATGCGGCTGGTCGAGGCCACGCCGGCGCCGGTCGCCTTCGTCGCGCCGCCCGCGCCGGTGTCCGAGCCGCAGCAGGTGCCGGTCAGGTCGCTGGCCGATATCGTTGCGCTTGCCGACGCGCACCGCGACATCGCCTTCAAGGTGCTGGTCAAGCGCTGCATCCGTCCCGTACGCTTCGAGCCCGGCCGCATCGATGTCAGCCTGACCGACGATGCGCCGAAGCTGCTGCTCAACGATCTGACGACGAAACTGCGCGCCTGGACCGGCCGCAACTGGCTGGTGTCGCTGTCGAAAGAAGAGGGCGGCCAGACGCTGGCCGAAATGGAATCGACCAAGCGCGAAAACGCCTTCCTCGATGCCAAGAGCGATCCGACGGTTGCCGCCATCCTGGCGCGCTTTCCCGGGGCCAAGATCATCGACGTGCGCATCCCCGACGCGCCGGAGGCGGACACGGCCGAGGCAGAAGTGCCGGTCGAGCCGCCGGCGGATGACGACGAGACCTAACAAACCAAGAACCCTGACAAACCAAGAACCAAGGATCGGACCATGAAAGATCTTCTCGGCCTGATGGGCAAGGCGAAGGAAATGCAGGCCAAGTTCCAGGCCATGCAGGACGAGATCGCCACGTTGGAAGCGTCCGGCCAGGCCGGCGGCGGTCTGGTCAATGTGACGCTGACTGGAAAATTCGAGATGAAGTCCCTGAAGATCGACCCGTCTTTGTTCAAGGAGGACGATGTCGAGATCCTCGAGGATCTGATTCTCGCCGCCCACAATGACGCCAAGGCCAAGGTCGAGCAGATCATGCAGGAAAAGACCAAGGCACTGACATCAGGCCTGCCCATCCCGCCGGGAATGAAACTGCCCTTCTAACCTTCAGCGGCGATGCGCCCATGACCGAAGAGCCGTCGGAAAGACTGATCGAGCAGCGTATCCGCAACCGGATCTACGAGATTTTGGAAATCCTCGCCGATAGCGATGCCGGCGTCGATATTGTCGGCATCAAGGGCTATTTCTACCTGTTCGAGGATTTCGTGCACCGCCCGTCGATTGAGGCCGGCACGTCGGCGCTTTCGAAGGAGGAGCGCGCGGTCGTGCTGGAAATCGCCGAATTCCTCGAGGCGGCCTCCGAAGCAAATCCCGATTTCACCAAGGCCGAGTTCATTGACAGCGACTGGCCGGGAAAGATCGCGCCGGCTGCCAGGGACGCGCGGGCTTTGTTCCTCAGGCGCGGCCTCTTTTCGGAGAAGGTCGAGGAGTTTGAGCCTGGTCAGCCGGCCGCGATTGCGGCCGGGCGGTAGCGATTGCCTGCAAAACGGGACGCGGTTTTGCCAGCCGCAATTGCGGCGAAACCAAGAGAGAACGGTCATTGCCTTTGTGAAATGACGGCTCGATCTATCTGGAAAGCTTCGAAATTGTGCCTTTTAGGCAACAGCGCATGGTTAATAACGTTTTGGCCATCATTTTGCCTGAAAGTGTCTCATTCTTGCCGCAGCCTGGGGGCGGGCATCGAAGTGAGAGGGTAACCTGTTGATAGTTACGCGATGGAAGGCGCCGCTGTTGCTCGGCGTCATCACGTCTCCCCTGTTTCTGGCCGCCTGCAGCCAGACCACTTCGCATGGCATGTCCGTTGCAAGCCTGACCGATGCCATCACGCCGAGTTTCCTGAGCCGGCCCTTCAGCCACACGCCAAAGGACAGGGAGTGCCTGGAAAGGGCGATGTTCTTCGAATCCAACCGCTCGAGCCGCGATGGCATGATCGCCGTCGGCACGGTGGTGATGAACCGCTTGCGCTCCGGCAACCACGGCAGCACCATCTGTGACGTGGTGGGTGAACCCGGGCAGTTCGCGCCGGGCGTCATGACCAGGCCGATGAATTCGCGCGCAATGCCCGATGTCGAGGAAGCGGCCGACGCCGTGCTCAAGGGCGAGCGCAAGGCCAAGCTGAAGAACACCATGTATTTCCACACCGCTGGCCTGCATTTCCCGTACAAGAACATGCACTACACCATGGTCGCCGGCGGCAATGCCTTCTACGAGAAGCGCGGCCGCAACTGGCAGCCGCTGCCCGACGAGCCAATGGTTGCCTCGGCGGCGCCCGAAATGGTCAAGCCGGCCGCGTCGGTGACCATGGTTGCCTCGGCGGAGCCGGTGCGTCCGGCCAAAACCTCCCGCGCCGCTCCGGCACAACAGGTCTTTATGACCGCCTCTGTGGAACCGGCCCGTCAGCCCAAGACGAAGATCGCTCCCGCCCAGCAGACCTATGTGTCCGCGGCCGCGGCGCCCACGGCAAAGTCGGCGCGCGTGACCGTGAAGCAGACGATGGTCGCCATGCAGGAGCCGATGGAAGAACCGGATGCCGCCCGCTTTGGCGGCACAGTGAACACCCGCATCATCAGTTCGGTTCAGGGCGAGCCGCAAGAGGCATCGATGGGCTTCCAGTCGACGCCTGAGAACACCGACGCCATTGGCGCGATGATCGTCAGCCAGGGGCGGCCGCTCGAAGCCAACTGATCCGTTCCCATGATCCGCTATGGCAGCATGGTGGATCGTGCTGGATGGCAACTGTTCCAAAGCGCTCTGAAAAATCCTAGATCAGAGCGATGTCCAAGCGAATCGCCGGTCCCGAGATCGAACGCCTGATCCAGCTGCTGGCCAAAGTGCCGGGGCTCGGGCCCCGTTCGGCCAGGCGCGCCGCCCTGCACCTGATCAAGAAGAAGGAGCAACTCCTGTCGCCGCTCGCCGCCGCCATGGGCGAGGCCGCCGACAAGGTGCGCATCTGCACGACCTGCGGCAATGTCGATACATCCGACCCCTGCATGATCTGCACCGACCCGCGCCGCGACGCTGCCACCCTTATCGTCGTCGAGGACGTCGCCGATCTCTGGGCGCTGGAGCGGGCGGCGGCGATGAACGTGCGCTACCATGTGCTCGGCGGCACTTTGTCGCCGCTCGACGGCATCGGCCCCGACCAGCTCAACATCCGCTCGCTGATCGACCGCGTCGCCGGCGGCGAGGTCAAGGAGATCATCATCGCCGTCAACGCCACGGTCGAAGGCCAGACCACCGCGCATTACCTCACCGACCAGCTGTCCGGCTTCGACATCAAGGTGACAAGGCTGGCGCACGGCGTGCCGGTCGGCGGTGAGCTCGACTATCTCGACGAGGGCACGCTCGCTGCGGCGCTGCGCTCGCGGACGGCGTTTTGACGCAATTGGCGGGATGTTTGCTGAAATGACTGCATTCCTTCGCACGATCACCTTTGCCTTTGTCGCGACGCTTCTCACCGTCTTCGCGGGCTCCGCCTCCGCTGCCAAGATCGACGACCAGTTCCGCGCCTGGCTGCAGAACGACCTCTGGCCGCAAGCCAAGGCGAATGGGATCTCCAAACAGACTTTCGATGCCGCCTTCAACGGCATCAAGCCCAACCTGAAGCTCCCCGACCTTGTCATGCCCGGCGAAAAACCGAAGACGCCGCAGAAGCAGCATCAGGCCGAGTTCGGCTCGCCCGGCGCCTATTTCGCCGAGAAGACGGTTCGTGCGGTGACATCAGGCGGGCGCGTGCGCGAAACCACCAACGCAAAGACGCTGGCAGCGATCGAAAAACGCTATGGCGTGCCCGGCGAGATCGTTCTGGCGATCTGGGGCCGCGAGACCGGCTTCGGCGCGGCGAAGATGCCCTACGATGCCTTCGAGGTTCTCGGCACAAAGGCGTTCATGTCGACCAAGAAGGATTTCTTCCGTACTGAGCTGCTTGCCGCGCTGGAAATCGTCCAACGCGGACTGGCGCCGGTCGGCGCGATGAAATCGTCCTGGGCCGGTGCGCTCGGCCAGCCGCAATTCATGCCGACCTCGTTCCTCAAGCACGCAGTGGATTTCGACGGCGACGGTCGCGTCGACATCTGGAACTCGACGCCTGACGTGCTCGCCTCGATCGCCAATTATCTCGTCCACTATGGCTGGGTGAGGGGCCGCGGCTGGGGGTTCGAGGTGACCGTGCCCGACAGCGTCTCATGCTCGCTGGAAGGCCCCGATCAAGGCAAGAAGATATCTGAGTGGGCTGACATGGGTATCAAGCGCGTCGGCGGAAAAGCATTTCCGGCGAGTGAGCTGAAGGCGGAGGGCTTCCTGCTCATGCCTGCCGGCCGCAGTGGTCCGGCTTTCATCGCCACGCCCAATTTCTACGTGCTGAAGGAATACAACACCAGCGACCTCTACGCGCTGTTCATCGGCCATGGCGCCGACCGCATTGCGCATGGCGATCAGAATTTTTCCGGCAGCTGGGGCCCGGTCGGCGATCTCCACCGTTCCGACATTGCCGCCCTGCAACGGGCGCTTGAAGCCAAGGGCTATGATGTCGGCAGCGCCGACGGCCTGCCCGGCTTCAAGACCCGCCGCTCGATCGGCAAATGGCAGGCCAAGAACGGCCAGGCCGCGACCTGTTTTCCCGACGCCGGCCTGGTCGCAGCACTGAAATAGCGCCGAAATCAAAGCAATTCCAGGAAAAGTGTGAACGGTTTTCCGTCAGGAATTGCGTCAAAACAAAGAGATAGAGAGGTTCGCCGTTTCCGCGAAACGGTGAGCCTCTAGCAGATTTTTCTCGATAGGCAGCCCCGATTGGCTGGCCTATGCGTCGACACGCCGCCCGTCTTTCTGGCCCAATGAGCCGTCGCATAAATGCTCGTTGCCCGCCACGAGGCCCCCGAATATGGTGTTGACCAACTGGACAAAAACCACGACGGTAAGAGGACGGAGGGCCGTCTTCAGGCCCGAAAAGAATTCCGCAACCCTGAGCTGGGAACTCAGGTCAACAAACAACAAAACAGGGAACAATCACCATGATGATGGAAAAGTTTGCTCTACGCTCCCGCATCCTGCTTGCGGGTGCCGCCATGTCCGCGCTGCTTCTGGCCGGAGCGCCGGCCGGTGCGGTCACGCCCGCCGACACGCTGGTCGAAGGCTTCGCGATCGACGACATCATCTCAATGGATCCGGGCGAGGCGTTCGAGCTGTCGACCGCCGAAGTCACCGGCAACACCTATGATCTGCTTGTCCGCCTCGACCTCAGCGACACCTCCAAGGTCAAGCCGGATCTCGCCGCGAGCTGGACCGTTTCTGACGACGGCCTGACCTATACATTCAAGCTCAAGCCGGGCCTCAAATTCGCCTCGGGCAACCCGATCACCGCGGCTGATGTCGCCTATTCGTTCGAGCGCGCCGTCAAGCTGGACAAGAGCCCGGCCTTCATCATCGATCAGTTCGGCATCAGCGGCGACAACGTCACCGAAAAGGCCAAGGCCGTCGACGACGCCACCTTCCAGTTCACCGTCGACAAAGCCTATGCGCCGAGCTTCGTGCTGAACTGCCTCTCGGCAACGGTCGCCTCGGTGGTTGACGCCAAGCTAGTCAAGGAACATGTCGCCGCGGTGACGCCGAGCGCCGACTACAAATGGGACAATGATTTTGGCAATGCCTGGCTGAAGACCGGCTATGCCGGTTCCGGCGCCTACAAGCTGCGTGAATGGCGCGCCAACGAAGCCGTGGTCATGGAGCGCAACGACAATTATTACGGCGAGAAGGCCAAACTCGCGCGCGTCATCTATCGCAATATGAAGGAAAGCTCGGCCCAGCGCCTGGCGCTCGAAGCCGGCGACATCGACGTTGCCCGCAACCTCGAGCCGAACGATCTCGACGCCATTGCCAAGAAGGCGGATCTTACCACCACCAGCGCGCCGAAGGGCACGGTCTACTACATCAGCCTCAACCAGAAGAATCCGAATCTGGCCAAACCCGAGGTGCGCCAGGCCTTCAAATATCTGGTCGACTACGACGCGCTGAGCACGACCATCCTCAAGGGCATTGGCGAGATCCATCAGTCCTTCCTGCCCAAGGGCGACCTCGGCGCCGTGGACGACAATCCGTTCAAGCTGGATGTCGCCAAGGCCAAGGAATTGCTGGCCAAGGCCGGCCTGCCGGACGGCTTCAGCGTCACCATGGATGTACGCACCGGCCAGCCGACCACCGGCATGGCTGAATCGATCCAGCAGACATTGGGTCAGGCCGGCATCAAGCTGGAGATCATCCCCGGCGACGGCAAGCAGACGCTGACCAAATACCGCGCCCGCAACCACGACATCTACATCGGCAATTGGGGCCAGGATTATTTCGATCCGAACTCCAACGCCCAGACCTTCGCTTCGAACCCGGACAATTCGGATGCCGGCAAGTCGCACACGCTCGCCTGGCGCAACTCGTGGGATATTCCGGACCTGACCAAGGAAACGGAAGCGGCCCTGCTGGAGAAGGATTCTGGCAAACGTGCCGACATGTACAAGGATCTGCAGAAGAAGATCCTCGACACCAGCCCCTTCGTCATCATTCACCAGCAGCTGGAAGTGGCTGGCCTGCGCAAGAACCTCAAGGGCTTTGCGCTCGGCCCGAGCTTCGACAGCAACTTCGTCGGGCCGGTCTCGAAGGAATAACGCCTACGGACGCGCCGCATGAGCGCGGTTGAAAACGAGAGCGGGCGCGGTAGCGCCCGCGCCGTCGCCCTTGCATCGGCGATCGGCCGCTTCCTGGTCATCGCGGTCACGACCTATCTTGGTCTGCTCGCGGTCACCTTCTTCATTGGCCGGGTCATCCCGATCGATCCGGTGCTGGCGGTGCTCGGTGATCGCGCGCCTCTCAATGTCGTCGAGCGCACGCGCCGCGAGATGGGCCTCGACCTGCCGCTGATCGAGCAGTTCTACATCTACGTAAAAAATGCCCTGAGCGGCGATTTCGGCACCTCGGTGCTGACCACCAATCCGGTCATGAGCGATATCCGCCGCGCGCTTCCGGCAACGACGGAACTGGCGACGCTGGGGACACTGATCGGCGCGCTGTTTGGCGTACCGCTCGGCGTGCTCGCCGCGGTCAAGCGCGGCAGCCTCATCGATCAGGTCGTGCGTGTCATCGGCCTGATCGGCTATTCCGTGCCCATCTTCTGGCTCGGCCTCCTGGGCTTGGTACTATTCTATGCCAAGCTGCAATGGGTGGCTTTCCCGGCACGGCTCGACGTCGTCTACGAATACACCTTCACGCCGATTACCGGCTTCTACCTTCTCGATTCGGCGATGCAGGGGCAGTGGGATGTCTTTTACGACGCCTTCCGGCACATCATCCTGCCGGCCTCGCTGCTCGGCTATTTCTCGCTCGCCTATATCAGCCGCATGACGCGCTCGTTCATGCTCAACGAACTGACGCAGGAATACATCGTCGCGGCGCGTGCCAAGGGCCTGTCTGAAACCCGCATCATCTGGGGCCACGCGCTGCGCAACGCCGCGGTGCCGATGGTCACGGTGATCGCGCTGTCCTATGCCGGTCTGCTCGAAGGCTCGGTGCTGACCGAGACCGTCTTCTCCTGGCCGGGCATCGGCCTCTACATCACCAACTCGCTGCAGAACGCCGACATGAACGCCGTGCTCGGCGGCACCATCGTCATCGGCTCGGTGTTCATCGGCATCAATCTCCTGTCCGACCTGCTTTACCGCGTGCTCGATCCAAGGACGAAATCCGCATGAGCGCCGAGGCGATCCAGAGCCGTCGCGACTGGCTGCTCAGCGAGCGGCCGGCCTCGCGCATGCAGGCCAGGCTCGGCCGCGCCTATGTCGCGTGGCGGCGTTTTTCCGCCAACCGGCTGGCTTTTGTCGGCCTGCTCATCATCATCGCCCTGCTGGTCATCGCCGCCCTTGCCGGCGTGCTGGCGCCCTATTCGCCGACATTCGGCGATCTCAAGAATTCGCGGCTGCTGGCGCCGAGCGCCGAGCACTGGTTCGGCACCGACGACCTCGGCCGCGATATCCTATCGCGCATCCTCTACGGCTCGCGCTGGACGCTCTATGTGGTCATTCTTGTCGCCATCATCGCCGCACCCATCGGTCTTGTGGTCGGCACCGTCGCCGGCTATGCCGGTGGCTGGACCGATGCCATTCTGATGCGCATCACCGACATCTTCCTCGCCTTCCCCAAGCTCATTTTGGCACTGGCATTCGTCGCAGCGCTGGGTCCGGGTATCGAGAACGCTGTGCTCGCCATCGCCATCACCTCCTGGCCGCCTTATGCGCGAATTGCCCGCGCCGAAACACTGACGGTGCGCAATTCCGATTACATCAAAGCCGTGCAATTGATGGGCGCCTCGCCCTTCCGCATCGTGCTGCGGCACATCATGCCGCTCTGCATCTCCTCGCTGATCGTCAGGGTGACGCTCGACATGGCCGGCATCATCCTGACCGCCGCCGGCCTCGGCTTCCTCGGCCTCGGCGCGCAGCCGCCGCTGCCCGAATGGGGCACGATGATCGCGTCGGGCCGCCGCTTCGTGCTCGACCAGTGGTGGGTGGCCGGCGCGCCGGGCTTCGCCATCCTGATCGTCAGCCTCGGCTTCAACCTGCTTGGCGACGGCCTGCGCGATGCGCTCGATCCCCGGAGTGGTGACCAATGAGTGGTGACCAATGAGCAGGGAGACGAAGACACTTCTCGACGTCGACGATCTGCGCGTCACCTTCCCGACCCGCACCGGGCTGATCGAGGCGGTGCGCGGAGTTTCCTTCTCGCTTGGCCGCGAACGCCTCGGCATCGTTGGCGAGTCCGGCTCGGGCAAGTCGCAGACCGGCCGCGCCATCATGGGCCTGACGCCACCGCAGGCCAGGATATCGGCCAACAAACTGGCCTTCGACGGCATCGACCTGCTCGGCATCTCGCCACGCGAACGCCGTGCGCTGCGGGGCAACCGCATCGCCATGATCCTGCAGGATCCGAAATATTCGCTCGACCCGGTGATGAGCATCGGCCGCCAGATCGTCGAAACGCTGCGCACGCATGAGAAAGTCTCCAAGGCGGAGGCGCGCGAGCGCGCGCTGGCCATGCTGGAAGCGGTGCAGATACGCGATCCCAAGCGCGTCTACGACCTGCACCCGCACGAAGTGTCCGGCGGCATGGGCCAGCGCGCCATGATCGCCATGATGCTGATCGCCGGGCCGGAGATGATGATCGCCGACGAACCGACGTCGGCGCTCGACGTCACCGTGCAGCTCGATGTGCTAGGCATCCTCGATAAATTGGTCAGCGATCGTGGCATGGGGCTGATCTTCATTTCGCACGATCTGCGCCTGGTCTCGTCCTTCTGCGACCGTGTCATCGTCATGTATGCCGGCAAGGTGGTCGAGCAGCTCAAGGCCTCCGAACTCCGCCAGGCCCAGCACCCTTACACGCGCGGCCTGCTCAACTGCATGCCCAGGATCGGCTTCGAACGCCATCCGCTGCCGGTGCTCGACCGCAAGCCGGAGTGGGCGGCATGACAGCTGCGATCACCGTCAACGGGCTGGAAGTGATCTTCGACCGCTTTCTTGCGCTGAAAGGCGTCAGCCTCGAAGTCAGGTCAGGCGAATCCTTCGGCCTTGTCGGCGAATCCGGGTCCGGCAAATCGACGCTGCTCAGGGCCATCGCCGGCCTTGCGCCGGTCGCCTCGGGCAGCATCACCGTCAATGGCAAGAAGCTTGGCGCGCGCCGCGACAAGGCTTTCTACCGCGAGGTGCAGATGGTCTTCCAGGACCCGTATGGCTCACTGCATCCGCGCCAGACCGTCGACCGCCTGCTGCAGGAGCCACTTGCCATCCATGGTTTTGCCGACGGTGAAAAGCGCATCCAGCAAGCACTCGACGAGGTTGGCCTCGGCAACGGTTTCCGCTTCCGTTACTCGCATCAGCTGTCGGGCGGCCAGCGCCAGCGGGTCGCCATTGCCCGCGCGTTGATCCTCGAACCGTCGATCCTGCTGCTCGACGAGCCGACCTCGGCGCTCGATGCCTCGGTGCAGGCCGAAGTGCTCAACCTGCTCGAAGAGGTTCGCCGGCGGCGCAAGCTGACCTTCCTGATGGTCAGCCACGACCTCGCCATCGTCACCCATATGTGCGAGCGGCTGATGGTGATGCAGGGCGGCGAGGCGGTGGAGAATCTGACGGCTGCCCAACTTGTCGCGCACCGCGTGACCGAGGATTATACGCGCAATCTGCTCAGGGCCAGCGAGGGGTTCGTCCGCACGGGGTAAGGGATTTCAGGCTGCCCCACCTTCCTGCACCGTTTCCCCGTGTGCGCCTTCGCTATCTTGCACCGGTTTCGGCTCCTTGATCCGGAACCACGTCACATAAAGCGCCGGCAGGAACAGCAGCGTGATCGCTGTACCGGCGATGATGCCGCCCATCATGGCATAGGCCATCGGCCCCCAGAACACCTCGCGCGCGATTGGGATCAGCGCGAGACTAGCCGCCGCCGCCGTCAGCGCGATCGGCCTCATGCGGTGTTCGGTTGCCTCGATGACCGCAGCCCATCGGTCCTTGCCCTCCCGGACAAGGTCTTCGATCTGCACGATCAGGATGACCGAGTTGCGGATCAGGATGCCGATCAGCGCCAGCACGCCGAGGATGGCGACGAAGCCGAGCGGCGCGCCGCTCGGCACCAGGGCCGCCACCACGCCGATCAGTCCGAGCGGTGCCACAGCAACCACCAGGAACAGGCGCTGGAAGCTTTGCAGCTGGATCATCAGGATGGTCGCCATGACGAACAGCATCAGCGGCACCACGGCGGCGATCGGTCCCTGGCTTTTGGCGCTTTCCTCGACCGAGCCGGCAGTCTGGACGGAATAGCCGGGCGGCAGCTTGGCGATGAAGGCGTCGACTGATGGCTTCAACTCGTTGACGACCGTGGCCGGCAGCACGTCGCCTACCAGGCCGGCGCGCACGGTGATCGTCGGAATGCGGTTGCGCCGCCACACAGTCGGCTGTTCGAGGTCGTAGCGGAAGTTGGCGACCGCCGCGAGCGGGATCGCCTCGCCGGTGCTGGTCGGCAGCTGCAAGTTCTGCAGCGTGTCGATCGAACCGCGTTCGGCCTCGCGCGAGCGGGCGATGACGTTGATCAGATAGGTGGCGTCGCGCACCTGGGTGATGGTGGCGCCGCCAACCGTGCTGTTCAGCGCACTGGCGATGTCGGAGGAGGTGATGCCGAGTTGCCGCGCCTTGTCCTGCAGCACGTCGACCTTGAGCACGCGCTGCGGCTCGTTCCAGTCGAAAGTCGGCGCCGCCAGCTTTGGATTGGCCGAGATCAGGCCGGCGACTTGCTGCGCCAGCTCCCGCACCGTCTGAATGTCGGGGCCGCCGACACGGTACTGCACGGGACGGCCGACCGGCGGCCCGAGTTCGAGCGGCTTGACGAAGGCGTCGGTGCCGACGAACTCCTCGCGCAACAATTTCTCCAGCACCGGCTTGATCCGGTTACGGGCCTCTATGCTCTTGGTGACGATCACCGTCTGGCCGAAATAGGGATTGGCAGGCTGCACGTCGAAGGCGAGCAAGAAGCGAACCGCGCCCTGGCCAATATAGGACGAGTAATGGTCGATGTCTGGGTTGCCGGCCAGCGCCCGCCCTTCGAAACGCTCGATCTGGTCGCGCGTCTCGGTGATCGACGAGTTCTGCGGCAGGTTCCAGTCAACGATCAGCTCCGGACGGTCGGAAGGCGGAAAGAACTGCTGCTGGACGAGGCCGAAGCCGGCTATCGAGCCGGCAAACAACAGCACGGTGGCGATGATGGTCAGCCAGTGATGTCGCACGGAGCCCAGGAGGACGCGCCGGAACAGGCTGGTGAAGCGGCTGGGTTTGTCGTGATGCTGTTGCTTCATCGTCGCCGGCAGGATGGTGACGCCGAGCAGCGGCGCAAACAGCACCGCCACGATCCATGACACCAGAAGCGAGACCGCGATGACGACGAACAGCGTGAAGGTGTATTCGCCGGCGGCGCTGTTGTTGAGGCCGATTGGGATGAAGCCGGCGACCGTCACCAGCGTGCCGGTCAGCATCGGGAAGGCGGTCGATGTGTAGACATAGGTCGCCGCCTTGCGCAGATTGTCGCCGACCTCCAGCCGCGCCACCATCATCTCGACCGCGATCATCGCGTCGTCCACCAGCAGGCCGAGCGCGATGATCAGGGCGCCGAGCGAAATGCGCTGCAGCGAGATGCCGAGATAGGCCATGACCGTGAAGGTGATGGCCAGAACCAGCGGGATCGACAGCGCCACGACGAAGCCGGCGCGCATGCCGAGGCTGATGAAGGACACCGCGAGCACGATGGCGACCGCCTCGGCCAGCGCCCGGGTGAAGCCCGAAACCGCTTCCTCGACGATGACAGGCTGGTCGGCGACCAGATGCACGCCGACGCCGATCGGCAGGTCGCTCAGCACCTCTTTCATTTCCTTTTCCAGCGCCGCGCCGAATTCGAGCAGATTGGCGTTGGGCTTCATGCCGATGGCGAGCCCGATCGCATCCTGGCCGTTGAAGCGGAACAGCGACGTCGGCGGATCCGCATAGCCGCGCCGGATCGTCGCCACGTCGCTCAGCCGGAAGAAGCGATCGTTAACCCGCAGATTGATGCCGCGCAGGCTCTCCTCCGAGGTGAACTGGCCACCGACGCGGACGCTGACACGCTCGGGCCCGGATTCGACGACACCCGACGGCGTGATGGCGTTCTGTGCCTGCAGGCTAGCCACGATCGCCTGCTGGTTAAGGCCAAGGGCTGCGATCTGACGGGTCGAGAATTCGAGATAGATGGCTTCGTCCTGGGCGCCGACGAGATCGACCTTGCCGGCGTTCGGCACGGCCAGGATCCTGGTCCTGACATCCTCGACATAGTCGCGCAGCTGGCGCGGCGTCAGCCCGTCCGAGGTGAAGGCGTAGATATTGCCGTAGACATCGCCGAAGCGGTCGTTGAAAAACGGCCCCTGCACGCCCTGCGGAAACTGCGCCTGGATGTCGTTGACCATGTTGCGCACCTGGGTCCAGTTCGGCACGACATCGCGCGCCTTGGTGGTGTCCTTCAGGTTGACGAAGATGACGGTCTTGCCCGCGGTGGTGACCGAGCGGGTGAAGTCGAGACTGTCGAGTTCCTCAAGCTTCTTTTCGATGCGGTCGGTGACCTGCCGTACCGTCTCGTTGACCGAAGCGCCCGGCCAGTTGGCCTGGATAACCATGGTCTTGATGGTGAAGTTCGGATCTTCCTCGCGGCCGAGATTGAGATAGGCAAAGACACCGGCAACGACGAAGACCAGCATGAAGTACCAGACCAGCGAGCGGTGGTTGAGCGCCCAGTCGGAGAGGTTGAACCCCTTCATATCGCCCCTCCTTGCGGGATATTGACCTTCTGGCCCTCCACCAGGCTGTGGACGCCCGCGGTAACGACGCGCATCCCTGCCTCAAGCCCTTCGGCGACAGTGAAGCTGGCAGCGCCCTTCGAAGCGATCTTGATGTCGCGCGTCGAGACGCTCGACGTCTGCTCATCGACGATCCAGACCTTGTCGCCGCCATTCTTCTCGAGCAGTGCCGACAGCGGTAGTTCGATGGTCGGTGCAACCGTGGCCACGCGAGTTGCCGTCACCGTCGAACCCAGCCGAAACGCCTGCGGCGGTTCGGTCAACGTTAGCCGGACGCGGCGGGTCCGCGTTGACCCTTCGGCCTGCGGCGCGATCTCGCGCAATTTGGCCTCGGTGTGGATCGTTGGCAGCGATTGCAGGATGATGTCGAATGGCGTGCCGGCCGCAAGGTCGCCGGTCAACTGGTCGGGAATGTCGACGACCGCGTCGCGAAGGTCCGAGCGGGCCACGGTGACGACGGTCTGGCCGGGTGAAACCGTCTGGCCAACTTCGGCACCGACTGCTGTGACCACACCGTCAAAATCCGAAAACAATCTGGCATATCCCAGCTGCTCCTGCGATTTGGCAAGTGCGGCCTTGGCCTTTTCGACCCCGGCTTCGGCCGCCTTCCTGGCTTGCTGGGCGGCATCGAAGACTGCCTGCGAGGTGTTGGCGGCGGCCAGCAGCTGGCGCTGCCGCTCCTCGCTGGCGGCGGCATTGGCGAATTGCGCCTCGGCGTTGGAGAGTTCCGCCCTGGCCGCCTGGACGGCAAGTTCCAGCGCCGTCGGGTCGAGCGCGGCGATCGTCGTGCCCTTGCTGATGATGTCGCCGACCTTGACGTCGCGCGAGACGACCCGGCCGAGCAGGCGGAAGGCGAGGTCGGCGCTGACCTGCGGCTCGACCGAGCCGGCAAAGCCATAGGTTTGCGTGGTGCGCGGCTCGATGACCACCGACAGTACGGGCCGGATGATCTCTGGTGGCTTTTCCTCGGACTTCGAGCAGGCGGCGAGCACGCCAAGCGCGAACAGGCCAAGCATAAGGTAAAGCAGGCTTCTCATTGGCCCGCTCCCGATATCTCGACCGTTTGCCCGGGACTGAGCAATTGCCCGCCTGCGGTCACGACGCTCTGGCCTTCGTTCAGCCCGCTGGAGATGACGACCGTGCCCGAATTGAAGGCCAGCACCTCGACCGGCGTCACCGTCACTGCCTTGGTCGACGGATCGACGACCCAGACCGCCGGTTTGCCGGCACTGGACGTCAGCGCCTGCCAGGGCAACAGGATCGCCTTCGCCGGCTTGGCGCTGACCGAGCCAATGACGGCCGCCCCCAGCGGCATGCCGGCCGGTGTATCGGGAATGCCGATCTTGACCCGGATCGAACCGGAGGCCTGGTCGACCGCCGGCGAGATTTCGCGCACCTCGCCTGTTGCCCGGACCTGCGGGTCGGACAACAGCGTGATCGTCACTGCTGGCGACGGCGGCGTCTTGGCGACCAGCGTCTCCTGGACGTTGAACACGGCGTCGCGGTCGCCGTCCTCGGCGACGGTGAAGACGGTTTGTGCCGCCTGCACCACCTGGCCGGTTTCGACCTGGCGGGCAGTGATGACGCCGGGGGCGCCGGCCTTGAGCTCGGTGAAGGACAGGTTTTGCTGGGCATTGGCGAATGCGCTCTGCGCGGCGTCGACACTGCCTTGTGCCACCTTCAGCGCCTGGTCGGCGGCGTCATAGTCGCGCCTGGTGGTGAAGCCCTGGGCAAGCAGCGTTTTCTGCCGCTCGAAGGCGGCGGAGGACTGGGTCAGTTGCGCTTGTGCCGCGTCAAGATCGGCCTGTGCCGACCGCAAATCGGATTGCTGCTCCTGCGGATCGATGCGGGCAAGCACCGTGCCCTGGTCGACATGCTGGCCGACATCGACAAGGCGCTCGGCGACGCGGCCGCCGACCCGGAACGACAGATTGTTCAGCGTGCGTGCCGCGATCACCCCGGTCAGCGAGGTTCTCGGCGCATAGTCGGCCATCGCCACCGTTTCGGTGCGCACCATGATCGGCAGTTTCTTGTCCGCCGCCTCCTGCTTTTGGCAGCCGGCCAGCAGCAATACAGCCGTGCAGACGCACACTGCCGAGGGAAAAGACAAAAGGTTGGAGGTTTTGACGGATGGCGGCGAGACGGACGATGTCGCGTTCCTGCTCATGGGCTCCCCCAGCCGCGGGTCGCTCGCTGATCGCGATACCGCGCGGATATCTTGAGGATAATCGATCTCCGGAAAAAGGGAACCGGTCTCGTACGCGTATCGGACGACTGGTTAAGGGGGAACCGGGATCAGGCCCAATCGCCAGCCGATGGTGCCGACTTGAGGAAAACGTGAAATAAGGTCAGAAGACATCTGATCAACAAGAACGGGCGCCGGCCCGATGAGGGATATCATGAAGAATTCAGCCATTTCCGAACGCAAGAACCAGTCGATCTCGCGCGGCGTCGGCATGACCACGCAGATTTATGCCGACCGGGCTGAGAATTCTGAAATCTGGGATGTCGAAGGGCGCCGCTACATCGACTTCTCATCGGGCATCGCCGTCGTCAACACCGGCCACCGCCATCCGAGGGTAATCGAGGCGGTCAAGGCGCAGCTCGATCGCTTCACCCACACCTGCCACCAGGTCGTGCCCTATGAGAGCTATGTGCGACTGGCCGAACGGCTGAACGCCATGCTGCCCGGCAAGTTCGAGAAGAAGACCATCTTCGTCACCACCGGCGCCGAGGCGGTCGAGAACGCTATCAAGATCGCCCGCAACGCCACTGGCCGCCAGGCCGTCATCGCCTTCGCCGGCGGCTTCCACGGCCGCACCTTCATGGGCATGGCGCTGACCGGCAAGGTCGTGCCCTACAAGGTCGGTTTCGGCGCCATGCCGGGCGACGTCTACCACGCGCCGTTCCCGGTGCCGCTGCACGGTGTGTCGGTGGCAGACTCGCTCGCCGCGCTCGACCGGCTGTTCAAGGCCGATGTCGATCCGGCCCGCGTCGCCGCCATCATCATTGAGCCGGTACAGGGCGAGGGCGGCTTCTACGACGCGCCGCGCGAATTCCTGACGGCACTGCGCAAGCTCTGCGACCAGCACGGCATGCTGCTCATCGCCGATGAGGTGCAGACCGGCTTTGCCCGCACCGGCAAGATGTTCGCCATGGACCACCATGAAGTCGCCGCCGACATCACCACCATGGCCAAGAGCCTGGCCGGCGGCTTCCCGCTGGCGGCGGTCACCGGCCGCGCCGAGATCATGGATGCGCCCGGCCCCGGCGGGCTAGGCGGCACCTATGGCGGCAGCCCGATCGGCGTCGCCGCGGCGCACGCGGTACTCGACGTGATCGAGGACGAAAAGCTCTGCCACCGCGCCAACACGCTGGGTGCACGGCTGAAGCAGCGCCTGCAGTCGATCCGTGACGACGTGCCCGAGATTGTCGACATCCGTGGTCTCGGCTTCATGAACGCGGTCGAATTCAACGACGTCAAGAAGGGCCTGCCGTCGGCCGAGATCGCCAACGCCATCCGGCTGAAGGCGCTCGACAAGGGCCTGATCCTGCTGACCTGCGGCGTTTACGGCAACGTTATCCGCTTCCTGGCGCCGATCACCATCCAGGACGAGATCATGAACGAAGCGCTCGACATCCTGGAATGCTCGATCCGCGAAGTATGCGCCGCCTGAAAGGGCGGCGCCAATTTCTCCTGACGGCCGACGCCGAAGCCGGTGTACGTGCCGTCGGGAGTTCGACCCTGTATGGACAGCGCTTGACTATTGGCCCTGTGCTCGTTTTAGCAGCGCGGTAAAAAAGTCATCGTCAACGGGAGCGCCCGGCGCGGATGATGCACCTTCGAGGAGCAAACCGCGCAGAAGTTGACGATCCTGATCGTGGCGGATCAAATCACGCACATACTCGCTGCTTGTGCCATAGCCGCGATCCATCACTTGGCGATCGACAAACTGCTTCAAGCCATCGGCAAGTGAGATCTTTGTGACGCTCATTCAGGCATCTTGCTGCGCATGGCAAAAATTGGCAAGCCTACGCACTGGCCTTGGCTGGCTCCATGGTCTGAAACTCGGCAAGTGCTGCCTTTAGCCCTTCGGGACCCATGGCCACCGTTTCCGGCGTCGGCGAGAAGCCGGCGCCCAGCATCTTGCGGCCGAGCATGTGGTCGCCCGGACGATTGACCGACTCGATACCGAGCAGCCGGTCGCCGGCATAGTGGTAGATTGAGAACTTGTTGTCGGGCAGGTCGCCCAGCACGACATGGCTGTTGCCGCCCGCTGTCAGCCCGACCATTTGCAGCTTCATGTCGCCAACGTCGGACCAGAACCATGGCACCGCCGAATAGGCGTCGGCATGGCCGGTGATGGTGCGCGCCGCGAGCCGCGCCTGGTCGGTGGCGTTCTGCACCGATTCCAGCCGCACATCGCCGCCGGTGAACCAGTGCCGGTAGGAGGCAGCGTCACCGATGGCGAGGATATCGGGCGCGGAACTGCGCATCTGGTGATCGACGCGGATGCCGTTGGCGATGGTGAGGCCGGCGTCCTGAGCCAGTTCCACATTGGGCACGGCGCCGATGCCGACGATGACCATGCGTGCCGGCAACCTTTCGCCCGTCGAGGTGATCGTGGCGATGACATGGCCATTTTCGCCTTCGAGTTTCGCGATGCTGGTGCCAGTCAGGATGCGCACGCCGGTCGCTTCCAGCCTTTGCCGGACATGGCTCGCCACCACCGGCGCCACGGCGCGGCCGAGCAGCCGGTCGACCGCTTCCACCACTGTCACCGTGCGGCCGGCCGCGCGCAGCGTCGCGGCGATCTCCAGCCCGATGAAGCCGCCGCCGAGGATGACGACGTCTTCGCTCTGCGCGCTCAGCTCCCGGATCCGTCGCGCATCGGCCAACGAGCGCAGCGACAAAACACCGGATAGGTCCGAGCCGGGCAGCGGCAGGAGGCGTGGGCGCGAGCCTGTCGCCAGGATCAGGTGGTCGAAGGCAAGCGTACCGCCGCCGGCGATGTCGAGGCGTCGTCCGCCGATATCGATGCGGTCAATCCGGATGCCCGGCCGGTAGTCGATGGCGTTGCTGGTATAAAACGCCTCGCCACGCAAGGGTTGCGGTTTGGCCTCGGCATCCTTGATGAAAGTCTTCGACAGCGGTGGCTTGTGGTAGGGCAGTTCGTTCTCGTCACTGACGAGGACTACCGGCCTATCATAGCCGTCCTCGCGCAGACTGGCGGCCGCCTGCACGCCCGCATGACCCGCACCGACAATGACCACGCCGTTCTTCATCGCGTCCCAAATCCTGATTCGATCCTAGGATCTCTCGCCAGGTGGCAATTGTCTGGCACCGCCGCAAGAGAGCGTTTGCGGGTCGCACCCGGGATGACGGCTGTCAATCGTACAGTTCGGCAGCGAGGTCGGTGCAGCAACGGTGTAAAGTTGAGTGCGGTAGTTTAGAATAGTTCTAAACTGTTGTTTCGATTGGCTTTTCTTGTCGATTTTCATTGACTTCCACAGGCGTCGAAGCTTTATGGAAGCCTGCGCATTGGCGCATCCCTTTGATGTCTGGGCCTTGAACCCGTTCGATTGGAGGCATTTTGGTGTCTTTTTTCCCTGAACCGCGCGATGGCGCGGCAAGTCCTGGCGCATTTGGCATCGATGTGCCCTGGCGCCGGTTGCCGTGCGCGCCATTCATAGAATTCCCGAGAAACTGGAGAGCGATAATGACAGCACGATACGGCGGCAGGCTTGCGGCGATTGGTGCCACTGCGCTGCTGACGGCTGCGGTGTTTGTGCTGCCTGCCAAGGCGGAAACCGATGCGAAGGCGGTCATCAAGACCTATGCCGATATCGGGCTCGCCAAATACGAGGATTCGCTGACCACGGCGCAGGCCCTCGACAAGGCGGTCGATGCGCTGCTGGCCAACCCTTCGGCGGAAACGCTCAATGCCGCTCGCGACGCCTGGAAGGCATCGCGCGTGCCCTACCAGCAGACCGAGGTCTACCGCTTCGGCAACAAGATCGTCGACGACTGGGAAGGCAAGGTGAATTCCTGGCCGCTGGACGAAGGCCTGATCGACTATGTCGCCAAGAGCTACGGCACCGAGTCGGAT
This sequence comes from Mesorhizobium sp. NZP2077, assembly GCF_013170805.1. Classification (NCBI taxonomy): domain Bacteria; kingdom Pseudomonadati; phylum Pseudomonadota; class Alphaproteobacteria; order Hyphomicrobiales; family Phyllobacteriaceae; genus Mesorhizobium; species Mesorhizobium sp. NZP2077. The sequence goes on along the minus strand of NZ_CP051293.1, from coordinate 42,290 downwards.
GCGAATTCGCTCTATACGGCCAATGTGATCGCCAACAAGGAAATCGAGATCAACGGCAAGAAGGTCGATGCCTCGAAGCTTTCGCCGGAATTCCTCTCCGGCACGCTGCAGGAGGCCGGCGGCATCGAGGCCAATGTCGCCACCGGCTATCATGCTATCGAATTCCTGCTCTGGGGCCAGGATCTGCACGGCACCGGCCCGGGCGCCGGCGAGCGCCCCTACACCGACTACGACCTGAAGAACTGCACCGGCGGCAATTGCGATCGCCGTGCCGAATATCTGAAGTCGGCCAGCACGCTTCTGGTTTCCAACCTGCAGGAAATGGTCGGCAGCTGGAAGGAAGGCGGCGCGGCGCGCAAGAACCTGGTCGATGGCGAGCCGAACACGGCGATCTCGGTCATCTTCACCGGTATGGGCTCGCTGTCCTACGGCGAACTGGCCGGCGAGCGCATGAAGCTCGGCCTGTTGCTGCACGATCCGGAAGAGGAGCATGACTGCTTCTCGGACAACACCTACAATTCGCATCTCTATGACGCCCTCGGCATCCGCGCTGCCTACCTCGCCAGCTATAACAGGCTCGACGGCACCGTGGTTTCTGGACCTTCGGTGCATGACATGGTCAAGGCGGCCGATCCGGCGATCGACAAGGAACTGTCCGATAAGCTTGATGTCACCGTCGCCAAGATGGACGCGATCAAGGCGCGGGCACTGGCCGGCGAGGCCTATGACCAGCAGATCGCCGAGGGCAACACGGCAGGTAATGCCACCGTGCAGGCGGCGATCGACGCGCTGATCGACCAGACCAAATCGATCGAACGCGCCGTTGGCTCGCTGAAACTCAACGCCATCGCCTTCGAAGGCTCCGACAGCCTCGACGCACCCGACAAGGTGTTCAAGTAAGCGCCGTCAGGGTAAATACCAGCCAACCGGCGCGGGAGGCGCCGTCAGCCATCCGAGCAACGTAATGCTGATCTGCCATTGCAATATCATCACCGAGAAGGAGATCGAGCAGACGATTGTCGGCCTGCTGGACCAGGATCCCTGGCAACTCATCGTCCCGGCCAAGGTCTATCACGCCATGCAGAAGCGTGGCCGCTGTTGCGGCTGTTTCCCAAATGTGGTCGAAACGATCATTCGGGTCACCGAGAACTACCACGCCCGCTCGGAGGCAAGCGGCGTGGATGTCGTTTCACATCTGGATCGCGTCAGAGGCCTGCGCATCCAATTCGGGAGCAGAGCCCATGAAAGGCGAAAGTCAGATCATCGAGCGGCTTAACGAGGCTCTTTTCTTGGAGCTTGGGGCCGTCAATCAATATTGGCTGCATTTCCGTCTGCTGGAGGATTGGGGATACACGAAGCTGGCCAAGAAGGAGCGGGCCGAATCGATCGAGGAGATGCATCACGCCGACAAGCTCATCGCCCGCATCATCTTCCTTGAAGGCCATCCGAACCTGCAGTCCGTGGCGCCGCTGCGCATCGGTCAGAACGTCAAGGAAGTGCTCGAATCCGACCTTGCCGGCGAGTATGACGCGCGTACGGCCTACAAGCGTTCGCGCGAAATCTGCCACGAGGTGGGCGACTACGTGACCATGAAACTGTTCGAGGATCTGCTGGCTGACGAGGAAGGTCACATCGACTTCCTTGAGACGCAGCTCGACCTGCTCGCCTCGATCGGCGAGGAGAAGTACGGCCAGCTCAACGCCGACGCGGCCAACGAGGCGGAGTAAAGGCATGCTGGAATGCGGCGCCTGCTAGAATTCCTGCGCCGCTTGCGGCGGGCCGCCGGCTCGCCTCTTCTCCTGAAAAGACCAGCCGGACCGGCTCGTCGGCGCTGCACCATTCTTGCGTTGGCGCTGACATCGTCCGCGATTGCCGGCGAGCTTCAGCCGGCGGGGCTAGCCACCACGCGCAGCGACCTCAATGCCAGGGATCAGGCGCGCGTCATCGCCGTTACCAGGCCGACCACGGATTTCTCAAAACCCGAGCCGTTCGAGCTGATGCAAGGTGGCGCCGGCACCTCGCAGAAGGTCGTTGACCGAGACGCCTTCTCGCAATCCTCGGCCAACATCTCTTTCGAGGACGAGGGCACTTTCAAGCTCGGCAACGCTTTGTTCCGCAAGAACTGGGTCTCGTCGCCATCCTCGACGCAGGCCTCGGATGGGCTTGGGCCCCTGTTCAACGAGCGCGCCTGCCAGAACTGCCATCTGAAGGACGGCCGCGGCCGCCCACCGCAAGGCGATACCGGGACCACCTCGATGTTCCTGCGGCTGGCGCGAGATGCCAGCAACGCCGAGGAGAAAGCAGCCCTTGCCAGCCACCAGCTGCTCAATTTTCCCGACCCGGTCTATGGCACGCAGTTGCAGGAACTTGCGGTGCCTGGCCTGCGTGGCGAAGGCCGTATGCGTGTCGACTACCAAGAGCGTAAAGTGGAACTGACGGACGGCACGGTGGTTTCCCTGCGCAAACCCGGCTACTCCGTCACCGATCTTGCCTATGGGCCGCTTGATCGGCACACCACGCTGTCGCCGCGCCTGACGCCGCCGATGATCGGCCTTGGCCTGATCGAGCAGATCGCGCCGGCTGACATTCTGGCCAATGCCGATCCGGACGATCGAAACGGCGATGGCATTTCCGGCAGGCCGAACATCGTGCGTGACGGCCTGAGCGGGGACCTGACGCTTGGCCGTTTCGGCTGGAAGGCGCAGACCGCATCGATCCGCCAGCAGGCGGCGGACGCCTTTGCCGGCGACATCGGCATCTCGACGCCGGAAGAACCAAAACACTGGGGCGACTGCGCCGCCGCCGAAGCAAGATGTCTCGCCATGCCAAATGGCGTGCAGGCTCGGCTCGGATCGGTCGAGGCACCGCCGCCAGTGATGGACCTCGTCACCTTTTATTCGCAGAACCTCGCCGTGCCGGCACGCCGCGATCTCGCTGCGCCTGATGTGCTCGCCGGCAAGAAGGTCTTCTATGAAATCGGCTGCGTATCCTGCCACACGCCGAAATTCGTCACCCGCCGCGACGCGCCCAACAAGGCGCAGGCCTTCCAGCTGATCTGGCCCTACTCCGACTTCCTGCTGCACGACATGGGTTCCGACCTGGCAGACGGCCAGGCTGCGGGCGAGGCGACGGGAAGCGAATGGCGCACCCCGCCGCTGTGGGGTGTTGGCCTCACCGAGACCGTCAACGGCAACTCTTTCTTCCTGCACGACGGACGCGCGCGCAGCCTGACCGAAGCGATCCTGTGGCATGGTGGTGAGGCGCAAAAGGCGCGCGACCGCTTTGCCGCCGCCCGCGCGGCCGAGCGCGATGCGCTGCTCAAATTGCTGGAGTCACTCTAATGCTGAAGCGTTCCGCACTGGTTCTCGTTCTGCCGCTGGTTCTGCTGGGCGCTTTCCCGGCATCGGCGGCGGTGAAAGCCTCCGACATCATCCAGCGGGCGATCGACGGCTTTGTCAGGCTGGCCTATGCCGATCTGCACCAGCGTGCCGAAACCCTGACGAAGGCGATGCACAAGCTCTGCGAAGCGCCTTCGCAAGGGGAACTCGACGCGGCGCGGGCTGCATTTTCGGCCACGGTCTACGCCTGGTCATCGGCCGAGATTATCGGGCTTGGACCGATCAAGGAGAACAATCGTCTGGAGCGCATGCTGTTCTGGCCGGATCGCAAGAGCATCGGCCTGAAACAGGTGCAGGCGGCGCTGGCGGACAAGGACCCGACCGCCACCGATCCAGCACAGCTGGCCGGCAAGAGCGTTGCCATGCAAGGGCTCGGCGCGCTGGAATTCGTGCTCTACGGCGATGGCGCCGACGCACTGGCGGGCAAGGATGATCCCTATCGCTGCGTCTATGCCGCGGCGGTTGCCGGCAACATCGAAACCATGGCCGGCGAAGTCAGCGCAGCTTGGAACAAGCCGGATGGTTTTGCCGCACTCTGGGCCAATCCGGGGCCGCAGAACGTCCTCTACCGCGACGGTAACGAAGCGGTCACCGAACTGGTGGGTGTCTTCATCAACGAGCTGGAGATGGTAAGGGATGTCCGCCTGAAAGGCTTTCTCGGCGGCAAGCCCGAGGCGGACAAGCCGAAGCAGGCGATCTACTGGCGTTCGCAAAACACCACCAATTCGCTGGCGGGAAATCTCGCCGGCATCGATGCGCTGTTCCAGGCATCCAAGCTTGGCGATGCCTTGCCTGAAGATGCGCGCTGGATGGCGGAATCGATCCATATCCAGCTGGCCAACGGCGTCGCCACCGCGAAGTCCATCCAGGGCCCGATCGACAAGGCACTCGCCGACCCGGCGCTGCGCGAAAAACTCGAACATTTCGCGCTGATCACCTCCAGCCTGTCGACCCTGATCGGCACCAGGCTGACCGCCGAATTCGGCTTGACCGCCGGGTTCTCCTCGCTGGATGGTGACTAATCTTGAAGACGCCTCTCATCGATCGCCGGGATTTCCTCAGAGCCGCAGGCATCGGCTTTGCCGCCACAATCGCGCCTTCTGCCTGGGCAAAGACGCTTGCGGCGGATGCCGTCTTCGCCACCGCCTTCGTCAAGCGCGACGGCAGTTTTGGCGCTGCCGTTCTGTCCGAGGCCGGCAAGCTGCTGCATGCGATCGACCTGCCCGATCGCGGCCATGATGTCACTTTCGATCCCATCTCGAAGCGTTCGGTGGTCTTCGCCCGCCAGCCCGGAACCTTCGCCGTCGTGTTTGATCACACCTGGCGCGACGCCCCGCTGACCATCGCCAGCGTCACCGGCCGGCATTTCTTTGGCCACGGTGTGTTCTCACCCGACGGCGCGCTGCTCTATGCGACCGAGAACGATTTCGACAACGCCGCCGGCGTCGTCGGCGTCTATGATGCGCGGGCTAAATTCAGCCGCATCGGCGAATTCCCGACCTACGGCATGGGGCCGCACGAGCTCCTGCTCATGGGCGACGGCAGGACGATCGCGGTTGCAAATGGCGGCATCGAGACCCATCCGGACTACGGCCGCGCCGAGCTCAACATCGCGACCATGAAACCGTCCTATGTGCTCATCGATCGCGTCTCTGGCGACTTGATCGAAAAGCATGAATTGCCGGCTTCCCTGCACCAGCTGTCGATCCGCCATATGGACACCGACCCGTCGGGCACCGTCTGGTTCGGCTGCCAGTATCGGGGGCCGGGCACCGATCGTCCGCTGCTGGTCGGCCGCGCCGCGCGCGGCAAGGAGTTGCAGCTTCTCGACATGCCGCAGGACGTATTGTCCAGCTTTCGCAACTATATCGGTTCGGTCGCTGCCAATCCGACGGCCGGCACCGTCGCCGTCTCGTCGCCGGAAGGCAATTCGCTTGTGGTGATCGACGCGGCCAGTGGCCGGGTCGTCTCGTCCAGCGCGCTGGTCGAGGTCTGCGGCCTGGCACCAGACGGATCGGGCTTCATGGCCACCACGGGCGCCGGCGAGATCATCGAGGGCAGCGGCGCGACACGGGTAGAACCGGACTATGTCTGGGACAACCACATGCTGCGCATCGAACAGGTCTGATAGCGCGCTGGGAAGCGAAGCCGCTTAACAAATTATGCTTGCGGTGGCGCGCCTTGGCGGGCACAGGGAGGTGTTTCTCGGAACCGGTCGCCTTCATGAAAGTGCTTGCCATCGACTGTGCCGCCAGCCTCTGCGCCGCCTGCGTCTACGACGCGGCGGCTGGGCTGGAGCTTGGCCGCTCGGTGCTCGATCTCGGCAAGGGCCATGCCGAGCATCTGATGGCCGTCATCGCCGAGGCGCTGAAGGCGGGCGAAACCGACTATGCCGGCCTTGGCGCCATTGCCGTCTCTGTCGGTCCCGGTTCCTTCACCGGCCTGCGCGTCGGCGTGTCGACCGCGCGTGGTCTGGCGCTGGCGTTGAAAATTCCGGCGATCGGCGTGACAACGCTCGAAGCACTCGCGGCGGAAGCGGCAGCGGCTTTTTCCGGCCGTGCAGTCCTGGCGGCGCTCGATGCCGGGCGTGAGGAGATCCATGCCGCGCTTTACGACAAAGCGTTAGTTTTGACTTACGGACCAGCGGTGACGACATTGCCGGAAGCCACTGCCTTGGCGATGGAGAACTCTGTGGTGCTGGCCGGCACGGCGGCAGTGCAGATCGCGGCCTTGACCGGGCGTGGTTTCGATATCGGGCCTCAGACGGCGACCGCCGACATTTTCACATATGCACGTCTGGCCGCCGCCAAGGGCGAGGGCGAAAGGCCGAAACCACTGTATTTGCGCGGCGCGGATGCCAAGCCGCAAGCCGGATTTATTCTTTCAAGGCAAGAGAAATAATGCGCATACCTTTTCTCCAATCGCGGCGCCGGGATTATGCGCTCGAGCCGCTCAGGATCACCGACAGCCCTGCGGTCTCGGTGCTGCATCGCGAGGACTTTGTCCGCCCGTGGACCGATGGCGAATTCGCCGCCCTGCTCGAGCAGGACACCGTGTTCGGTTACGCCGCGCGTGAAACCGGGCAGGGCGCCAAGCCGCCGGTCGGCTTCGTGCTGGCCCGGCTGGCCGCCGGCGAGGGCGAAATCCTGACCGTCGCGGTGGCGCGATCCCATCGCCGCCAGGGACTGGGTTGGCAGTTGATGGATGCGGTGCTGCGCGAACTGCATGTGCAGCGCGCCGAAGCGCTGTTCCTCGAGGTCGACGAGACCAATGTCGCCGCGATCGCCCTCTACCGTCGACTGGGCTTCCGCGAAGTCGGCAAGCGTCCGGATTACTACAAGTCGCCCGACCGCGGTCCGACCGGCGCGCTTGTCATGCGCCGCGATCTTCGCTAGCCAGACGCCGCATGACCCCGAAAATCGGTCCGATTTTCGGAAAGGATCATGCGCCAAAATTAAAGCGTTACAGCGTCCTTTGCGCGTCCAAGAGGACGCGCGGCGCTGTAATGATAAGGCCAGGACAGTATGATCGGAAAAATCAGGATCTTCCTGGCCCTGGGCCTTGTCGTCGCCGGTTCGCTGGTCCTGGTGCCATTGCAGATACTGTCGATGAAGACCAGCTGGTGGCCGGAAACGGTCATTCTCAAGATCTGGCACAGGCTGATCCTCAGGGCGCTCGGCATGCGCGTCCATGTCAACGGGGCACTGTCCGACAAACGGCCCTTGCTGGTTGCCGCAAACCACATCTCCTGGACCGACATCATGGTGCTGGGCTCTTTTGCCGATGTGAAATTCATCGCCAGGGCCGATATGGAAGGCTGGCCGCTGATCGGCATGCTGTCGAAACTGCAGCGTACCGTCTTCATCGAGCGCGAACGCAAACGTTCCTCGGGCGACCAGGCGAGCGAGATCGCCAGCCGCATGGCCAAGGGCGATGCCATGGTGCTGTTTGCCGAGGGCTCGACCGGTGACGGCAACGCCGTCCTGCCGTTCAAAAGCACGCTGTTCGGCGCCGCCTCGATGGCGATTTCGGAGGGTGCGGCCGAGCAGGTGTTCATCCAGCCGGTGGCGATCGCCTATACGCGCCTGCACGGCGTGCCGCTCGGCCGCCGCCATCGGCCGATCTCGGCCTGGATCGGCGACGAGGATTTGATGCCGCATCTCAAGGTGCTAATGGCGGAAGGCGCGCTCGACGTCGAGGTGCATTTTGGAGAGCCGATCGCCTTTGCCAAGGGCTCGAACCGCAAGGAAACGGCCAGGCTGATGGAAAGCCAGGTGCGCGAGATGATGCGGGCGGCACTCGCCGATCCGCGTCCGAGCCGCTAGCCCCGGCACAGGCCTGCAGGCGCATACCGAGAATCGTCTGTTTTTTGTCACGGAAAGGCGTTAGAAGCCGCCGGATGGACTTGAACACGATTGAAAGCGACGACATCGCCACCGTGGCCGGCAAGCCGGGTGCGCGCGCCGCGGCAGCGAAAAAGGTCTTCATCAAGACCTATGGCTGCCAGATGAACGTCTATGATTCACAGCGCATGGGCGATGCGCTGGCCGCCGACGGCTATACCGCGACCGACGCCATCGACGAGGCCGATCTGGTGCTGCTCAACACCTGCCACATCAGGGAGAAGGCGGCGGAAAAGGTCTATTCCGAGCTCGGCCGCATCCGCGACATGAAGGCGGAGCGCGCTATTGCTGGTCGCGAACTGCTGATCGGCGTCGCCGGCTGCGTGGCGCAGGCCGAGGGTGCGGAGATCATCCGGCGTTCACCGGCCGTCGATCTGGTCATCGGGCCGCAGACCTATCACCGTCTGCCCGACGTGCTGGCGAGAGTCCGCAACGGCGAAAAGATCGTCGAGACCGACTACGCCATAGAAGACAAGTTCGAGCATCTGCCACAGCCGAAGCGCGCCGAGGTCATCAAGCGCGGCGTCACCGCCTTCCTCACCGTGCAGGAAGGCTGCGACAAGTTCTGCACCTTCTGCGTCGTGCCCTATACCAGGGGGTCGGAAGTATCGCGGCCGGTGGCGCAGATCGTCGCCGAGGCCGAACGCCTGGCCGATGCCGGCGTGCGCGAGGTGACGCTGCTTGGCCAGAACGTCAATGCCTGGCATGGCCAGGGCGAGAATGGCGAGGAATGGGGCCTTGGCCGCCTGTTGTTCAGGCTGGCCGAAATCCCCGGACTGGCGCGTCTGCGCTACACCACCAGCCACCCGCGCGACATGGACGACGAACTGATCGCTGCCCACCGCGACCTGCCGTCGCTGATGCCTTATCTGCATCTGCCGGTGCAATCGGGGTCCGACCGCATCCTCAAAGCGATGAATCGACGGCATACGGCCAGCGATTATCTGGCGCTGCTCGACCGCATCCGCACTGCCCGGCCGGATATCGCGCTGTCCGGCGATTTCATCGTCGGCTTCCCCGGCGAGACGGAGGCCGATTTCGAAGCGACCATGGAGCTGGTGCGCCAGGTGAACTACGCCTCGGCCTTTTCGTTCAAATATTCGCCGCGCCCCGGCACGCCGGGCGCCGAGATGGCCGACCACGTGCCGGAAACGGTCAAGGACGAGCGCCTGCAGCGCCTGCAGGCGCTGCTGTTGAAACAGCAGCAGGATTTCGGCTTGAGCCTTGTCGGCAGCACCATCGACACGCTGATCGAGAAGCCTGGTCGGCAGGCCGGACAGAAGGTCGGCCGCTCACCTTGGCTGCAGCCGGTTATTGTTGATGAAAAGGCCGGCGAAATCGGTGACATTATCCAGGTGCGAATCACGAAGACGGGCTACAACAGCCTGTTCGCCGAATTGGCCTGATGGTCTCGGCAGATGAGGAGAGACGGTTGAGCGCAGCAGAGCTGAAGAACCTGCCCCCGGTACCGGCATCTGGGGCTTCTGACATGGCGCACATCGTTCTGACTTTCGACAACAACAAGCTTGCCAGCGCCCTTTACGGTCAGTTCGACGAGAACCTCGCCCGGCTCGAGCAGAAGCTCGGGGTCGATATCCGCTCGCGCGGCAACCAGCTGACCATCAAGGGGTCCGCTTCTGCCGCCGAACAGGCGCGCCGCGCCTTGGACAATCTCTACGGGATTCTGCAGAAGGGCGTCGATATCGGCCAGTCCGACGTCGATGGCGCCGTGCGCATGGCGGTCGCCGCCGACGATCAGCTGACGCTGCCGACGCTGGAACGCAAGGGCAAGGTCTCCGCTGCCCAGATAGCCACCCGCAAGAAGACCATCTATGCCCGTTCGCTCAACCAGGACGCCTATATGCGGGCGCTGGAACGGTCGGAACTGGTGTTCGGTATCGGTCCGGCCGGTACCGGCAAGACCTATCTGGCGGTGGCGCATGCAGCGATGCTGCTTGAACGCGGTATGGTCGAACGCATCATCCTGTCGCGGCCGGCTGTCGAGGCCGGTGAACGGCTGGGCTTCCTTCCTGGCGACATGAAGGAAAAGGTCGATCCGTATCTGCGGCCGCTCTATGACGCGCTCTACGACATGATGCCGGCCGACAAGGTCGAGCGCGCCATTGCCGCCGAAGTCATCGAAATCGCGCCGCTCGCCTTCATGCGTGGCCGCACGCTGGCGCATGCCGCCGTCATCCTCGACGAGGCGCAGAACACCACGCCGATGCAAATGAAGATGTTTCTCACCCGTCTCGGCGAGAACTCGCGCATGATCGTCACCGGCGATCCGACTCAGATCGACCTTCCTCCGAGCACCAAATCAGGCCTGGTCGAAGCCTTACGTGTCCTCGACGGCGTGGCCGGCGCGGTCACCGTGCGCTTCAACGATATCGACGTCGTTCGCCATCCGCTGGTGGCGGAAATCGTCAGGGCCTATGACCGCGACGCCAAACTGGCCCGCGGCCTAGGCGCCGAGAATTGATCTTGACGATGCGGCTTCATGCCTGAGGACAAAATATCCGGCGACGGGAATCTTCCCGTCGACATCGATATATCGGTCGAAGCGGGCGACTGGCCCGATGAGGCCAGCCTGACGCGGCTGGTCGACCGCGCCGTTGACGCTGCTTTCGCCGAGACCGGTGTCACCGGCCGTTCCGAACTCAGCATCGTTTTTTCCGACGACGCCCATATCCGGACCCTTAATGCCGACTGGCGCGGCAAGGACAAACCCACCAACGTCTTGTCTTTTCCGGCTTTTCCGTTTGCACGAGGCGGCCCACTGCCGCCGATGCTGGGCGATATCGTGCTCGCGGCCGAGACGGTTTCACGCGAAGCCGCACTGGAAGACAAGCCGGTGCAGAACCATATCACCCATCTCGTCATCCACGGTCTGCTGCATTTGCTGGGCCATGATCACGAGACCGACGCCGAGGCCGAGGAGATGGAAGCCATCGAACGCGCAGCCCTTGCAAGGCTTGCCATTCCCGATCCCTACGCGTAACTACATCTGACAATTGACCGGACGACGATGAACGACAAACCAGAAACTGCCGCCCGCCCCGACGCCGGCAGTACGCCCAAGGCTTCCGATACGTCGGAAGAGGGATCAAGTCCGAGTACCGTTACCCCTGCTGTTGCCAACACCGGCAACGCTGCCAGCGAGCATTCGCCCGCCGGACCCTCCTTGTTCGAACGCGTTTTGGGCCTGTTCAGGCAACGCAACGGCACCAGCCTGCGTGAAGAAATCGCCGGCGCGCTGGCCGAGACGGCGAGCGACGCCGAATCCTTCTCGCCTGGCGAGCGCGCCATGCTCAACAACATCCTGCGGCTGCGCGAAGTGCGCGTCGAGGACGTCATGGTGCCGCGCGCCGACATCGAGGCGGTCGAGATCACCACGACGCTCGGCGACCTCCTGGGCACCTTCGAGCAATCCGGCCATTCCCGCATGCCGGTCTATTCCGAGACGCTCGACGATCCGCGCGGCATGGTCCATATCCGCGACGTGCTGGCCCACATCACCAAGCTTGCGCGCGTCAAGAAGGGCCGCACGACCAGAAAGACCCCCGTCGCCACGCAACTGGATCTCGCCCAGGTCGACCTAGCCCGCACCATCGGCGAGCTCAATCTGATCCGCCAGGTTCTGTTCGTGCCGCCATCGATGCTTGCTTCCGACCTGATGGGCCGCATGCAGACGACGCGCACGCAGATGGCGCTGGTCATCGATGAATATGGCGGTACGGATGGGCTTGTCTCGCTCGAGGACATTGTCGAGATGGTCGTCGGCGACATCGAGGACGAGCATGACGATGACGAGCCGATGATCACCCAGGCCGGTGACGGCGTCTTCATCGTCGACGGCAAGGCCGAGATCGACGAGGTCGCCAAGATGATCGGCGAGGATTTCGCCGCCGGCGAACATGGCGAATATGTCGACACCATTGGCGGCATGATCTTCAACACGCTTGGCCGTGTGCCGGCACGCGGTGAGGTGGTGCAGGCTATTCCGGGCTTCGAGTTCCACGTGCTCGATGCCGATCCGCGCCGCGTCAAGCGCGTGCGCATCGTCCAGAGCCAGAAAAGCGAGCGCCGCCGGCGCGCCACGGTCCGCACCGAACAGGCGTGAGTTTTCCGCTGGCCCGATGACGATCGACGACCCTTTCAAGCACGCGAGTCTGGGGTCTGGGGTCTTCTACAGGGATCCCCGTGCGGCGCTGGCGTGGCTGGAAGCTGCTTTCGGCTTCGAGCGCAGCATGGTGGTCAGCGATGCCGACGGAAAGCTGGTCCATGCCGAGATGCGGTTTGGCGATTGCTATCTCATCGTCGATTCCGAATGGAGTGAGTATGTCGCCAGCCCGGCTTCGGTCTCGGGCAAGAACACGCAGTCTGTGTATGTCAGGCTCAAGGACGCCCTGGATGCGCATTGCGAACAGTCGCGAGCGGCGGGCGCTGACATAATCCAGGAGCCGGCGGACCAGTTCTACGGCGAACGCCAGTACCGGGCCCGCGATCCCGAACGCCATGTCTGGACATTCACCCAGCCCATCCGTTCCGTCCCCCGCGAAGAGGCAGAACGCTTGAGTGGCCTGCGCATCGAGGGCTGGCATAGGTAGAGCGGCGGTGGGGACGTGGCGGCTGACAGGTCGGCGTTTGGAGCGCAGGCCGGGGGCTGATAAATCTTGCGTCCTGATTCGCGCGACTCGGAAGTATGCATGGAGCGCCTTGCCGGCCGGATAATTCTGCTTTGGGGTTGGCGGCGCGCGCTCGTGGCGTTTCTTGCTGGCGCCCTGGCGGTGCTTGGCCAGGCGCCCTACGATTTCTTCGCCGCCTGTTTCATCTCGTTTCCGCTGCTGGTCTGGCTGCTCGACGGCGCCACAGGCGAGGCCTCCGGCAGCCTGTTCCGGCGCCTGCGGCCGGCCTTCGCCGTCGGCTGGTGGTTCGGTTTCGGCTATTTTCTCGCTGGTCTCTGGTGGATCGGCTCGGCGCTGCTGGTCGAGGCCGACGACTTTGCCTGGGCGCTGCCCTTCGCCGTGATCGGCATTCCCTTCGCGCTCGCCTTCTTCTACGGCTTCGCAACCATGGTCGCCCGGCTGCTGTGGAGCAGCGATATCGGCCGCATCGCCGCCCTTGCCTTCGGCTTCGGGCTGACCGAGTGGCTGCGCGGTTTCCTGTTCACCGGCTTTCCCTGGAATGCCATCGGCTACGCGGCGATGCCGGTGCCTCTTCTCATGCAGAGCGTGTCGGTGGCCGGCATGATCGGCATGAACGTGCTTGCCGTGTTCCTTTTTTCATTGCCGGCGCTGCTGGCGGCACGCCGGCACCTTCGCCTGGGCGCCGCACTTTTCGTCGCGCTTGCATCAGCCCATGTCGGGTTCGGCTATGTCAGGCTCACCGCCCCTGAAAGGCCTGCGGAGCGCAGCCTGGACGTCCGCATCGTCCAGCCTGCCGTCGACCTCAGTGAAAAATGGGACGCCTCGGTGCGCGACCGCATCTTCGCCACTTTGCTCGGCCTGTCCGCCAAGGCGCCGGACCCCGGTCACGGCAAGCCACAACTAATTGTCTGGCCGGAAACCTCGGTGCCGTTCCTATTCACCGAGCGCCCGGACGCGTTGACGGCGCTGGGCGACATGCTGGCCGACGGCCAGATGCTGATCGCCGGCGTTGTTCGCGAGGAAGGCGGCTCGGCTGCCGCCGACAGCCGCTATTACAACTCCGTGGTGGCGATCAACGACAAGGGCGAAATCGCTGACGCCGTCGATAAGGTCCATCTGGTGCCGTTCGGCGAGTACCTGCCTTTCGCTGACCTGTTCAACCGTTTCGGCATCGCACAGCTTGTCGCCGGTCCGGTGACGTTCGCAGCCGGCAACGAGCGCCATGCCCTCACGCTGCCGCGCGGCATCCGCGCCCTGCCATTTATCTGTTATGAGGTGATCTTTCCCGATCTTGTGGCAGTTGACGCTACGTCAGCGCAGCTTATTGTGAACGTTACCAATGATGCCTGGTTCGGGGACACGCCGGGACCGTATCAGCATTTCAGGCAGGCCCAGATTCGTGCGGTGGAGAACGGATTGCCCTTGCTGCGTGCTGCCAACAACGGCATCTCGGCCGTCGTCGATCCACACGGACGCATCGTGGATGCGTTGGCGATTAACGCGCGCGGAGCCATCGATGTGAAGGTGCCGATTGCCGGACAGACGGTCGTTTCCTCGGGCCAGCGGCGCATTAACGGAATGCTGATCATGTTGCTGTTTGCGCTCGTGGGGGCGCTGTTGAACGTAAGGCAAAGGCTACGGGTGAATTGACAGTCGACACATTAGAAACTCATACTGTATCGCCTGAAAATTTCTCGAAGCCGGTGGATCGTACTGTTGGGGCAGTCGCCTCCGGCCTTTTTTGGGTGGGCAAAAAATCACAAAGCCGAAAAAATTCGGCGAGGAAAAAATGACAGAAGAAAACAAGAAGAAACCGAATCCCATCGACATCCACGTTGGAAGTCGCGTCCGGCTTCGCCGCAATATGCTCGGAATGAGCCAGGAAAAGCTGGGCGAGAATCTCGGCATCACATTTCAACAGATCCAGAAATATGAAAAGGGCACCAACCGCGTCGGCGCCAGCCGTCTGCAGGCGATAGCCTCCATACTCGGCGTGCCCGTCGCCTTCTTCTTCGAGGATGCGCCTGGCCAGGAAGCGGTGGCCGGCCGTGGCTTTTCGGAGGATGCGTCGATGGCTTTCGCCGTTGAGTTCTGCGGCAGTCCCGAAGGCCTTCAGCTCAACCGGGCCTTCGTCAAGATCGCCGACGTCAAGGTGCGTCGCAGGATCATCGACTTGGTGAAGTCGCTCGCCGCGGACGATCTCGACTGACCCTCAATGCGCCTCGAACCGGCGGCATTGGCCGCCGGTGGCACAAGATTTCGACATCGACAGTCGTGCCAGAATGGCGGCAACGCTTGACGAGCGGCGCTTTGCCCCGCTAACACGTGGCGCGCCAAAATCGGCAGCCTGCCGATCGTTTTTCAAGAGGGGACACCCGTGACGCGGCAGAACTACTTCTTTACCTCGGAATCCGTTGCCGAGGGCCATCCCGACAAAGTCTGTGACCGGATCTCCGACGAGATTGTCGATCTGGTCTACCGCGAAGCCAAGAAGACCGGCATGGACCCATGGAAAGTCCGTGTCGCCTGCGAGACCTTGGCGACCACCAACCGGGTCGTCATCGCCGGGGAAGTGCGTGTCCCCGAGACGCTGCTGAAGAAGGACAAGGCTGGCAATATCCTCAAGGATGCGGCCGGACATTCGATCATCAACCCAGCCAAGTTCAAGTCGGTCGCCCGCAAGGCGATTCGCGAGATCGGCTATGAGCAGGCGGGCTTCCACTGGAAGACGGCCAAGATCGAGGTCCTCCTGCACGGCCAGTCGCCAGACATCGGCCAGGGTGTCGACAACGCCGCCGACCGTCAGGGCGAGGAAGGTGCCGGCGACCAGGGCATTATGTTCGGCTACGCCTGCCGCGAGACGCCAGACCTGATGCCAGCGCCCATCTATTACAGCCACAAGATCCTCGAACTTCTGGCCGCCGCCCGCCACGAAAACAATGGCGAGGCCGGCAAGCTCGGACCGGACGCCAAGAGCCAGGTCACTGTCCGCTATATCGACGGCAAGGCTGCCGAGGCAACGCAGATCGTGCTGTCGACCCAGCATCTCGACGCGACCTGGGATTCGAAGAAGGTGCGCAAGGTCGTGGAACCCTACATCCGCGAGGCACTGGGCGACCTCAAGATTGCCGACGATTGCATGTGGTACATCAATCCGACCGGCAAGTTCGTCATCGGCGGCCCGGACGGCGATGCCGGACTGACCGGCCGCAAGATCATCGTCGACACCTATGGTGGCGCGGCACCGCATGGCGGCGGCGCATTCTCCGGCAAGGACACCACCAAGGTCGACCGTTCGGCGGCCTATGCGGCGCGCTATCTGGCCAAGAATGTCGTGGCGGCGAAGCTTGCCGACCGCTGCACCATCCAGCTTTCCTACGCCATCGGCGTCGCCCAGCCTCTGTCGGTCTATGTCGACCTGCACGGCACCGGCAAGGTCGACGAGGCAAAGCTCGAGGATGCGTTGCGAAAGGTGATGGACCTGTCACCGTCAGGCATCCGCCGCCATCTCGACCTCAACAAGCCGATCTACGCCAAGACGTCATCTTACGGCCATTTCGGCCGCAAGGCTGGCCGTGACGGGTCTTTCTCCTGGGAAAAGACCGATCTCGCCAAGGCGCTCAAGGATGCCGTCGCGGCCTGAGCGCCACGACGGACCTGCGACCACATGAGCCCGCAAGACAGGCCAAGCCGTGCGACCGAAGCTTTTTTCGGTCGCCGGCGCGGCAAGCCCGTTCGCCCGCAGCAGGCAGCGGCTCTGGAAAGCGGGCTTGGCGCCTACCGGCTGGATCTGACGGCCGAAGCGCCGTCGGATCTGCGCACTCTGTTTGAGACAGATGTTTCGGCCGTGCGACTCGAGATCGGCTTTGGCGGCGGCGAGCATCTTCTGCACCGGGCGATCGAGGCGCCGACGACAGGCTTCATCGGCGTCGAGCCCTTCGTCAACGGCATGGCCAAGATGATGATGGCGGTGCGGGCAAGGCCGCTGGCCAATCTCAGGGTCCACGACGACGATGCCACCCGGCTGCTCGACTGGCTGCCGCCGGCCTCGCTCGACGGCATCGACCTTCTTTATCCCGATCCCTGGCCGAAGAAGAAGCACTGGAAGCGGCGTTTCGTCAGCCCGGTCAATCTCGACCGTTTCGCGCGCGTCTTGAAATCGGGTTCAAAATTCCGCTTCGCGTCCGATATCGACACCTATGTAAACTGGACCTTGCTGCATTGCCGGGCGCATGGCGCCTTCGCATGGCAGGCCGCCGAAGCGGCGGACTGGCACCGCCCTTACGATGGCTGGCCGGGCACGCGTTACGAGGCGAAGGCCGTTCGCGAGGGCCGGCGGCCCGCCTATATGACCTTTGTCAGGACATAGGCGCCAACACGGCGCCTTCCACCGGACTTTCAGAAACGGCCGATTCTGTTGAAAATTGCCGGATCCATGCCGAGCGTGCGCAAATCGTCGGAGCGCGGCTTACGGCCGGCTTCCATGGCACGCGGCGCGGTGACCGCGCTACCGAATGTGGTGAAGAGATTGCCCAACGCGGAAAATAGTCTGCGGTTGCCCATGATCTTGTCCTTTCGCACGCCACCGTGTGCCCGTTCAATTCGTGTCGTGGCTAACAAATAAGAGCGCTATGCCGGCTCTCACAGGGGGATTGCCGCATGGCGGCCATGCGCCTGGAGCAATGCTGATGCTGTCAGGGCTTTTGCCGGCCCGCCACGGCGGGCTTGAAACACGGGCCGTGTTCGTTTATATCAGCCTCAAATTCTTGGTCGGTATGACGAAGAGTGGGTCCACCCGGTCCCGCTCTTTTTTATTACCTGCCGATAGGTTCGAAACGAACGACAGGTAGTTGATGACTGCAACGGCAAGCGAAGGTGACGACCGCATCATCCGCGAAAGCGGCATCGATGCGCGCATTGCGTTGATCGTCCAACCGGTGCTGCGCGGCATCGGCTTTCGCCTTGTGCGCGTGCATCTGTCCGGCCAGAACGGGCTGACGCTGCAGATCATGGCCGAGCGTGAGGACGGCACCATGACCGTCGAGGATTGCGAAGAGGTCAGCCGCGCGGTGTCGCCGGCGCTCGACGTCGATGATCCGATCGAAAAGGCCTATCATCTCGAGGTCTCTTCGCCCGGTATCGACCGGCCGCTGGTCCGCAAATCGGATTTCGTCACCTGGACCGGTCATCTGGTGAAGATGGAAACATCGGTCGTCGTCGCTGATCGCAAGCGCTTCAAGGGCAAGATCGCCGAGGCGAGTGAGAACGATGTGCTGATCGAGCGCGACAAGGCGGCCTATGGCGAGGAGCCGACAGTGCGCGTCCCCTATGACGCCATCGCCGAAACCCGGCTGATCCTGACCGACGACCTCATCCGCGATGCGTTGTCGAAGGACAACAGGGCGCGCAAGGAAGCCAAGAAACGTCGCGGCGAGCCGGACGACGACGTGCCCGAGGGTACGGGAGCGGACGCCACGGAAGAACACGAACAGGAAAGTTGATTGAGCTGCCGGGCGTAAAAGTCCGGCAAACAGGCTCGGGAGAAAAAACATGGTTGTAAGCGCCAATAGACTTGAACTGCTGCAGATTGCCGACGCGGTCGCGCGTGAAAAGTCGATCGACAAGTCGATCGTCATCGCCGCCATGGCCGATGCGATCCAGAAGGCGGCGCGCTCGCGTTATGGCCAGGAAACCAACATCCGCGCCGACATCAACCCGAACACCGGCGAGATGAAGCTGCAGCGGCTGATGGAAGTGGTCGAAAAGGTCGACGACTACGCCACGCAGATCGCCATTTCCTCGGCCCGCGAGCGCAATCCCGACGCCCAGCTCGGCGACTTCATCGCCGAACAGCTGCCGCCGATGGATTTCGGCCGCATCGCCGCCCAGTCGGCCAAGCAGGTCATCGTGCAGAAGGTGCGCGAGGCCGAGCGTGACCGCCAGTACGACGAATACAAGGACCGCATCGGCGAAATCGTCAACGGCACCGTCAAGCGCGTCGAATATGGCAACGTCATCGTCGATCTCGGCCGTGGCGAGGCGATCATCCGCCGCGACGAGCTGATTCCGCGTGAGAACTACAAATATGGCGACCGCGTCCGCGCCTATGTCTACGACGTGCGCCGCGAGCAGCGCGGCCCGCAGATCTTCCTGTCGCGCACCCATCCGCAGTTCATGGCCAAGCTCTTCACCATGGAAGTGCCGGAGATTTATGACGGCATCATCGAGATCAAGTCGGTCGCCCGCGACCCGGGCTCGCGCGCCAAGATCGCCGTCATCTCGCGCGACAGTTCGATCGATCCGGTTGGCGCCTGCGTCGGCATGCGCGGCAGCCGCGTCCAGGCCGTCGTCGGCGAATTGCAGGGCGAGAAGATCGACATCATTCCGTGGTCGCCTTCGGCCGCCTCGTTCATCGTCAATGCGCTGCAGCCGGCGGAAGTCGCCAAGGTCGTGCTCGACGAGGACGCCGAGCGCATCGAAGTCGTGGTTCCCGACGATCAGCTGTCGCTGGCCATCGGCCGCCGCGGCCAGAACGTGCGTCTCGCCTCGCAGCTCACCGGCTGGGACATCGACATCCTGACCGAGGCCGAGGAATCCGAACGCCGCCAGAAGGAATTCGTCGAGCGCTCGGCGCTGTTCATGGAAGCCCTCGATGTCGACGAGATGGTCGGCCAGGTGCTGGCCTCCGAAGGCTTCACCAGCGTCGAGGAAGTCGCCTATGTCGACTCCGGCGAGATCGCTTCGATCGACGGCTTCGACGAAGACACCGCTTCGGAAATACAGACCCGCGCTCGCGAGTATCTGGAGAAGATCGAGGCCGAGCACGACGACAAGCGCAAGGCACTGGGCGTCACGGACGAATTGCGCGAGATCCCCGGCATCACCACCGCCATGATGGTGACGCTCGGCGAGGACGGCGTGAAGACCATCGAGGATTTCGCCGGCTATGCCGCCGACGACCTGACCGGCTGGAAGGAACGCAAGGACGGCGAGACCAAGGTATTCCCGGGCGTGCTCGCCAATCACGGCGTGTCGCGCGCCGATGCCGAGCAGATGGTTCTCAATGCCCGCCTCAGGGCCGGCTGGATCACCGAAGACGAGCTTGCAGCCGAAGAAGTGTCGGCTGACGAAGCCGTTGGTGCGTGAGGTGAAACCGCATCGCACAGAACCCGCCCCTGGACGAGATGAACGATCGCACCTGCATCGTTACACGCAAACAGGCCGAACCGGATGAATTGATCCGGTTCGTCGTCGGCCCGGATTCGGCCGTCGTTCCTGATCTCAAGAGAAATCTGCCCGGCCGTGGTTGCTGGGTGAGCGCCGACCGCCTACATATTGACAAGGCGGCGGCCAAGAACCTCTTTGCCCGCGCCTTCAAGGCACAGGTGGTTGTGCCGCCGGATCTTGGCGGCATGGTCGATGGGCTGCTTTCCAGATCCGCTCTGGGCATGCTTGGTCTCGCCCGCAAGGCAGGCGCAATTTCTCTTGGTGCTACCAAGGTAGAGAGTGCGGTGCGCGGCGGGCTGGCGCTTTTCGTGCTCCACGCAACCGAAGCGTCCGACGACGGCGTGCGCAAGATCAGCCAGGCGCGACGGGCGACCGTCCATCTCGGCGGCCCTTCCATCCTTGCCTACAAACTTTTCTCCGAGGCCGAGTTGAGCTTGGCATTGGGGGGCACAAATGTGATACATGCTGCCGTCCTCGCGGGAGACGCGGGTAAGGCGGTCCAGAAGCGCATGGTTGCGCTCGACCGATATCGGGGCGGTACCCCGGACGATCTGGCAATGCTTGCGGCCGTTGCTGACGAAGATGAGCCCGCAGAGGATATGGAATGAGCGATACGAAATCGGGCGACGACAATACGCTGAGTGTGACGCCGAAGAAGACCTTGACGCTGAAGCGCCCCGGCATGGAGCAGGGCACTGTGCGTCAGAACTTCTCGCACGGCCGCACCAAGCAGGTCGTCGTCGAAACCAAGAAGCGCAAATTTTCGATGCCCGGCGACAAGCCGGAGCCGGTCGCCGCTCCCGTCTTCACACCGAAGCCGGTGGTTGTGGCCGCGCCTGTCGTACAGGAAGCGCCAAAGGCGCCACCACCTCCTCCTCCGCCGCCACGAGCCCCGGTCGAACGCGGCGGTATGGTGCTGAACGAGCTGTCGCGCAGCGAGATGGAAGCCCGCCGCAGGGCGCTTGAGGGCTCGAAGGTCCGCGAGGTCGAAGACCGTCAGCGCGCCGCCGAAGATGCCAAGCGCCGCGCCGATGACGAAGAGCGCCGCAAGCGCGAACGCGAGGACTCCGCGCGCCGCCAGGCGGAGGAAGAGGCACGGCTGCAGACCGAGGCCGAATCCCGCCGCCGCGCCGAGGAAGAGGCGCGCCGCCGCGCGCCGCAAGCCGCTGAATTGGCAACCGCCGATGACGAGGAAGAGGTCAAGCCGAAGCGGGCTGTAGCCGGTGCGCCAGTGCGCCGTCTGGTCACGCCCGAAGTAGCGCGTCCGGCCAAGCCGACCAAGAGCGAGGAAGACCGCCGCCGTGGCAAGCTGACGCTGAATTCCGCGCTATCCGACGAGGATGCGCGGGCCCGTTCGCTGTCGTCGATGCGTCGTCGCCAGGAAAAATTCAAACGCGCGATGCACAATGAGCCGCGCGAGAAAGTCATGCGCGAAGTGATCCTGCCGGAGACCATCACCATCCAGGAACTGGCCCAGCGCATGTCCGAGCGTGCGGTCGATCTGGTGAAGTACTTCATGAAGCAGGGCCAGATCCTGAAGCCGGGCGACGTCATCGACGCCGACACGGCCGAGCTGGTCGCCACCGAATTCGGTCATACGGTCCGCCGCGTTGCCGAGTCCGACATCGAGGAAGGCCTGTTCAACATCGCCGACAATAGCGAGGACCTGGTGTCGCGTCCGCCGGTCGTGACCATCATGGGCCACGTTGACCATGGCAAGACCTCGCTGCTCGACGCTATCCGCAATGCCAACGTCGTCTCCGGTGAAGCCGGCGGCATCACCCAGCATATCGGTGCCTATCAGGTCGAGAAGAATGGTCACAAGATCACCTTCATCGACACGCCCGGCCACGCCGCCTTCACGGCGATGCGCGCCCGCGGCGCCCAGGCCACCGACATCGCCATCCTGGTGGTGGCGGCCGATGACAGCGTCATGCCGCAGACGATCGAATCAATCAGCCATGCCAAGGCGGCCGGCGTTCCGATCATCGTGGCGATCAACAAGATCGACAAGCATGACGCGGATCCGCAGAAAGTTCGCTCCGAACTGCTGCGCCATGAGGTTTTCGTCGAATCGATGGGTGGTGAAGTGCTGGACGTCGAAGTATCGGCGACCAAGGGCACCAATCTCGACAAGCTGCTCGAGGCGATCCTGCTGCAGGCCGAAATCCTCGACCTGAAGGCCAATCCGGACCGTACCGCCGAGGGCGTCGTCATCGAGGCGCAGCTCGACAAGGGCCGTGGCCCCGTTGCCACCGTGCTGGTGCAGACCGGCACCTTGATGCCCGGCGACATCCTTGTTGCCGGCAACGAATGGGGCCGCGTGCGCGCGCTGGTCAACGATCGCGGCGAACAGATCAAGGAAGCGCCGCCGGCAATGCCGGTCGAGGTGCTCGGCCTTCAGGGAACCCCGCAGGCCGGTGACCGCTTTGCCGTGGTCAACAACGAGGCCCGCGCCCGCGAGATCACCGAATATCGCCAGCGTCTGGCACGCGAGAAGGCGGTGGCCAAGCATGCCGGCCAGCGCGGCTCGCTCGAACAGATGATGTCGCAGCTGCAGACGAGCGGACTGAAGGAATTCCCGCTGGTCATCAAGGGCGACGTGCAGGGTTCGATCGAAGCCATCAACGCTGCGTTGGACAAGCTCGGCACCGACGAGGTGCGTGCACGTATCGTCCATGCCGGCGCCGGCGCCATCACCGAAAGCGATGTGTCCCTGGCGGAAACGTCGGGTGCGGCGATCATCGGCTTCAACGTCCGTGCCAACGTGCAGGCACGTGCCGCGGCCGCAGCCGCGGGCATCGAGATCCGCTATTACTCGATCATCTACAACCTCGTGGATGATGTGAAGGCGGCTCTGTCGGGCCTGCTGTCGCCGGAGCGTCGCGAAACCTTCATCGGCAATGCCGAGATCCTCGAGATCTTCGACATCACCAAGGTCGGCAAGATCGCCGGCTGCCGTGTCACCGAAGGCAAGGTCGAACGCGGCGCGGGCGTGCGTCTGATCCGCGACAACGTCGTCATCCACGAAGGCACGCTGAAGACGCTGAAGCGCTTCAAGGACGAGGTTTCGGAAGTCCCCGGCGGCCAGGAGTGCGGCATGGCCTTCCAGAACTACGAGGACATGCGCGTCGGCGACGTCATTGAGTGCTTCCGCGTCGAGATGGTGACCCGGACGCTCTGAGTTCGCGTGACTTGTCCATGCCAGGCGGTGGTCGAATGACCGCCGCCTGGAGTTTATTGTGAAATAGCGCATCGTGCTTTTCGAAACCGAATTCGATTTCGGCCCGGTGCGCTGACATGTGAGACATGCGGCACGGTCCTATCCCGCGCCTCACGCTTTCAGGATTGAGAAAAATGCCCCGTCCAACCACATCCAGCCCGTCCCAGCGTATGCTGCGCGTTGCCGAACAGGTGCGCCATGCGCTCTCCGAAACCTTGCAGCGCGGCGAGATCATCGATCCGCTGATCGAGAATACCGTGGTTTCGGTCTCTGAAGTGCGCATGTCGCCCGACCTCAGGGTCGCAACCGCCTTCGTCTCGCCGCTTGGTGCCAAGGATGCCGATGCGGTAATCGAGGCGCTCAACAAGCATGCGA
This sequence comes from Mesorhizobium sp. NZP2077, assembly GCF_013170805.1. Lineage (NCBI taxonomy): Bacteria > Pseudomonadati > Pseudomonadota > Alphaproteobacteria > Hyphomicrobiales > Phyllobacteriaceae > Mesorhizobium > Mesorhizobium sp. NZP2077. The sequence continues at coordinate 19,015 of NZ_CP051293.1, read as the reverse complement.
AATTCGTCCGTGGCCGTGTCTCCGGCGCACTGCGGCAGATGAAGTTCATGCCGGAGTTCCGCTTCAAGCTCGACACCTCCTTCGACAATTTCGCCAGGATCAACGATCTCCTGAAGTCGCCCGAGGTGGCGCGTGATCTGGGTCCCGACGACCAGAACAACGACGACAAGGCCAAAGACATCAAGGACGACGAATAATGGGGCGTCGAGGCAAGAAAAAGGGCCGGCCGATCTCGGGCTGGGTGGTGCTGGACAAGCCGGTCGGCATGGGCTCGACCGAGGCCGTCTCCAAGATCAAATGGCTGTTCCAGGCGGAAAAGGCCGGCCATGCCGGTACGCTCGATCCGCTGGCGTCAGGCATGCTGCCGATCGCGCTCGGCGAAGCCACCAAGACCGTGCCTTATGTGCAGGACGGCGCCAAGATCTACCGCTTCACCGTTGCCTGGGGGCAGGAGCGCTCCACCGACGATCTTGAAGGGCCGGTGACGAAGAGTTCCGACCTGCGTCCGGCGGAAGCCGAGATCAAGGCGCTGCTGGCGAAATACACCGGCGTCATCATGCAGACGCCGCCGCAATTCTCGGCCATCAAGATCGCGGGCGAACGCGCCTATGATCTCGCCCGCGAAGGCGAGACGGTCGACATTCCCGCGCGCGAGATCGAGATCGGGCGTCTGGACATCATCGAGCATCACGCCGACGACACCGTTTTCGAGGTTGAATGCGGCAAGGGCACCTATGTGCGCTCGCTGGCCCGCGACATGGGCCGCGACCTCGGCTGCTTCGGCCATATTTCCAACCTGCGCCGGGTCGAGGTCGAGCCGTTCACGCCGGAGGATTTCGTCACCATCGCCGAACTCGAGGCGGCTCGCTTCGGCGCCCAAGGTGAGGACAAGCCTCAGTCTGCCGACGATGCCGATGCAATTGAAGTGCCGGTAGACTTCGGCGCGATCGACGCGCTTCTTGTCGATACCTCAGCGGCTCTCGACTGCCTGCCGCAGATCGCCATCAGCGATGATGCGGCGACAAAGATCCGGCTTGGCAATCCGGTCATCATTCGTGGCCGCGATGCGCCGGTCGAGGCGGAAGAAGCCTGCGCGACGGCACGCGGCAAGCTGGTTGCCATCGGCGCGATCGAACAAGGCATGTTCAAGCCCAAGCGGGTCTTTGCCGGGTGACAGCCCTCGGCTAACTTCACGTCGACTCTACGCTCGAGGGACACATGGCAAAGGCCGAGGCGGTGAAGAAGCGGGCGCCGGTGAAAACGCGGCGGCCGCCGGTCGGCGCTTCGCCGGGCACGCTGATCGCCGATCCTGCGGCGCGCCGCTCCGAGCTCAGGCTGACGCTGATCTCACCGGAAAAATTCGAGACCATCGACAATGCCAGCATCGATGACCTCAACACCCATTGCGACAGCTGGCCGGTCGTCTGGCTGGATTGCACGGGCCTCGCCAACATCCAGTTGATCGAGGAGATCGGACGGATCTTCAGCCTGCACCCGCTGGCGCTGGAAGATGTCGTCAACACCGGCCAGCGGCCGAAAGTCGATTTCTTCGAAGACCATGCCTTCGTCGTCATGCGTATGATCGACGACGTTAAGGGGCATCGCTATGAGCAGATCGCGGTGTTCTTCGGCAAGAATTTCGTCGTCACCTTCCAGGAGCGCGAAGGCGATCCCTTCGATCCCGTGCGCAAGCGCATTGCCGCCTCGCTGCCCAACCGGTTGCGTTCGCGCGGTGCCGACTATCTGGCCTACGCGCTGATCGACGCCATCGTCGACAGCTATTTTCCGCCAATCGAGACGGCGAGCGACATGGTCGACGGCATTGAGGACCAGATGCTGAACACGACGCACAAGCATCAAATGCGGCAGCTGCACGAATTGCGGCGCGACGCCAATGTGCTGAAAGGCGTGCTGTGGCCAATGCGCGACGCGCTGGCGACGCTGATCCGCAACGACGTGCCCTATGTGAAGGCCGAGACCAAGATCTTCTTCAACGACACGCTCGACCATGCCCTGCGGCTGATCGAGCTGGTCGAGAACCAGCGCGACATGCTGACCGGCCTGATCGAAATGCATCTGTCGCTGAGCCAGGCGCGCACCAACGACGTCATCTCCTACCTGACCATCGTCTCGGTGATCTTCATGCCGCTCACCTTCCTGGTTGGTGTATGGGGCATGAATTTCGACCCCGAGAGTTCGCCGTGGAATATGCCGGAACTGAAGTCCTATTATGGCTATCCGGCTTCGCTGCTGTTCATGCTGGCCGTTGCTGTCGGGCTGATCGTCTTCTTCAAGCGGAAGAAGTGGCTTTAAAAGCGGAAAATTTGCCGTTTTGGCGTGAAAAGCCGGCTTGGTGAATTGGGCTGGTGTTTTGCCGGGAATTGCACTATATGCGCCGCAGCATAGCGCCACGACGCTTTGCTTGCACCGGCCCCTGCTGGACGACATCCCGGCTGAGGGCGACCCGTTTCCTCAAACAGATAAGGAAAAACACGATGTCGATTACTGCCGAGCGCAAACAGGAATTGATGGGTGAATTCGCAACCGCCAAGGGCGATACCGGGTCTCCGGAAGTCCAGGTGGCCATCCTTTCCGAGCGCATCAAGAACCTGACCGACCATTTCAAGGACCACAAGAAGGATAACCATTCCCGCCGTGGTCTGCTCGCTCTCGTGTCCCAGCGCCGCAGCCTGCTTGATTATCTCAAGCGCAAGGACGACGCGCGCTATCAGACACTGATCGAGAAGCTCGGTCTGCGTCGTTGACGAATTGACCGGCGGGCTCCCACAGGGAGTCCGCCGGTCGCGCATTCGAGCCCCGGACCGATCCGATCTCGAATGCAGGACTGGAGCGCCGCGCACCCCTCCGGATGCCGGACGGACGCTCCAACAGGTGAATTTGCGCATGACGCGTTCCGTAAGCCGTGGGTTTCGGGGTCATGCGCAGGCCAGTCGATCGATTGGCCATATCCGGCTTAGAGCGTGCAGAGGGCCACTCTAAGCCACCCATGGACGGTCATGGGGCAGGATTGCAGGACGCTCGTATGGCCATAGTGCCGATGAAACCCGAGCCTCCCGTTGTCTTGCCCGTGGCTGCCCGAGAAAGGAAGCCAGAGGAAAGGGCACCCGCGCACGCTGAAACGGCGCGGTCCTTCCTCATATAAAGGACAAGATATGTTCAATCAGCACAAAGTGGAAATCGAATGGGGCGGTCGCCCGCTCATCCTCGAAACCGGCAAGATCGCGCGTCAGGCTGACGGCGCTGTGCTCGCCACCTACGGCGAGACCAAGGTTCTGGCCACCGTCGTTTCGATGAAGGAGCCCAAGCCCGGCCTCGATTTCTTTCCGCTGACCGTCAACTACCAGGAAAAAACCTATGCCGCCGGCAAGATCCCGGGCGGCTATTTCAAGCGCGAAGGCCGTCCGAGCGAAAAGGAAACGCTGGTTTCCCGTCTCATCGACCGCCCGATCCGTCCGCTCTTCGCCGCTGGCTACAAGAACGACACCCAGATCGTCGTCACCGTCGTCCAGCACGATCTCGAGAACGATCCTGACATCCTGTCGATCGTCGCCACGTCGGCCGCTTTGACCCTGTCGGGCGTTCCCTTCATGGGCCCGATCGGCGGCGCACGCGTCGGCTACATCAATGGCGAATACGTGCTCAACCCGCATGTCGACGAGATGCAGGAATCCAAGCTCGACCTCGTCGTCGCCGGCACCGCCGACGCCGTGCTGATGGTCGAGTCCGAAGCCAAGGAACTTGGCGAAGAGCTGATGCTCGGCGCCGTCATGTTCGGCCACAGGGGCTTCCAGCCGGTGATCGACGCCATCATCAAGCTGGCCGAAGTTGCCGCCAAGGAGCCGCGCGACTTCACCGCGCCGGACTATTCCGCGCTTGAAGCCGAGATGCTGAAGATCGTCGGCGACGAGCTCAGCGCTGCCTACAAGAACGTCGACAAGCAGAAGCGCTACGCCGCCGTCGACGCTGTCAAGGCGAAGGTCAAGGCCGCGTTTGCTCCGGCCGAAGGTGAAGACGCCAAGTACACCTCCGAACAGATTGGCTCCGTGTTCAAGGAACTGCAGGCCAAGGTCGTGCGCTGGAACATCCTCGACACCGGCTCGCGCATCGATGGTCGCGACCTGAGCACGGTTCGCAAGATCGTCTCCGAAGTCGGCGTTCTGCCGCGCACCCATGGTTCGGCGCTGTTCACCCGCGGCGAGACCCAGGCGCTGGTCGTTGCCACACTCGGTACCGGCGAGGACGAGCAGTATGTCGATTCGCTGACCGGCATGTACAAGGAGAAGTTCCTCCTTCACTACAACTTCCCTCCCTACTCCGTCGGTGAGACCGGCCGCATGGGTTCGCCGGGCCGCCGCGAAATCGGCCATGGCAAGCTCGCCTGGCGCGCTATCCGTCCGATGCTGCCGAGCGCTGACCAGTTCCCCTACACGCTGCGGGTCGTCTCGGAGATCACCGAGTCCAACGGTTCGTCGTCGATGGCTACCGTCTGCGGCACCTCGCTGGCGCTGATGGATGCCGGCGTGCCGCTGGCGAAGCCCGTTGCCGGTATCGCCATGGGCCTGATCAAGGAAGGCGAGCGCTTCGCCGTGCTCTCCGACATCCTTGGCGACGAGGATCACCTCGGCGACATGGACTTCAAGGTCGCCGGCACCGAAGGTGGCATCACCTCGCTGCAGATGGACATCAAGATCGATGGCATCACCGAAGAGATCATGAAGATCGCGCTTGGCCAGGCCAAGGACGGTCGTCTCCATATCCTCGGTGAAATGGCGCATGCCCTGACCGGCGCCCGCCCCGAACTCGGTGAGTTCGCACCGCGCATCGAGGTCATGCACATCCCGACCGACAAGATCCGCGACGTCATCGGTTCGGGCGGCAAGGTCATCCGCGAGATCGTCGAGAAGACCGGCGCCAAGATCAACATCGAAGACGACGGCACGGTCAAGATCGCTTCGTCGAACGCCAAGGAGATCGAGGCGGCCAAGAAGTGGATACACACCATCGTTGCCGAGCCGGAAGTCGGCGAAATCTACGAAGGCACGGTCGTCAAGACCGCCGACTTCGGCGCCTTCGTCAACTTCTTCGGTCCGCGTGACGGCCTCGTCCACATCTCGCAGCTCGCCAACGACCGGGTCGCCAAGACCTCCGACGTCGTCAAGGAAGGCGACAAGGTCTGGGTCAAGCTGATGGGCTTCGACGAGCGCGGCAAGGTCCGCCTGTCGATGAAGGTCGTCGACCAGGCCACCGGCAAGGAACTCGCTCGCGACAAGAAGACCGAAGGCGAAGAAAACGCCGCCTGAGCGGTCTGACAGGAAATCGGAGCGGGCGCGGCTTAGGTCGCGCCCGTTCTCGTTTGGAAGGTAGAGGGAATGTCCGCTGAGGCGCTGAAGACGCTTTTCCATCCGTTCGAGGCCGAGGCTCTTGCCTTGCCGCGAAAGGGCGAGCGCATCCTTTTCCTCGGCGCCGAGCCAGGCTTTCGCCTGCCGGAAGGCTTCGAGGCCGAGCTCCACCTCGTGCAAGGCTTCCGGCCGTACTTTCGCGCGCTGCAGGCATCTGGTCCCGCCGTCACCCCGCAAGCGGAAGGCAGCGGCTTTGATATGGCGCTTGTGTTTGCCGGCCGTCATCGTGGCCAGAACGAACTGCGCATCGCTGACGCCCTCGAGCGCGTGGCGCCAGGCGGGCTGGTTGTCATTGCCGGCGGCAAGGACGATGGCATTGCCAGTCTGCGCAAGCGCGTCGACGAGCTTGTGCCGCTCGACGGTCATATGCCGAAATATCACGGCATCGCCTTCTGGCTGCGCCGCCCGGTGGACATGCATGCTGCCGCGGCACTTCGCGCCGCCAATCCCGGGCAACTGGTCGATGGCCGGTTCCACACCGCACCCGGCATGTTCTCCTTCGATCGCGTCGATACAGGGTCGAAACTGCTGGTCGACAACCTGCCCAAAGACCTGCGCGGCAACATCGCCGATTTCTGCGCCGGCTGGGGTTATGTGGCGGCCGAGGTCGCAGCACGCTCACCTGGGATGACGGGACTCGATCTCTACGAGGCGGATTTCGACGCGTTGGAGGCGGCCAAGGGCAACCTCGCCAACACCGTGGCGCAAGGCTTCGTCTGGACGGATCTGCTCGCCGAGCCGGTCGAGCACCGCTACGACGTCATCGCCATGAACCCGCCCTTCCACCGCAGCCGTGCGGCGGAGCCGGAGATCGGCGCCGGCATGATCCGCGCGGCAGCCAAGGCGTTGAAGCCCGGTGGCAGGCTGTTCATGGTCGCCAACCGCCAGCTTCCCTACGAGCCCGTGCTGTCGGCCGCCTTTGCCAGCCACGCGGAACTCGTCCGCGACGGTATGTTCAAGGTGTTTTCTGCGCGGCGCTGAAACGATGCGTATCGCGCTCAGTGCAGATTGGCGACGCGCCGGACCTCGTCGGTGGCATATCCGTCGCCAGCGCTGAACTTGAGCGGCGCCGGACGGCCGAACAGGTACCCCTGCACCACCTCGCAGCCGGCGGCGCGCAGCAAAGTCGCCTGGTTCTCGGTCTCGACGCCTTCGGCAATGATGCTGACGCCGAGTGCACGCGAAAGCCCGACAATAGTCGACACGACGGCGCCGGAGCTGGAATCGGTATCGATGCGGCTGACGAAGGAGCGGTCGATCTTCAGCTTGCCGAACGAGAAATCGATCAGGTAGCTCAGATTGGAATAGCCGGTGCCGAAATCGTCGACGGCAACGGAGATGCCCATGTCAGCAAGCTCTTTCAGGATAGCGGCCGCGCGGTCGCGGTCCTGCATCATCGCCGTCTCGGTGACTTCCAGCTCCAGCCGCGACGGCTTGATGCCGGTGGCCCGCATTGTGTCACGCACGATGCCGACGAAATCCTTGGTCATGAACTGAACCGGCGAGATGTTGACGGCGACGAAACAGTCTTCCGGCAAATGGCGGGCATCGCTGCAGGCCTTGCGCAGAACCCATTCGCCGATCGGGTTGATCATCCCGGTCTCCTCGGCGATCTGGATGAACTCCATGGGCGGGATCATGCCGCGTTCGGGATGGTTCCAGCGGATCAGCGCCTCGTAGCCGACGATACGGCCGGTCGGCAGGTCGAGTTGCGGCTGATAGTGCAGGTCGAAGTCGCCGCGTTCGAAAGCGGTGTGCAGTTCGGATTCGACCCATTGGCGATAATCGGCGACACGCCCCATCTCGCTGTCGAACACCGACCAGTTGCCGACGCCGCTGGCGCGCGCATTCTGCAGCGCCAGGTTGGAGCGGCGCAGGAGAAGGACTGGATCGACGCCATCCTTGGGCATGGCCACGATACCGACCGACAGACCCACCGATTGCTGATGGCTGCTGAGTTCATAGGGCTCCATCATCTCGTCGATGAGCCTTTCGACCATGCTTTCCAGCGTTCCCTGGATCTGATGATCCGGGAGCAGCACGGCGAACTCGCCGGCGCCGATGCGCCCTATCAGGGCGCGTGCGGGCACGCAGCCCTGCAGCCGCTTGGTGAAGGCGCGGATCAGCTCATCACCATGGCTGTAGCCGATCGCGTCGTTGATGTGCTTGAAACGGTCGATGTCGATGTCGATCAGGAACATCGGTTCCCCGGTTCGGCTCGTCGCGCACGCCGCCTCGGCGATCTTGCCGACCATCGCCGGACGCGCCAGCAGCCCGGTCAGCTTGTCGAAATGGGTTTCGTTGAAGACGAAATCCGCCGATTCATCGACGCCGGCGAAGAAGGACATTGCCGCCACCGACGCCGCCAGCGCGCAAAGCGCAGCCATGATGGCGACCATCATGTCCGCTGATATGCCGGCAAAACCACTGCCGAGGCCAAGCTTCAAACCCCAGATGCCAAGGATGAAACTGCCAATGCCCGAGCTCGCTATCGTGAGCAGTCGGAACACCGGTGTTCGCTTCGGGTTGCTGACGGCAGACATTCAAAGGTCCCCAGATTGCCGGTCTCTATAGCGGAAATCCTCTTAAAATGAGTTTCCGCGAATGTATCCAATTTTACTGGAGAAGATTATTTTTTTACTGGAAATGGGCCATTTCCCCGAAACGGTTTCCCAAAGCGTGTCGCCTTGATCCGTTTCAGGGCTGGTTAACCACCCGTCTGCTTCAACTCATCGAGCGTCGGCATCGAGACGATGTGATAGCCGGAATCGACATAGTGGATTTCGCCGGTGACGCCGGAGGCGAGGTCGGACAGCAAGTAGAGCGCCGAGCCGCCGACCTCGTCGATGGTCACGGTACGGCGCAGCGGCGAGTTGCGCTGCTGGTAGGAGAACATGTGGCGGGCGTCCGAAATGCCGGCGCCGGCCAGTGTGCGCACCGGGCCTGCCGAGATGCCGTTCACCCGGATGCCGCGCGGACCGTAGTCGTTGGCAAGGTAGCGCACGCTGGCCTCGAGGCCGGCCTTGGCGACGCCCATGACATTGTAGTTCGGCATGACGCGGACCGAACCGGCATAGGTCAGCGTGATCATCGAGCCGCCTTGCGTCATCAGGGCGGCGGCATTGCGGGCCACTTCGGTGAAGGAGTAGCAGGAGATCACCATGGTGCGGACGAAATTTTCCCGGCTGGTGTCGGCGTAAAGGCCCTTCAATTCATTCTTGTCGGAAAAGCCGATGGCATGGACGACGAAGTCCAGTCCGCCCCAGGCGTTGCCCAGCGTCTCGAACGTGGCGGCGACCGAAGCGCTGTCCTCGACATCGCAGGGCACGACCAGCGAGGCGCCGAGCTTGTCGGCGAGCGGCTTGACCCGGCGGCCGAAGGCCTCGCCCTGGTAGGTGAAGGCGAGCTCCGCCCCATGTTCGGACAATTTCTGGGCGATGCCCCAGGCGATCGAATGATCGTTGGCGACACCCATGACAAGCCCGCGCTTGCCCTTCATCAGTCCGTCCATGGCTGGCAATCCTTTTAGAAAAAACGCAGGCCTTATGCGGAATAGCGCTGGAAAACGAGCGTTGCGTTGGTGCCACCGAAACCGAAGGAATTTGACAGGACGGTGTCGATCTTGGCGTTGTCGATGCGCTTGCGCACGATCGGCATGCCCTCGAATTCGGGGTCGAGGGTCTCGATATGGGCGCTTTCGCCGATGAAGCCGCCTTGCATCATCAGGATGGAATAGATCGATTCCTGCACGCCGGCCGCGCCCAGCGAATGGCCGGTCAGCGATTTGGTCGAGGTGATGAACGGCATCTTTTCGCCGAACACCTCGCGGATGGCGCCCATTTCCTTGGAGTCTCCCACCGGCGTCGAGGTGCCGTGGGTGTTGATGTAATCGACCGGCGTGGAAACCGTGGCCAGCGCCTGGCGCATGCAGCGGACCGCGCCTTCGCCGGAAGGTGCCACCATGTCGTGGCCGTCAGAGGTTGCGCCGTAGCCGACGATCTCGGCATAGATCTTGGCGCCGCGCGCCTTGGCGTGTTCAAGTTCCTCCAGGATGAGCACACCCGCGCCGCCGGCGATGACGAAGCCGTCGCGATTGGTGTCATAGGCGCGCGATGCGGCGGAAGCCCGGTCGTTGAACTTCGACGACATGGCGCCCATGGCGTCGAACAGGTCCGACATCGTCCAGTCGAGATCCTCGTGGCCGCCGGCAAACATGACATCCTGCTTGCCCCACTGGATGAGCTCATAGGCGTTGCCGATGCAATGCGCCGAGGTCGAGCAGGCCGACGAGATCGAATAGTTGACGCCGTGGATCTTGAACCATGTGGCCAACGTTGCCGACGCGGTCGACGACATCGCCTTCGGCACGGCAAAGGGGCCGATACGCTTGGGGCTGCCGTTCTTCAGCGTCGTTTCGGCCGCCTCGACGATGGTGCGGGTGGAAGGGCCACCCGAGCCCATGACGATGCCGGTGCGCTCATTGGTGATGTCGCTTTCGCCGAGGCCCGCATCGGCGATCGCCTGATCCATGGCAACGTGGTTCCAGGCAGCACCCCGGCTCAGGAAGCGCATCGCGCGGCGATCGATCATGGCGGACGGGTCGAGCGTCGGAGCGCCCCAGACCTGGCAACGGAAGCCGTGCTCGGCGAAGGAATCGGAAAAGCTGATGCCGGATCTGGCGTCATGCAGCGAGGTCTGCACCTCGTTGGCATTGTTGCCGATCGACGACACGATGCCGAGGCCTGTGACTACGACACGTCTCATTCGCAACTCCTTCCAGGGATGCTGGCCAGTGGGTCGGCCAGGACTGCGGTCAAGCGACCGCCGACTGCTTGGACAGACCGACCTTCAGGTCCGTCGCCGCATATATGGGCTCGCCATCCGCCTTCATCCAGCCATCGGCGATGCCCAGAACCAGCCGGCCGCGCATCACGCGCTTGAAATCCACGCCATACTCGACCTTCTTGACCGATGGTGTGACCATGCCCTTGAACTTGACCTCACCGGTCGACAACGCCATTCCCTTGCCGGGTTCGCCGAGCCAGCCGAGGTAGAAGCCGGTCAACTGCCACAAGGCGTCCAGACCGAGGCATCCTGGCATGATCGGATTGCCGATGAAATGGCAGGCAAAGAACCACAGGTCCGGCTTGATGTCGAACTCCGCGCGGATGAACCCCTTGTCGAAGGCGCCGCCGGTCTCGCTGATCTCGGTGATGCGGTCGAACATCAGCATGGGCGGGTAGGGCAGTTGGGCATTGCCCTCTCCGAACAGCTCGCCGCTGGCGCAGGCCAGCAATTCTTCGTAGTCGTAGCTGGATTTACCCGCCATCAATCTCGTCCCCATATCGTCCGGGCGGTAGCGCGCCCTTGTTGTTGGTGTCCTAACACAATCTGTTTCAGGCCGGAAACCGGCGTTTGCGCTTAACCCGCCAGTCTGCCCGGGTCAATGCGCGCTATTGATCGCATTCGGACGACAGAATATATGTCAACAGGGGTCCGGTTTCGGCAGACATTCATTTTTTTGCCATTCTGGGCGTGTCTTGAAGCGGGACTGTGAGCTTGGAAGACCAGATGGACCGGGGCTGCCGGAAGGAAAATGTCGCTGTGGACAAGCGGGTACGTGGAGCCGGCTTGAGGCCGACACGGCAGCGCATCGCGCTTGCCGACCTGCTTTTTGCCAAAGGCGACCGCCATTTGTCGGCCGAGGAACTGCACGAGGAGGCGCTGGCCGCCGGCGTGCCGGTGTCGCTGGCCACAGTCTACAACGCGCTCCACCAGTTCACCCAGGCGGGGCTGCTGCGCATCCTCGCCGTCGAGGGTGCCAAGACCTATTTCGATACCAACACCTCCGACCACCACCATTTCTACATCGAAGGTGAAAACCGGATTTTCGACATCGCCAATGGCCCGGTGACGGTCACCAACCTGCCGGAGCCGCCCGAGGGCATGGAAATCGCCAATGTCGACATCGTTGTGAGGCTGAGGCTGAAGCGCCAGGAACGACCGGCGGAACCAGAATAATCGGCCAGAAATGAAACCCCTCGACCTGATAGTCAGGCTCGAATGGGCTGCTGTGGCGGTGGCCGCTGTTGTCTTCTACGCTTGGTCAGGCGTTGCCTGGTGGCTCTTCGCGGTGCTCATCCTGGCGCCGGACCTGTCGATGTTTGGCTACCTCGGCGGGCCGCGCATCGGTGCTATCGCCTACAATGCCCTGCACATCCTGATACCACCGGTGCTGCTGCTGCTCGTCGGGTACCTGTCCGGCCATGCGGTGGCAATCGCCGTCGCGCTGATCTGGATCGCCCACATCGCCATCGACCGTGCGCTGGGCTACGGCCTGAAGCTGTCAAGCGGTTTTCAGGAAACCCACCTCGGCCGAATCGGGCACAAGCGCAATCACCTCAGTCCTTGACCCGCTCGCCGGGATAGGCGCCCCAGACCGCCGCCTGGGCGAGCCAGCCGGTGTGGCCGTCGAGCGTCATTTCGCACCACTGGCCGTCGCAGGACTTGATCGTGCCCATGACGCCCGGCTCGACGATCGCCACCACGCTGGCATCCTTGTCGGGGCTTCTGAGCATATTGATCTGGGCGCCTTTGCCGCGCTGCCATGGCGCGATGATCGCGGTGCGCCGTCCCGACAGCAGCGACTGGTTGATCCAGCCTTCCGAGCCGTCGGCATCGCGCACGCGGCGCCAGGTGTCGAATTCCTGGATGATTTCCATCGGCAGGCCGGCCTTCATATACATCCAGTCGACCGAGTAATTGGCGCCCGGGCCGACGCGCGAGTTGACGCGGCCGGATTTCAGGCTGACGAATCGCGGCAATGGCAGACCGCTCGGCCCAAGCGTGATGCTTTGGGCGGGCGCGGCCGCACTCTGCGCCGCGGCCAGCGGGGAATAGAGGAGAGCGCCGAGAAATGCTGCGCTGAGGGTCAGGCGAAGCGACGCGAAACCAGACACTTTCGTTCCTTTCGGCGCTTGCCTCTCGGCCTCGGCGCCCCTTTTTCTTTGTCTTCGGCGGCACCGCTTGTTACATGGGTAAATCGGCTACCGCGACCGGCTTTCAGTTTCGCCGGTCTTGGTTAAAGAGGTCTCAACGAGGGAAACAATGGCAGGCAAAAAGAAGCCTCTCGTGGTCATCACGCGAAAGCTGCCCGACCCAGTCGAGACCCGCATGCGCGAGCTGTTCGACGCCAGGCTGAATGTCGAGGATCGGCCGATGACACAGCCGGAGCTGGTCGCCGCGGTCAAGGAAGCCGACGTGCTGGTGCCGACGGTGACCGACCAGATCGACGCCGCGCTGATCGCCCAGGCCGGCGACAACCTCAAGCTGATTGCCAATTTCGGCAACGGCGTCGACAAGATCGACGTAGCGGCGGCGGCCAAGAGGGGCATCACCGTCACCAACACGCCCAATGTGCTGACCGAAGACACCGCCGACATGACCATGGCGCTGATGCTGGCGGTGCCGCGCCGGCTGGCGGAAGGCGCCAATGTGCTCACCGGCGACAAGAAATGGGCCGGCTGGTCGCCGACCTGGATGCTTGGCCGGCGCATCTGGGGCAAGCGGCTGGGCATTGTCGGCATGGGCCGCATCGGCACCGCCGTTGCCAGACGGGCCAAGGCCTTTGGCCTTTCCATCCACTACCACAACCGCCATCGCGTACTGCCGGCGGTCGAGGACGGGCTGGAGGCGACCTATTGGGAGAGCCTAGACCAGATGCTGGCCCGCATGGACATCATCTCGGTCAATTGTCCGTCGACGCCTGCGACCTTCCATCTCTTGTCGGCGCGGCGGCTGGCGCTGCTGCAGCCCACGGCCTATATCGTCAACACCGCGCGTGGCGACATCATCGACGAGGAAGCGCTAGTCAAGCTGATCCAGGACGGCAAGATCGCCGGCGCCGGCCTCGATGTCTACGAGCATGAACCGGCACTCAATGCCAAGCTGCTCAAGCTCGCCGCCAGGAACAAGGTCGTGCTTTTGCCGCATATGGGTTCGGCGACGCTTGAGGGCCGCATCGACATGGGCGAGAAGGTCATTATCAACATCCGGGCATTCGTTGACGGTCACCGTCCCCCGGATCGTGTGCTGCCGCTCAGAACCTGACGACCTCGCTTAAATGTAAGCAAAAGCTTACGAAATGACCTTGCGCATGGTGATCGAGGTCGGCCTGGCGTGGCCCTCATGCACCGTCCGCGCGGTTTCGTGAAAGCCAAGCCGGGCAAAGGCGGCATGATTGGCGGTGAGCTCGATGCGCGTCTGCAGCTCCAACGCCGCCTTGCCGTGGTCGAGCGCGAGGCCTTCGACCGCCCGCATCAGCCGCCGGCCGATGCCTTGCCCCTGGCGGTCTGGGGCGACGGCGAGCTTGCCGACATAAAGATCGTCAGCCCTTTCAAGAGCAAAGACGCAGCCGACGATCCTGTCGCCGTCGAGGGCGACGAACCCCGTCTCCCGCCCGGCCTTGTCGCGCAGTCCATCGACGGTGAGCAGATGGGCAGAGGATGGCGGGTCGATGACACCGTCCATGAACGCGAAAGCACTCATGATCAGGGCAAGCACCTCGTCCCAGCGGCCGAAACCGGCCGGGATGCGGTCGATGGAGAAGGGCATGGTCCGCTCCAAGATCAGCGCCTGGCGTAGCGGATCGTTTCGAAGCGCGCGGAGAGCGCATCGTAGAGCAGCAGCCGGCCGATCAGCGGCTCGCCGATACCGGTGATCAGCTTGATCGCCTCCATTGCCTGCAGCGTGCCGACGACGCCGGTCAGCGCGCCAAGCACGCCGGCCTCGGCGCAGGATGGCACCAGGCCAGGCGGTGGGGCTTCGGGAAAGAGATCGCGATAGCCAGGGTTCGGCTTGCCATCCTTGCCGTTCTCGAACGGCTTCAGCACCGTCACCGAGCCGTCGAAGCGGCCGACGGCGGCATGCACCAGCGGTTTGCGCTCGTTCGCACAGGCGTCAGCCACCGTATAACGGGTCTCGAAATTGTCGGAACCGTCGACGACAATATCATAGCGGGCAACGAGGGCAGAGGCGTTGTCCGAGCTCAGCCGCAGTGCGTGCGTCTCGACCGCCGTATTGGGATTGATGCGGGTGATTGCCGCCTTGGCGCTGAGGGTTTTCAGCATGCCGACCGTATCGGTGCCGTGGATGACCTGGCGTTGCAAATTGGAGAGCGACACGGTGTCGTCGTCGACGATGCCAAGCGTGCCGACGCCGGCCGCCGCAAGATATTCGAGCACCGGCGCGCCCAGTCCGCCGGCGCCGATCACCAGGACCCGCGCTTGCTTGAGCTTCTGCTGACCCGCGCCGCCGACCTCGGGCAGCACGATGTGGCGTTCATAGCGTTCGATTTCGTCAGCGGTGAGCGCAGTGATCATATCAGGACCATATAGCGGCTGAAAAACCTTGTCAGGCGTCTTCGGTTGGCCCAACCGTGCCGTGGTCGACGGTCAGGAACTGCGCACGCCCCTTGAGGCTGGAAAACAGCGCGGCATCGGTTCCCGTCATGAAGGCCTGGCAGTTCAATTCCTCAAGGATCGAAAACAGCGCCGCGCGTCGTCCGCCGTCGAGATGGGCGGCGATCTCGTCGAGCAGCAAGATCGGCGTCATGCCGGACATCTCACCGGTCAGCCGGGCATGCGACAGGACGATGCCGACCAGCAATGCCTTCTGCTCTCCGGTCGAGCAGAGTTCGGCCGGCATTGCCTTGGGCCGGTGCCTCACCAGGAGGTCGGAACGGTGCGGGCCTTCGAGCGTTCGTCCCGCGGCCCGATCGCGATCGCGGCCACCGGCAAGCGCCCGGCGGAACCGCTCCTCGACATCGACCGCAGGCGCGGTGGAAACCTCGGTTTCCAGATCGCCGGAAATGCTGATATCGGCCTGCGGGAACGGTCCCGTGTCGGGCAACCTGTCGATCATGGCGGCGAGCAGGCGCACCAATTCGGCGCGCGCTGCCGCAATGGCGACGCCGGTTTCGGCCATCTGTGTCTCGATTGCCTCGAACCAGCTGATATCCCGCGAACCTTCGGTAAGCAGACGATTACGGCCGCGCATCGCTTTTTCGTAGTCGAGCGCGCGCTGACCGTGGCCAGGGTCGATCGCCAGCACCAGCCGGTCGAGAAAGCGCCGGCGATCCGCGGCCGGTCCGGTGAACAGCGCATCCATGGTCGGCGTCAGCCACACCACGCGCAGCCACTCCAGCATGTCTTCGGCCGATCGGGCCGTCGCGCCGTTGATGCGAACTCGCCTGCCACCTTCACCTTCGCCGATCGAAATGCCCGTGCCGATCTCGATCTGGCCGTCGGGTCCGTCGAGCCGGGCGTGCAGCGCAAAGCCGCCGTCGCCGCCCTCGCGTGCGACATCGGCGTAAGGCACACGGCGCAGGCCGCGCCCAGGCGTCAGAAAGGAAATTGCTTCGAGGAGGTTGGTCTTGCCGGCACCATTGTCGCCGGAAAACACCACGGCGCCCGGTGCGAGATCGATCGTCAGCGTCGCATAATTGCGGAAATTAGTAAGTGTAAGCTTACTTATATGGGTTTGTGCCGGCAACCGCTATCCGCCTGTAGAAGTCGCCATTGTTTCCACCCCGGTCCCCGCAGAGCCGGATCGATGATGCAGCGCTGGCTACACCCGCATCGGCATCAGCACGTAAAGCGCGGTCTCGTCGGCCATGTCGTGGATCAGCGTCGGCGAACCGGCATCGGCCAGCATGAATTTGGCTTCCGTGCCTGTCAGCTGAGCGGCAACGTCGAGCAGATATTTGGCGTTGAAGCCGATTTCGATCGGGTCGGAAGAATAGTCGGCCGCCAGTTCCTCGGTGGCGCTGCCCGAATCCGGGTTGTTGACCGCAAGCGTCACCTGGCCTTCGCTGATCGAAAGTTTCACGGCACGGCCGCGTTCGGAGGAAATGGTCGAGACGCGATCGACCGCTGCGGCAAAGCTCTGGCGGTCGAGGATCAGCTTCTTGTCGTTGCCGGTCGGAATGACCCGCTGATAATCGGGGAAGGTGCCGTCGATCAGCTTCGAGGTCAGGACCACGCTGCCGATGGTGAAGCGGATCTTGGTGTCCGACAGCTCGGTGGTCACGGCAACATCCGGATCGTCGACCAGCTTCTGCAGCTCGCTCACCGTCTTGCGCGGAATGATGATGCCCGGCATGCCCTCGGAACCCGCCGGCGCGTCGATTTCGGCGCGCGCCAGGCGGTGACCGTCGGTGGCCACCGAGCGCAGCTTCAGCTTGCCACCGACCTCATGCGTGTGCAGGTAGATGCCGTTGAGATAGTAGCGCGTCTCCTCGGTGGAAATGGCGAACTGCGTCTTTTCGATCAGACCCTTCAGAGCGACCGAGTCGAGCCGGAAGATATGCGAGAAGGATCCGGCAGAAAGCTCGGGGAAATCGGATTGCGGCAGGCACTGCAGGCGAAAGCTAGAGCGGCCCGACGTCACCGTCATGGCGTTGCCGTCCTCATCGGTCTTCAGCATCACCTCGGCGCCGTCCGCGAGCTTGCGCACGATATCGTAGAGCAGATGCGCGGGAACCGTCGTCGCCCCGCCGCGCTCCACCTTGGCGGGCGTCGCTTCCGTCACTTCCAGGTCGAGATCGGTCGCCTTCATTTCGAGGCTGGCGCCCTCGGCGCTGAGCAGCACGTTGGACAGGATCGGTATCGTGTTGCGCCGTTCGACCACACGGTGGACGTGGTTGAGCGACTTCAGGAGATTTGACCGTTCCAGGATAACACGCATGACGAAACAGGCTCGCTTGAAAGGATGAGCGGGTCTCCGGCTGGCGGCGCCCCGCGAAAGGTCTGAACAGGCTCAGAATCTGCGTAAACTGACAGGAAAAAGCCAGCAAACGCAAGCCCGCGCCACCGGTTCCAGCCAGCTGCGCGGGCTTTCTGGGGATAAAGGCCGAGAAGACCGCCAGCCTATGCGCTGAATCAGGAATCCAGATCATCGCCGGCCGATGCCGCGAGCCCATTTCAGGGGCGCGGCCGGGCAGGCAAGCCATTGAATTCCAGTGTGGTTCTGGCTTGCCTGTGCCGGACCGGTCAGGCCTGGTCGTTGATCAGCCGTCGCAGCAGCTCGAGTTCCTGTGCCAGCGTGTTGTCGTTGCCGGAAAGGTCCTCGATCTTGCGCACGGCGTGCAGCACCGTGGTGTGATCGCGGCCGCCGAAGCGGCGCCCGATTTCAGGCAGGGAGCGCGGGGTCATCACCTTGGACAGGTACATCGCTACCTGCCGTGGCTTGACGATTGTGCGGGTACGCCGGTTGGACAGCAATTCGGTCTTCGACACGTTGTAGTGGCGCGCCACGATGCGCTGTATATCCTCGATGCGGACCCGCTTCGGCTCGCCGGTGCGATAGATGTGGCCGAGGATCTCGTCGATGCGATCGATGGTGATCTGCGGCTCGAACGACTGGCGAAACAGCAGCTGATTGAACGCGCCCTCAAGTTCGCGTCCGCTGCCGGTCACGGTGCGGGCGACGTGGTTGAGGATTTCGTCGGAAATATCCAGCGATGCGTCGTCGACCCTGGCCGTGGCCAGGCGCAGTTTGAGCATGCCGAGGCGCATGGCGAAATCGGGCGCCGACATTTCGAGCGCGACGCCGCCATTGAGGCGCGAGCGGACACGCGGCTCGAGCGATTCCAGCTCGGACGGCGGCCGATCGGCGGCGACGACGACCTGCTTGGCGCTGTCGAGCAGCATGTTGATCAAATGGCAGAATTCGTGCTGGATCGACTTGCCCTGCAGGAACTGCATGTCGTCGATGATCAAGAGGTCGATGTCGCGCAACTGCTCCTTGAGCGTCAGCGCGTTGTTGTCGCGGATCGCGGTGGCGAAGCGCCACATGAAATATTCCGCGGTGAGATAGACGACGCGGGATTTGGGGTTCTGCTTCAGCGATTCCGCCGCAATGGCCTGCAGCAGGTGGGTCTTGCCGAGCCCGACGGTCGCGTGCAGGAAAAGCGGGTTGAAACGCACGGCGCTCGACTGCGATTCCGCCACGGCCTTTGCGGCGGCGAAGGCCACCCGGTTCGACGGGCCTTCGATGAAGGAGCCGAACGTGTAGCGGGGATCAAGCGGGGATCCCAGCACGTTGTGGCGGAACTCGGTCTCGACCGCAGCACCTGGGCGCGGCACGGGAGGCCGTTCCACCCTGCCGGGGCTCACAGTACCGGCGGCCAGCGCCGTCTGCGTCTGTCGTGTCATCTTGCGTGCCGGCGCCAGCTCCGGTTCGGCATGGCTGCGCCCCTGGCGGGTGGCCGTGCGCACCACGATCTCGATCTTGAGGAGATCGGCATCCTCCTGCTTCCACAGTTCGGAGATGAGGTCGAGATAGTGGCCGTTGATCCACGAGCGCAGGAACGCGGTGGGCACCGAGATGCGGACAATGCCCCTGGACGCCTCCGCGACCTTCATGCGGCCGAACCAGCTCGAATAGACTTCAGCCCCCAGACGCGCCTTCAACTGCGTCTTGACCCGGTCGAACTTCTGTTCCGCGTCGCTGGAGACCGCCATCTCGTTTGCTCCGATCAAAGTTCCAGGAAATGGGAGGTCGCCCGTAAGCTCCCTTTCGATGCCGCTCTGCAT